>JBFWSG010000045.1:0-45598 GCA_050248495.1 Pirellulales bacterium | reverse complement strand
CGGATGAAGCCGAACGCGCGCGGCTGGCGATCGAACATCTCTTGGCCCGCGGCTTCCGCAAGTTCGCCTACTTCGCGCCGCCGAGCCATCGCTACTCGAAGAAGCGCGGCGAGGCCTTCGTGAAGGCAGCGGTCGCGCAGGGCTACGAGTGCCACGAATATCTGCCCGGCTACCGCGCCGGTCGCAAAATCGGCTGGGAAGAACAGCAGCGCCGCGTGAACCGCTGGCTCTCCGCCCTGCCCCGCCCGATCGCGATTCTCACCGTCGACGCCCATCACGGCCGGCAGCTCGCCGACATCTGCCATTTCGCGGGCGTCCGCGTACCAGATGAAGTGGCGATCCTGGCCGGTGATTCGGACGACTTGCTTTGCGAAGTTTCGACGCCGCCCCTTTCAAGCATCTCGGTCGCCTGCGAACGGCTGGGCCACGAAGCGGCTGCCATGCTCAATCGCATGATCGCCGGCGATCTGCCGCCGCGGCAGCCCATGCTCATCCCGCCGCACGGCGTGGTTAGCCGCCAGTCGACGGACGTGCTCTCGATTGACGATCCGACGGTGGTTCGCGCGCTGCGTTACATCCACGCCCACGCGCACCACGGCATCGTTGTGAACGACGTGCTCCGCGAAGTACCCATCTCGCGGCGGAGCCTCGAAATCCAGTTCCGTTCGTACCTGGGCCGCTCGCCGGCCGAGGAAATCCGCCGCATCCGGCTCGAACGCGGCCGGCAGCTGTTGGGTCGCCGCGAGCTCTCGATCACCGAGATCGCCCTGGCCTGCGGCTTCTCGAATGCGACGCGCTTCGGCGTCGCCTTCCGCAAATGCTTCGGCACCACGCCGCGCTCGTTCCGCAAGACGCTCATCGCCGACTGAAACGCGCCGAACCGCCAGCTTCGCCAAGGCGGATACGAGGGCCCGGGGAGCAGGAACGCTAATCGGCGCTAATTTGATTCGCGAAGATGAGCGTGGATTAGCGTTCAGATTCTGCCGATCGGCGGACGGCATCCGTTTTGCCACGGTGTGGCGAAGGTGGTATTCTTTGGGAGGGGCAGTCGAGCGAGGAATATTTTGATGAACATTCCCATCTCGCCAGAATTGCAGCGGCGGATCGACGCGCAGATCGCCGGCGGCGGATTTGCAACGAGCGATGAAGTGTTGCGCGAGGCCATGGATACGCTCGAACGGCGGCAGCGCGGACTTGTCGCGATGCGGGCGATGGTCGCGGAAGCGGAGGCCGATGTAGACGCTGGACGAACTGGGCCGTTTGATCGAGAGGCCGTAAAACGCGAAGTCCGCGAACGGCTCGCGGAGCAAGGGGTCCGCGAGTAATGGCGACCGCCAGTCGGACGGAAGCGGCAAATCGAGATCTAATCAACATTGCCTACCAAATTGGCATCGAAAGCGGGCGCCCACTTGTTGCCGATCAGATCGTGGACGAGTTGATTGATCGTTGCGAATCTCTTGCCGAGAGTGCGGGATTCGCGCGAACGGGCACGGCGGCCGACGAATTGGGGTCCGGAATACGACTGATTTCTCACCGGCGCTGGGTGATCATCTTTCGTTATGTCGACGAGGGAGTATTGATTCTGAGGATCGCTGACGGAGCGCAGGATTATCTTTCCTGGAAACTGGCTGGTGATTAGTGAATTTGGAGTCGTCCTCAGAAGATGTTGGCACGTTCGAAATCGCGATCTCTTTTGTGCGCGTTTTGGCTGTTGGCAACTGTCTTCACGGTTGACGTCCACGCCAATGGCGAACGGCTCTACGGCGTCCATTGGTGGGACTATGCCAGCCCGACCGCCGGCAGCGGCCCTTCCAATGGCTGGTCGGTGGAAACGATCGTCACGGAATCCGACCCCTGGTGGCGGGCACCGTTTTTCGCGCCCCTCTATCAACAAGCGACCAGCAACTACGCCGCGGAAATCGTCACGCGGATCGACTACAACTGGGGCCAGACGGTCCCCGCGCCGGCGAGCTCTTCGGCCGCCGACTGGGCCAACAAGATCGTCAGCGACGTGATCGGCCCGCTCGGTCCCTACGCCCACCGCTGGGTCATCGGCAACGAGCCCAACATCACCGGTGAAGGAAACGGCTGGGCATCAAACCAGATCACGCCGGCCGGTTACGCCGAGATCTATAGCGCGGTCCGTACGGCCATCAAAGCGATCCGGCCGCAGGACGAGGTGCTGTACGCGCCGGTGAGTCCCGGCGGTGTGATTGCGGGCGTCCGCTGGAAGGCGGGGAACACCTGGCTCGCCGAGGCGATCGACGCCACGCTCGCACTTCCCGGCGGCGCGATCGACGGCTTCGCGCTCCACGCCTACGGCAGCCAGAGCACCAACGTCACCCAGTCGGTCGCCGAGTTTCACAACACGTTCGCCTCGCAGCTGGCAGTGATCGACGCCCGGCCGCTCGCCGATGTGCCGGTCTACATCACCGAGTGGAACCGGTCCACGCCGACGACGGGCAACCTCGCGGCCAACGAACAGGTGACGGCCGACTTCATTCGCCAATCGCTCGCCGATGTGGACCAATGGAACCGCACGCCTGGCAACCACAACATTCGCTCGCTGGCCTGGTTCGTCAACCAGGACTACGGCGGCGGCAGCTGGAGCCAGTATTCGCTCGAGTGGTGGCAGACGCGCGGCAATCCCGCCGGGCATCCGGGCGACCTCTGGACGGCACTCCTCGAAAGCAGCCAGTTCCAGGCCGGGCTCGCGGGCACTCGCCCCTGGGGTGACTACGACAGCAATGGCATTGTCGACGCGGCCGATTGGTCAGCCTGGCAAACCGCGTTCGGCCGCACTGATTGGCCGTTCGCCGACGGTAACCGCAACGGCCAAGTCGACGCAGCCGACTACACCGTGTGGCGCGATGGTCTACCAAACGCCGACGGGCAGGCGTCGCTCGTGCGGGTGCCGGAGCCTGCCGCGCTGCCGCTGCTCCTGTTCGGATGCGCCGCACTGTGCTTGAATCGTTACTGCACGCGCTGCAGCTTGTCGATCGCGAGCTCATAGAGCTCCGCCGCGGCTTCGTCCGCGACGAGGAGTGTTTTGTCATCGGCAAAGCAGATCGCTTCAGCGTCGCGCGGTTTGAGCGGCGCCCAGTAGACCTGGCCGTCGAAAAAATCCTGGTCCAGCGAATCGCGGACGAACATCCAGATGCCCGAATAAGTGAGAACGGCGAGGCGCTTGCCGTCCGCAGTGCAGTCGGCCCCGACGGCTTGCCCCTGAATGTCGGCCGTGCCGAGCTTCGTGAGCACGTTGGTCACTTCCGGCTGCTCGTCGTCGAGTCGATAGAGCGTTGTATGCGAGTTGCCGCGGTTTTTGCTCAGGAAGTAAAGCGTGTTGTCGACCGTGAACACCGCTTCGCAGTCGAAATTGAAATGCTCGCGGTCCGGCGGGAACTGCTCCTGGTCTGGGTAGCGAATGAAGACCTTCTTGCGAAACGTGGTGCGGCCCGCGATCGGCGACGGCTCATCCAGATAATAGAGCACGAGGTCGCGGCGATCGTTCTCGTTGTTACCGACGTCGGCCACGATGATCTCGCCGGAGGCATTATTGGTGATGTCTTCCCAATCAACGTTGATCGCCCCGCCGATCAGCACACCCTGCTCGTCATCGTAGCGCGTGTCCGCATAGTTTTTGCCGTCGCGGTGGATCGGGTAGATTCGCGGCTCGTCGCCCGAATCGTTCTCGATCCAAAACAAGTCGCCGTGCTGGCGGCTCTTGACGATGCCCGAGTTCTCGCGCGCCGGTCCAGGACCGAGCTTGGCGACGAGCTTCAGTTCGACTGGCTCGGTTTTAGGAAGTTTGTAGCGGTGGATCTTTTGATCAGGCTCAACGTCGGCAAGCGCAGCGGAAGTCAGCAGCAATCCGATGGCGGCGCTGAGGAACAAGGCTGAACCGAGCGAGGCATGGTTGCGGTATCGCATGCTGATTTCCCAATGTGAGCGGAGCACGAACCATCGCGGCTGGCTTGCCGAAGGTATCCTGTCGCAGACGATGCTAGTTGTCGCCAAGGGATTTGCGACAATCCGCGGACGAATTGCGGCGGCCGGCCAGAAGGGAAGATATGAAGGTTCAATGAACTTTTCTCGAATCACCCTTCTGCGGCAAGGTGACCTCAGGCATTGGACCGCTGAGTCGTCGTAAGGCCCAAGGACGGATTTGATTCGGTCCCTATGGCCGGCTGGGTTGACGAGGCCGATGAGCGCGACTGGACCATGTCCTGATGGTGAATGACCACGGCGACCATAAAGTAGAGGTCGAGCGCCTTTTGCCAGTGGCCGCTCGGACCAAGCATCAGAAAAATTGCCGTCAACAGCAGCAGCGGAATAGACAGATGCAGCGTAAGCCAATACGGCATGTCGCGTTGGTCGAGCTGCCAGGCGTAGTTCACGAACAGAGTGAACAGCGTCACGAGCACGCCGAGGTGGTGGAGGCCTGCTCCGGAAGGCGTGATGGCGGTAAGCGCCAGCGAGCAGGCGACAACAGAGTAAACGATGAACTGATTGCGATCGCCGACGCGCCGGGCGGTGTGGGCCATTTCGCAGGCCGTGGCCACTAGCACAACAAACATCGCGTAGCCGATCCAAGCCGGCTCGACGTCGCGGAAGCAACTCAAGGGGCGCGAGAACGCTCCGCTCTGGCCGCCCGCGAGATGAGCGCCGAGGAACAGCAACACAAACACAACGACAAATCCTCGCAGCATGGCAGCATAAGAAGGTATAGGTTGTGTCAGTCGTCACTGGCCCAACTATTATCTTAGGGGCTGGCGCGTTCCACGCCACAAATTCGCCCGGGAAAGCACACGGCTGTTCAGGTAAATGGCCGGTGATTCGAATCCGGAGAATTGGTAAGTTGGGGACATGAGGAAGGTGGTCAACATCGCCGGATACAAATTCGTGCCCCTCGCTGGTTTGCCGGCGCTGCGAGGTCACTTGTCGGGGCGATGTAAGGAGCTGGGGCTCAAGGGGACAATTCTGTTGAGTCCCGAGGGCATCAATCTGTTCGTGGCGGGCGGCCGCAGGGAAATTGATGCGCTCGAGGCGGAGCTCCGATCGATCGACGGGCTCGCGGATTTCGAGTTGAAAGTGAGCGTCAGCGCAGAGCAGCCGTTCCGGCGGATGCTCGTGAAGATCAAGCAGGAGATCATTGCGTTTGGCGTCGCGGGAATCGAACCGGGGCGGGCGACGTCGGCTAAGATCGCGCCCCGCGAATTGAAACAGTGGCTCGATGAAGGGCGGCCGGTCACGCTGCTCGACACGCGGAACGACTACGAAGTGCAGCTGGGGACATTTGAGAACGCCCTCGCGCTCGGGATCGACCACTTCCGCCACTTCCCGGCGGCGGTCCGCGAGTTGCCGGGGGAGTTGAAGCAGCAGCCGATCGTGATGTTTTGCACCGGGGGGATCCGCTGCGAGAAGGCCGGACCGCTGATGGAGCGCGAAGGCTTTGAGCACGTGTATCAGCTGGAGGGCGGGATTCTCAAGTATTTTGAAGAGTGCGGCGGCGAGCACTATCGGGGCGAGTGCTTTGTGTTCGATCGGCGGGTCGGCGTCGACGCCGAACTCGCGGAGACGGAGAACGGTCTATGCTTTCATTGCCTGGAGCCGCTCACGGCCGACGACTTGCGCGACCCGCGCTATGTCGAAGGCGAATCGTGCCCACGCTGCTATCGGACGCCGGCCGAACGGATGGCGCGGGCGATTGCCGAGCGCGAGGCGGCAATTCGGCGGGTGACGACTCCATTGCCGGCGAGCGTGCCTTACGAGAACGTGCGGCCGCTCAACGTGGCGGCAGCGCACGACGGGCGAACGCTGCTGGAAACCGTGTGTGCGGTGTTTCCACACCTGGAGGCAGATCATTGGCTCGGGCGGTTTGCGGCAGGAATGATCGTCGACCGCGACCGGCGGCCGGCCGACACCGAGCGGCGGGTGCGGGCCGGCGAGCAGTATCTGCACCGTCTCCCAGCGACGCGCGAGCCGGATGTCAACGCGGCAATTCGCGTGCTCTATGAGGACGAAGCGATTGTGGTAGTCGAAAAGCCGGCGCCGCTTCCCGTGCACGCCAGCGGCCGCTACAACCGCAATACCTTGCAGTGGATTCTCAACGCAGTGTACGCACCGCAGAAATTGCGCCCGGTACATCGGCTCGATGCGAACACGACGGGCGTGGTGCTGCTCGCGCGGACTCGGCAGTTCGCCGGGCCGCTCGTGGAGCAGTTTGCAGCAGGCACGGTGGAAAAGGTTTACCTGGCACGGATCGTCGGTACGCCGCCCGAGGATGTATTCGAGTGCAACGCGCCGATCGGCAATGAGCAAACATCGCTCGGCGGGCGCGAGATCGACGAGAACGGGCTGGCTGCGCGGACCGAGTTCCGCGTGTTGCGGCGGCACTACGACGGCACCACGCTCCTGGAAGCGCGGCCGACGACCGGCCGGACGAACCAGATTCGGCTTCACCTCGCACACTTGGGCTGGCCGATTTGCGGCGACCAAGCGTACGTGGGAGCCGGACAAATTGGCGAGACGCAGACGCACGCCGTCGGCGATCCACCGCTTTGCCTGCACGCCCGGCGGATTGCGTTCGCACACCCGCTGAGCGGCGAGTGCGTGACGTTTGAAAGTGAACTGCCGGAATGGGCCTCAACTAACGAGCCAAGTAACTAGAACATGAAACGCATCCGCATCATTCATGACACGGCCTATCGCTACCACGCACCGATCCGCTTCGGCACGCACTACGCCATGTTGCGGCCGCGCGAGGGGCATGACGTGCACATCGTCGCTGCACGGCTCGAAATCGAACCGGCAGCGAGTGTCCGCTGGCGGCGCGACATCTACGGCAATTCGATCGCGATCCTCTCGTTCGCCGAGGAAGCGTCCCGGCTGCGAATTCTGAGCGAGATCGACGTCGACTTGTATGAGGAAGCGCCGTTCAGCTGCCTCGTGGATCCGGCCGCCCAGTCGTATCCTTTCGCATACGACGCGGACGAACAGGTGGAGCTCGTGCCGTACCGCCTGCCCAGCTATCCGCACGACGGACCGGCCTTGCAACAGTGGCTGCGGCAACTCTATCAACCGGGACAATTGATCGACACCTACGAACTCTTGAACCGGCTCAACACGCGGATCTACGAATCGTTCCGTTATCAGTTCCGCCCCGAATCGGGCGTGCAGCTGCCCTGCCAGACGCTCGCGCTCGGCAGCGGCTCGTGCCGCGATTACGCGGTATTCATGATGGAGGCCGCCCGACACTGGGGCTTCGGCGCGCGGTTCGTCACCGGCTATATCCAACTCGCCGAAGGGCAACACGGCGCGACGCACGCCTGGACCGAGGTCTACATCCCCGGCGCCGGCTGGCGCGGATACGACCCGACAAACAACAAGCAAGCCGGCGCGGAACATGTCTCGGTCGCGGTGGCCCGCGAACAGGACAAGGCCATGCCGCTCGCCGGTTCTTGGGAAGGCCCGGCGAATGCCTTCGCGGGGATGGACGTGTCGGTGCAAGTTGTCGCAAAGTGATATAGGTCGCCGCACTGTGACGACCGGTGCTGACGGTGCGGCAATCGTCGGCGTCGGCTAGAATTGGCGACGCGGTGTCTGCCGGCGGTTGCGTCAATTGCTGGTTTGCCGCTGCCGCTCTTCTCCCAGGTCGACCGCATGGCCAACGATGAGGCCGCTTCCAAGACCGTCTTCGAGCGCTCGCTGGACCTGGTCGAGCGGCTGGGCAATCGCGTGCCGCACCCGGCAGTGCTCTTCCTGCTGATGATCGTCGGCGTCATCGCACTTTCCCATCTCCTGGCGCTGTGGAACGTGAGCGTCCAGTACGAGCGGCTCAACTTCGAGACGCACCAGATCGAGCAGGCCACCACCGCGGTACGGAGCCTGCTCTCGGCGGACGGGATTCGCTTCATCTTCACGTCCGTCGTGCCGAACTTCGTGAAGTTCGGGCCGGTGGGAATCATCCTGGTGGCGATGATTGGCATCGGGCTCGCCGAGCGGGCCGGGCTGATCCAGGCCGTGATTCGAAAGATCGTGGAAGTCGCGCCGCGCGGAGCGATTACGGCGATCATCGTCACGCTCGGCGTGGTGTCGAGCATCGCCTCGGATGCGGGATACCTGGTATTGATTCCGCTCGGCGCATCGGCGTTCTATAGCTTGCGGCGGCATCCACTCGCCGGGTTGGCGGCGGCATTCGCGGGCGTGGCCGCAGCGTTCGGCGCGAATTTCCTGGTGAAGCCGATCGACGGCATCCTGGCCGAGATGACCAACGACGCAATTCACACCGTCGATCCCTCGCTGTCGATCGAGATGACGTCGAACTTCTATTTTGGCGTCGCGTCGAGCGTGCTGCTGATCATCATATGCACGCTGTTGTCCGATTGGATCGTCGAGCCGCGGCTCGGCGAGTACGAAGGCGAGTCTCCCATCGCGGAGAGCGGCAGCTTGACGAGCGCCGAATCGCGCGGACTCCTCTATGCCGGGCTGGCGCTGATGGCGTTCCTGGCGCTGGTGCTCGCACTCGCGCTCCCCGCAAACGCGCCGCTGCGGAACCCGGCCAGTGGCGAGCTGCTCGGTGATTCGCCGCTGATGCAGAGCCTCGTGTTCCTGATCATGCTGGCATTCGGCTTCACGGGCCTGGCGTACGGCTTCGGTGCAAAGACGATCCACACGACCGACGGCGTCATCGACGCGATGACCAAAACGCTCGCCGACCTGGGTGGGCTGATGCTGCTGTTCTTCGTGATCAGCCAGTTTGTGGCCTATTTCAATTTCAGCAACATGGGGACGGTGCTCGCCGTGAAGCTGGCCGAGGTGCTCAAGGAGGCCCAGCTCAGCGGCGTCACGCTGCTCGTGGCGTTCATTGTGATCGGCGTGGCAATGAGCATCCCTGTGCCGAATATTTTGCCGAAGTGGGCGATTCTCGCACCGGTGTTCGTGCCGTTGTTCTTTAAGCTGGGCATCAAGCCCGAAGCGGTGCTCGCCGCATACCGCGTGAGCGATTCGCCACCGAACGTGATCAACCCGCTGCTCCCCCATTTCGCGCTCGTGGTGGGCTTTGCCCAGCGGTGGCAAAAGTCGGCCGGCGTGGGAACCGTCGTGGCGATGATGTTGCCCTACGCGATCGCCACAATGATCGGCTGGACGCTGTTGTTCTTCGCGTGGTACTTGCTCGGGCTGCCCTTTGGACCGTAGAACGGCGCGAGCAGTTCGTTTCGACTGGTGCGAGAAACTCAATATCCGTGAACGCCGAACTTGCCAAGTCGGAAACGCCCGAGCTGCTGGAGTTCATGTTTCGCCTGGGACAGGCGTACCTGGCCGCCGGCGAGCAAACGGCGAAGGTGGAGCTCGTCTTGCGACGCGTGGCGACGGCCCACGGCGTGCGACGCTCGCGCGTGGTCGCGTTTCCGACCGCCATCTTCATCAGCGTACACGAAGGTGCAGAAGAACGAGTCACGCTCGCCGAAGGGCCGGCCGAGACGCTGCGGCTCGACCAGATTGCCGATGTCTACAACCTGGGCGACGCGGCCCAGCGCGGCGATTTGCGGCCGCGCGACGGGCTCAAGCAGCTCAACGAAATCCTCAAGAAGACGCCGCGGTTCGGCCTCGCGGGAAATGTCCTGGGCCATGCGATTTTGGCGATCGGCGTGGCGATGGTGCTATTGGCGACGCCTTATAACCTGTCGGCGGCGGGCCTGCTCGGCGCGGCCGTCGGACTCGTCAAGGCGCTCAACCGCAATCGGGCTGTGCTCGCGGTGCCGCTGCCGGTGATCGCCGCAGCGATTGTGTCAGCGCTCACGTACCTGGCCATCGGCTACGGCCTGCCGGTCGACCCGCTCCACGCGCTCGTACCGCCGCTGGTCACCTTTTTGCCGGGAGCGATGCTTACGCTCGGCATGGTCGAGCTGGCCTACGGCGACATGGTGAGCGGCTCGAGCCGGCTGGTGACCGGGTTCATTCAGCTCGTGCTGTTGGTGTTTGGCCTCGGCGCGGGCGCGATTCTTGTCGGCTACCGGCCGGAAAACCTGGCGGACGCGGCGGAAGAGATCGTCGCGGCACGATGGACCGCGTGGCTGCCGTGGGCGGGCGTCGTCGTGTTCGGCACCGGCGTATATCTGCACTTTTCCGCGCCGCGGAATTCCTGGCTGTGGATGCTGGTGGTGCTGCTTGCCGCGTTCGCAGCCCAACAGATCGCCGCGGTCCAATTCGGCCGCACCGCGAGCGGCTTCTTCGGCATGCTCGTGGCCACGCCGCTAAGCTACCTGATCCATTTGCGGTTCAAAGGTCCGCCCGCGGTGGTCACATTCCTGCCCGCGTTCTGGCTGCTGGTGCCGGGGGCGCTCGGGCTGTTAAGCGTCAAGCAGATGCTCGGCGACCGCGCTGCGGGGCTCGACGGCATGATCACCACCGTGTTTGTGTTCGCCTCCGTGGCGCTCGGCACGTTGATGGGCGCGTCGCTCTACAAATGGCTCACCGAGCGGTTCGGTGCGTGGCAATTGCAACTGGGCCGCGCGGGATCCTATCTGCGGCGACGCGACAAGCGCTAGAGCGAGTCTATTCCGCGTCCAGCTTTTCGCCGGCCGCCTCGACGATCACCTTCGCCTCGGGATAAGTGAGCACACCGTCCTGCATGGCCACGTCCCAAGCTGGCTGCAGCTGCGAATTGGCCTCGACGAGCGACCGCGTGCGGGTCTGCACCGTGGCGCTGACGGCCCGGGCGCTAAACCATTTCCAGAACGGTAAGGCCGCGAAAAACGACATCGCCATCAGGCACAGAATCGCTCCCACTAACTTGCCGCGTTGAGTCATCGAGTGCGTCCCTTAGGTGTGTCTACAGATCCATCGTCGCCAGCGCCACGGTCAGCCGGCAGCCCTGGGCGAATTCTCTCAGGTCGACGTATTCCTTGACAGTGTGGATCTCATACTGGCCGGCGCCGATCGTGACGGTCGGCACGCCGTGCTTCACGAGCCAGTTGGCATCCAGGCCGCCGTTGGAAAAGAGTGTCGTCGGCTCGAGGCCGATCGCCTCGACTGCCTGCTTCGCGTGGGCCACCGCCGGCGAGTCTTCGGCGAGTGTGAACGGCGGATAGGACGCCTTGCTCTCGAACTTCACTTCGGCCGTCGCGCCCTCGGCGTCTGTCACTTCTTTTTGCGCTTTGGCGAAGGCCTCGCGGTAACCGGCCGAGATCGCTGCGGCAAACTTCGCTTCTGGGCTGCGGGCCTCGCCCTTGAGGTGGACGTAGTCGGTCACGACGTTCGTGGCATCGCCCGCCGGCTGGCCTTCCTTGCCGCCGAAGATGCCGACGTTGCTCGTGCCACGGCCCTCGGGCTTGACGACTTTGCCGAACCAACCGGCTCGCTGCGCTTCGGTCAGCCCGATCGCACCGACGAGCGTCGCCGAAATGCCCTTCTCGGGCGCGACGCCGGCGTGCGAAGCTTTGCCCTTGATCGTGACGTCCCAATTCTCCTGGCCGACCGCGCCGATGATCAATTGCGAGGCCAGCTGGCCGTCGACGTTGAAGCACATCTTCGCACCGCCCAGCTCCTTCGAGTTGAGTTCGCGGGCGCCGTGCAGTCCGCTCTCCTCGCGGACCGTGAAGAGGAGTGTGATCGGCGGGTGGGGCAGCTTGTGCTTGATAAGCGTCTCGACAAGCGCCACCAAGACCGCGCAACCGGTGCGGTTGTCGCCGCCCAGCGCCGTCGAGCCGTCGGTCACGATGCGGTCTCCTGCGCGCTTCGGCTTTGCGCCGGCGCAGAGCGGCACGGTGTCGAGGTGCGTGCTGAACAACAGCCGTGGACCCGGCTTCGTGCCCGGCAGCTCGGCGTAGAGATTGCCGGTCTCGGTCGGCAGCGGAATTCGCTGGTGAGCATCGTCATAGCGGATCGCCGAGGCCGGCACGCCGACCGCCTGCAATTCCTCGCTCACCGCCTTGGCGATCGCCGCCTCGCGGCCGGTCACGCCTTCGATGGCCAGGAACTTCATCAAGAGCGCTTCAGCAGCCTCGACGTCCAGCGGAATGTTGATGCTCATAGGACTGCCCTTTCAAGCGAAGCGACGTTTAGAAACTCCAAACCGGCCGCCGTTACACGCCCCACGGCAACCCCAAGAGATACCAGGCAGCGAATAGCGCCATCCAGGCCAGAGTCATCCAAATTGCGTAGGGTAGCAATAGCGCGACCACGGTGCCGATGCCGGCTCGCTTGTCGTATACCTGGGCAAAGCCAACCACCAAGGCAAAGTACGCGTTCAGCGGCGTCAGGGCATTGGTGGGCGAATCGCCGACGCGATACGCCGAAAGCACCGCAGCCGGATCGACACCCAGCGTCACGAACAGCGGCACGAACACCGGCGCGAAAATCGCCCATTTGGCGATCGCCGGCGTGAAGACGAAGTTCAGCGCCGTCACGACCAGGATGAATCCCAACAATAGCCAGAGTGGTCCGATGTTCGCGGCCTTGAGCGCGTCGGCCATCTTCACTGCCAACAGCGTCGGGATGTTGCTGTAGTTAAAGTACGCGATGAACTGGCTGATTACCAGGAACAATAGAATGGTGCCGCCCAGGCTGGAGACGGCCTTGGTCATGGCGGCGATCACCTCGCCGGCCGACTTCATGGTGCCCGCTCCCAACCCATAGGCGACGCCCGTGGCCAGAAATAGGAACATGATCGGCACAATCAGCGCGTTCATGAACGGCGAATTGCCGATTAGCGCGCCAGTGTCCGGGTTGCGGAGCGGGGCAGCCGCAGGAATCGTCAGCAGGCCAAACACCACCAGCACGCCGACGAGCGCGACCAGGGCGTAGCGCAGCCCGCGCGATTCTTCGGCCGAGACGCCTGCCCCGGGCTTGTTTTCCCCGGTGGAACTCTCGGCCGGCTGAAACTTGCCCAGCCGCGGCTCGATGATCCGCTCGGTGACCAATGCGATGACGACCGTCAACAAAAACACCGAGACGATCGAGAACCACAGTCCGGCGGTGAGGCTTATCGAAATCGACGGATCGACCATGTGGATCGCGTCATTAGTGATCTCGGTGAGCACGGCATCGAGGGGCTTGATCAGCATGTTGACGTTAAAAGCGCCGCCGACCGCAGCGAAGCCAAGCGCCAGCCCGGCCAGCGGATTTCGGCCCAGGCTTAAAAACGCCGCGCCGGCGAGCGGGATTAAGACGACATAGCCCGCATCGGCGGCGATGCTCGACAGGATGCCGACGAACGCCAGTATGTACGTGAGCGCCCATCCCGGCGACACGGCGACAAGCTTGCGAATCAGCGCGTTGATCAGCCCCGCTTCCTCCGCCACGCCGACGCCGACCATCGCCACCACCAACAGGCCGATCGCCGTGAACCCCATGAAGTTCGGCACCAGCCGCGTGACCATGTCGCGGACGCCGCTGGCGGTGAGCAGGCTGCGGGCGGCAGTAGTCGCGGTCTCCACTTCGTGCGTATCGGGATTGATGACCTGGTACGTGACGCTGGCTCCCGACAGATAAAGAATGTGCGAGAGCACCAGCACGAGGGCGATCAGGATCAGAAAGATGATCACCGGGTGCGGGACTCTGTTGCCCACGGCTTCGACGACGTCGAGGACCCGCTGGGTGAACGTCTTGGGGACGTTGGCCGGCTGACTCATTCCGCGCCCTTTATGAAGAGAGAGGGCGACCGCCATTCCGTTGGGCGGTCGAAGTACCGCGGCTCATTATTGCCAGAGGCGGCAGTGCAATCAATCAGAAATTGTATTGAAACAGGCCGTTGAGCCGCTGTGCGTTCGCGTGTTCGTCATCAAAGTTCTCGCGCTGGCCGTAGAGATACTCGATGCCGAACGACATCCGCGGGATCGGAATCCACCATAAGCTGCCGGCCACGTACCTGGCCGATTCGTAGGTCGTCCCTGGCTGGTCTTCGTTGTCGTCGACCTTCACGTTCGCAAATGTGAAGTTCGAGAGCCAACTGGAGTTGTACCAATGTTCGTAGCTGGCGTTCCAGCCGAGGGCTTCGACGAGATCGAAGTCGCCCGTCACCGGGTTGACCTGCCCATCGAGTCCCTGCCCTGCCAGATCGTTCATGTATCGGCCCAGTCCCGGACCCCAGTTGCACTGCAGCAGGATGCGGCTGCGGGTGAGTCCCGAGGGATCGGGTTCGTGCACCGGATCGGTGCCCATCACGATCGCCCAGGGGTGGAACACAATGTTGCCGTTCACGCCGCCGCCGAACCGCCGCGTCACGGTTTCGCCGGTCGGCTCGTAGCCAATCGTTCGCGCGAGCGCGCCGAACTGCAGATGTCCAACGTCGGTCTCATAGCGAATGTGGGTGGCGAAGTCGGGCACATCCTGCACACCGGTGCCGAGCGAATTGGTCGTAATATCGGAAAACGGTCGCTCCATGCTCGCGGCCCAGTACAGTCCTTCGTCGAACGGTAACGGCAGCGTCACGCGGGCCGAAGGCTGCCGCTGGTTGGCCCAGCTGTTGGGACCTTGAAAGTCGACGAGGCTCGGCCAGTTGGTGCCGTCCATGAACACCGAGTTCTGCTGGCCGAAGCGGAAGTAACCGAAGTCGAAGAACGCGTGCCGCAGGCGAAATGGATTGGTGCCGCCTCCTGCCGCCTGGGCGGGCCCGTTGAAGAAGTCACCCTCGATCAGCGTGTGTACGTTCCAATCGCAATGGTTGGTGGGCGTCCAGGTCTCGAAGCCGATACGGCTCATTCGCGCGCTCATGTTGAAATTCTGCCCCGACTCCTGCGGCACGGGAATCGAGTTGGTGACGAACGCATCCGTCACGCCAATCGGCTCGAAGTCGTCGAGCGCCATCAGCCGCACGAAGCCGCGCATCCGGAACGAGGTGTTGACGCCGGGAATCAGAAACGAATTCGGATACATGCCGCGCGTCACCACCAGGCCCGAGTCTCCGGCTGGCGGGCGCGGCGGCGGCGTGATTGGCGAAAACTCGGGTACCCCCGGCGCATCCTGGTAATCGCGCGGCTCGTAGCCAGGCGGCGCGTAGTCGGGCAGCGGCCGCGCGCCCACGCCGTAAGTGTTGTAGTACCAGGGTTCGTAGAAGTAGGCCGGCAGCGGACGCACGCCATACTCTTCTAACAGATTGTCTGCGTCGGCGCCGGGCGCATCCTGCGTGTCCGAATCCAGGTATCCGCCAGGTTGATCCACGGCCGGAGGTTGGAAAGCGACAGACAACGGGCTTGCCGCCGCGGCGCTGGTGGTCGGACCGGTCGCGGCTGCGGCTGCGCCGCCAGGTGGGCGCCATTCCGTGGACGGAGGCTCGATCGGCGGCGGCGTTTGCGCGGCTGCCATAAGCGCGAAGGCACCCGCAACGGCGGCGGCAAAAAATCGCCGCGTCAGATTCACAAAGTCCAGTCGTTCGCCAACGTGCTGCATCGAGCGCACGCCCCCAACGAAACCAACCTCGTGCAAGATAAGTGCGCGTGAAAAGTTCCGCCGTCGAGCAGCTGCGGCACGAGCGCAGTGCTACCCGGGACCATCGGCAGTAAATGTATCGATTGGGGGGAGGCGACAACTTTGGCAGGATTCCTTACCATAGTGACACTCTCGGGCCATCAGGCCGGCGAGATTGCGTCAGGGCTGCTGGCAATGGCGTGCTGGCATGCGGTGTTCGACGGCGAGGGCAAACATGAATCGATCGACAAACGGCCACGTGCACCTTCTGCAAGCGCGCTGGGGTATGGGCTTGGTGCTGCTGCTCGCCATTGGCTGCACGCCGCAAAGCCCGCCCTCTTCCAACGCCGTGCGGCCGGTGAAGACGATGGTCGTCACCGCCGGCGGCGACGAGCGCGTCCGCTCGTTTCCGGGCACGGTCGAAGCGTCGCGGCGCGTCGAGCTCGCGTTTCAAGTGCCGGGCTTGCTCACCGAGCTGCCGGTCAAGGAAGGCCAGAAAGTGGCCAAGGGCGATTTGATCGCGCGGCTGCGGCAGGATGAATTTCAGGCGCGGCTCACGCAGCTGCAAGGACAACTCGACCGCGCGCGGGCCACGCTTGCGGCCCTGCAGGCAGGCGAGCGCCCCGAAGAACGCTTGCGCCGCGAGTCGCAGGTGCGGGCCGCCAACGCCCGGCTGGCCAACGCGCGAGCCGAGCTCGATCGGGCAAAGCGGCTCGTCGATACTCGCGTCATCCCCCGCGCCGAGTTCGAGCAGATCGAAACCGCTTACCGCGTCGCGCAGGAAGAGCACCAGGCGGCAATTCAACTCGCGGAAAAAGGCACCGTCGGCCGCGAAGAAGAGATCATGGCCCAGGAGGCCGAGGTCCGCGGGCTCGAAGGCCGCGTCGTCGAGGCCAACATTCAGCTCGCCGATTCGACGCTCACCGCGCCTTACGACGGCGTCATCGCGCGGCGGTTCGTCGAGCAGGGGCAGAACGTGCGGGCCAAGGACCCGATCGTGCGGTTCCAGGACGTCGACGAAGTGGAGATCGTCGTCGACGTGCCGGAGAACGTGATGGCCGCCGACATCGATCGCGCCGACATCGTCGAGATGCTTGCCGAATTGAGCGGCGCGCCGGGCCTCACCTTTCCGGTCGAGATTCGCGAGGTCGCGCAAGTGGCCGACCCCACGACGCAAACGTTCAAAGTACGCACGGCGATGCGGGCGCCCGAAGGCGTCCGCGTGCTGCCGGGAATGACAGCCACGGTGACCGCCACCTACAAACGGGCGAGCGTTCTCGGCGAACGAATTATCGTGCCCGCCTCGGCCGTCGCGGAGCGGGACGGCCGGCAGATCGTCTGGCTCGTCGGCAGCGACGGCAAAGTGGAGCCGCGGGCCGTGAAGGTCGGCGCCGCGAGCGGCGGCGACGTGGAAATTACCGCCGGCCTCGCCGCGGGCGACCGCATTGCCACGGCCGGACTGTCCTTCCTCCGCAAAGGCATGCAGGTCCGCGATCTGGGCGACGCGCTCGGCAGCGCCGGGGGCAGCTCCACATGAATCCCGGCGTCCTCTCGGTTCGCAACGACCGCGTCGTGTTCGTGGCGATGCTACTGCTGTTGATCGGCGGCGTCGTGGCCTATCGCAACATCGGCCGGCTCGAAGATCCCGAGTTCACGATCAAGGAAGCGCTGATCATCACGCCTTATCCCGGCGCGAGCGCCGAAGAAGTGGCGCAAGAAGTCACCAATCCGATCGAAACCGCGGTCCAGCAGCTGGGGCAGCTGGAGCGCGTCGAGTCGGAATCGACACGCGGCCGGTCGGTCGTGTCCGTGATCATCAAGGATCGCTACGACCGACATCGCATCCCGCAAGTCTGGGACGAGTTGCGGCGGAAAGTTGCCGATGTCCAGCCGCAGCTGCCGCCGTCGGTCCGCGGACAATCGATCGTCGTCGACGATTTCGGCGACGTGTACGGCATCTTTCTTGCCATTACGGGCGAAGGCTATACGTTTCCCGAGCTGCGGCGATACGTGGAATTCCTGCGCCGCGAGTTGCTGCTGGTGCCCGGCGTGCGCAGCGTCGAGCTGTTCGCCGCGCAGCAGGAAGTCGTTTACTTGGAGATTTCGCGGCAGCGGCTCTCGCAGCTGGGGGTCAACGAAGAGCAGATTTATTCGCTGCTGCAGGCCCGGAACATCGCGGCCGACGGCGGACGGGTCCGTGTCGGCGATCTGCACGTGCCGATCGATCCGCACGGCGAGTTCCAATCGGCCACGGACATGCTCGACCTCGTGATCGGATCGGATAAATCGGGCCGGCAGCTGTTCCTCCGCGATGTGGCGACGATCGTTCGCGGCGACGCCGATCCGCCGCGACGGCTGTTGACCTACGATGGCAAACCGGCCATCGGCCTCGGCATCTCCACCGTGCAGGGCGGCAACGTCGTCACGATGGGCGAAGGCGTGCGCCGCAAGCTCGCCGAGCTCAAAGGCAACCAGCCGATCGGCATCGAGATCGGCGAGATCAATTTTCAGCCCGAGGCCGTCACCGCCGCCACCGGCGAGTTCATGTTCAACCTCGCCAAGGCGGTGACGATCGTGTTCGTCGTGCTGCTCCTGGCGATGGGCCGCAAAACGGGGCTGATCATCGGCATCGTGTTGTTCCTGACGATCATGGGCACATTCTTCGTGATGTTCATGAAGGGCGACCTGTTGATGGAGCGGATTTCGCTCGGCGCGCTGATCATCGCTCTCTGCATGCTCACCGACAACGCGATCATCATCATCGAAGGGATCAAGGTCGGTATCGAGGCCGGCCGCGACAAGCTGGAAGTCGTCCGCGAGGTGGTCGCCCAGAACCAGTGGCCGCTCTTCGGCGCGACCGCCATTGGCGTGATCGCCTTCGCCGCGATCGGGCTCTCGGAAGACAGCACGGGCGAGTACACGAACTCGCTGTTCTGGGTGATCCTCATCGCGCTGAGCCTGAGCTGGGTGTCGTCGGTCACCGCGACGCCGCTATTGAGCTATTTATTCTTCAAGTCGGAGAACGCGGAGGGCAACGCTCCGCGCGATCCGTACGCGGCCTGGCCTTTTCAGGTGTATCGCAATCTCTTGAGCGCGGCACTTCGCAATCGCTGGGCGGTCGTGATGCTCTCGGTCCTCGCCCTTGTGGTGTCAGTCTGGGGCTTCGCCAAGATCACGCAGAGCTTCTTTCCGCCGGCAACGCGGCCGCAGTTCATGGTCGACGTATTCCTGCCGGCCGGCACCCACATCCGCCAGACCGAAGCGTTTGCTGGCGAGATTCAAGGCTATTTGCAGCAGCAAGCCGGCGTGACGCATGTCACCTCGTTCGTCGGCGGCGGTGGCTTGCGGTTCCTGCTCGTCTACAGTCCTGAGCGGGAGAATTCCGCGTTCGTGCAGTTCCTCGTCGACGTCGACGATCCCGCGAAGATGGATGGATTGATCGACGACATCCAGGATCGGCTCAACCAGGAGTACCCCAACGCCAACGCCGTGGCCAAAAAGTTTCTGCTCGGGCCCGGCGAGGGCGGGCGAATCCAGGCGCGATTCCGCGGTCCCGATTCAGCGGTCCTTCGCCAATTAGGCGACCAGGCGATCGACGTGCTCGAAGCCGACGGCAACGCGCTCTGCATCCGCAGCAACTGGCGCGAGCGCGTGTTGGCCCTGCGGCCGGAGATGCGCGAGCTACAGGCCCGCCGCAACGGCATCACGCGCGTCGACGTCGCCCAGGCCCTGGAAACGAGCTTCGAGGGACGCACAGTCGGCTTCTACCGCGAGCCCGGGTCGGCCGCGATCGGTGTCTTCCCGCAGGAGTCGCGTCTCTTACCGATCGTCGCCCGGCCGCCACTTTCCGAGCGCGAGGACGTGTCGATCATCGACAGCCTGCAAATCTGGAGCCCGGCCGCCGGACGGATGATTCCGCTCGACCAGGTCACCAGCGGCGCGGACATGGCCTGGGAGGATCCCGTGGTGATGCGGCGTGACCGCTTTCCGACGCTCACCGTCCACGCCGATCCGCGCAGCGAGTTGCCGAGCCAGCTCTTCAACCGGGTTCGCGAAAAGATCGAAGCGATCGAGCTGCCGCCCGGTTACACGCTTGAGTGGGGCGGCGAATTCGAGGACTCCCGCGACGCCCGGGCCGCGCTCGCCAAACCGCTGCCCTACGTCTTGGCGCTGATGGTCTTCATCGTCGTGTGCCTGTTCAATTCGATTCGCACGACCCTCTTGATCTGGCTAGTGATTCCGATGGCGATCATCGGGGTGACGGTGGGCCTCCTCGCGACCGGGTTTCCATTCGGCTTCATGGCCCTGTTGGGCGTGCTCGCGCTGGGCGGCGAGCTGATCAAGAACCAGATCGTCGTGCTGAGCAAGATCATTACCGAAAAGAACCAGGGCAAGCATCCCTACCAGGCAATTCTCGACGGTGGCACGAGCAAGGTCCGCCCGGTGTGCATGGTGATCATCACCACCGTGCTCGGCATGATTCCGCTGTTGAAGGACCCGTTCTTCGGATCGATGGCCGTCTGCATCATGTTCGGCTTGTCGTTCGCGGCGTTTTTGTCGCTGATCGTAACGCCCGTCTTGTACGCGATCTTCTACAACATCGAAGAGCCGACGGCCCCCGCACGGAAACCGCGTTAGGTCGCGCGGCAGGACAGAATCTGGGGGCTCGTCCGCCGCGGCGGACTCGACCGCAGCCACCCTTATTCGCCGTCAAGCTTCTGGATCACCAGAAGCCGATCATCGGGTCCCAAATCACCGGATTGCCCCAGGGGCCAACCGTATAGGTCGGCACCGGCACCACCTGCTGCCGCGGTGGTTGGCTCGGCGGCGCGAAAGTCGCCGCGGTCGAAGCGCCCTGCGCGGCTTGTTTCCGTGCCGCCTGCTGGGCCTGACGGCGCGCATCTTGAACGTTGTGGGCCGACTGCACCTGCAGTGCCCGGCCCTGCTGGGCGGCCGATTGAAACATTTGTGATTGACCGCGGCGGGCCTGGAACTTCTGCAGCTCCTGCCGGATTTGAGCCGCCGTCATGTTGGCGATGTCGGGCCGCATCTGGCGGAGCTGGGCGTCGCTGTACTTCCGCTGGACGGCCAAAAACTGAGCCAGCCAGCGGCGGGCGTCCTCGGCGTCGGGACTCGAAAGCACCGCCAGCTTTTCTTCCAGCTGGGCGAGCTGCGCTTCGAGCTGGGCTGGCGACATCCGATCGATCCGCGATTTGAATTGCGCCCGGAGCACGGCCACCTCCTCCGGCGTGTACAACTGCTGGATTGAGAGCCATTGCTGGAGGCCGTGGACGGCATTCTTCCAGCGTTCGCTTTGCAGGATCTGCTGCCGGGCCGCTTCATCGGCCTTGGCGGCGGTGTTTGCCGTGCCGGCAGGCGGCGTAATCTGCTGGGCCCGCAACGAGATGCTGGTCGCGGCAACTAAAACAAACAAGAAGGCGCTCAGAATGCGATGGTTCATGGTACTTCTCCGCCTGCCAAACTCAATTTGTTGGCGACCTGGCTGATTACTTGGCCCGCACGAATTCGATCGTCTGCTGCGGCAACGAGGCGCCGTTAACCCTGGCCCGTTCGACTTGCCATTCGAATTTGTCTTCGCCCTTGGGCGTCAGAATCGCGGTGGTCGTCGACTGGCTGCCATCGGCAAGCGTTTCGTCGCTTTCGATGACCCACGAGTCGCCGCTCGGATACCAGTATCCTTCGCCGAAACCGCCCAGCGTGTCGAACGTCCAACACTTGATCCGGCCGCTGACCGGGTCCCAGCCGATCCGCTGCGTGCCGCCCACGTCCGGCTGACCCTCGCGCTTGACGACGAAGTGCCGTTCGATGAATGCCCCGCCTTCACAGGGCTCCGACGACACCAACACCGTGGCATTGTCGGTCATGCCGGTCCATTCGCCCAGCAACCAGTCGAGCTGCTGCAGCGGTTGCTCGGTGGACAAGTCGGCAGCAGGCGGGTCGGCAACAGGCGCATCGGCGGCTGGCGCGGGGGCAGCCGCCGGCGGCGCGGCCTCTTCCGCTGTCGCATATGCTGGTACAGCGAGTAACGTCGCCAACATGAACGCTTGACGCACATCAATGATTTGCAGGCGCATGGCGGGGTTCCATCCAGGAAATGGGAAACGAAACGGCTGTCCTTAAATATAGTGCGCCTCCGGCAAGGCGACACGGAGAATATCCGCAGGAAAATGCGGGTAAAATCGCGGACGTGACAGCCGCCCTGCCCCCGCGCGATTCAACCGCAGCTCGCCGCTTCCCACTCCTGCCGAATGCGCTGCAGTTTGCGGACGATCGTGCGGGTCGAGACGTCGAGTTTCTCCGCGATTTCTTCGTTCGTGTACCCTTCGAGCTTCAGCGCCACGATGTTCCGCAGCGTGTCGTCCCCCAGCGCTACCACCAGCACGTCGATCTGCTCGGCGACTTGCAGGGCGAACTCTGGCGTCGGCGCGTCGCCAACCACCGCCCGGTCATCGTGGAACGGCACTTCGAGTCCGCGGTCGCGCTTCTGGGCCCGCTGGCGTCTGGCCTCGTTGATCGCCTTGCGAGCCGTGATCGTCACCAGCAGCGGCCACAGACCGGTGCGATCCGCCAGATCGGGGAAACGCCGGTTTTGCACGCCGAGAAACGCACTTTTCAGCGCGCTCAGTGCGATGTCTTCCTCGTCGTGGTCCCGGCCGAGTCCGTGGAACCGGCTGCGGGCCAGCGTCACGAGCTGGACGAAGTAACGTTTCCAGAGCTCGTCGGCCGCCGTTTGATGGCCCAGCTTGAGCTGGTCCAGCCAGTGCGTGACCGAACCGCGAGACGGCAGCTCCATAGGAACTCCGAAAATGCCGCGTAGTCGCCAGGGAAACTACTTGAGATTCGTCGCCGCCTAATTCTATGATAGCTGACAAGCACCGCATGCGCCATGTTCGCGATCGCTGATTCGAGTTTTGCCTTCCCCTTTTTCCGGCAAAGCCGCAAGGTGCCTCGATGGATTTGGACAATCGGCAAACCCGCCGCCTGTTTCTGGCGGGCACCGTGCCGTTTCCGACGCTATATCCAAGCGCTGGGATCATCTCGTTTGAGTCGGGCAGCTTGACAAGCTCTCCCGGCAGGAAGACTGATTCCAAACCGGTGCTGGTCGTGCAGGATCGTTCGGATCGCGATTGTACGAGGACTCACGCGATTCTGCTGGAACACATCTCTTCGCTCTTCATCCCCGGAGTCCGCGAAGAGAATGGCCAATTCCGGGTGGCCCAAGATGCATGCGTCGAAGACGACGAACAAGGAGAGTGGTTCTTTGAAGCGGACATCAGCGCCGCAGCAATCCGCGACCGCTTACGTTTGCCAGAGGATTTCGACATCACGACTCGAGAATCCAAGCTGCGCGGGATCGCTTTTGTCAAAGAAAGCCGACCCGTCGTGAGCACTGCCGAGATGATTGCCACGGCGGCCAGGACTCACGACGTCGACATTATCAGAGTGAGCTGTTTGGGCTGCGGCCGGTGACGTCGACAATGGACTTTGTGACGCCGACAGTCGACACCGTCGTGCTGACGCGAGCCACGGAGGCGTTGCCGCCCGAGGTGGAGCGAGGAATCCGTCGCCAGAGCGGCGCGGCGATCGTGCTGCACCGCGTCCTGGGAGAGCCGCGGCCGACCGACCATTGTCGCTGGCAGACTATTGCGCGGGCACGGAACGAGGGCAAACGGCTCGGCGGCGCCCCCTGGCTGATGTTCGTGGACGACGATGTGGTGCTGGAGCCCGGGTGCGTAGCGGCGTTGATCGACGAACTGAGTCGGCGACCAATGTTCGGGGCCCTGGCGGCCGACTATCTGGGCGAACGCTGCGACGGACAAATTCCACGCCACGTCGCCATGGGCGCTACGCTGTTCCGACGCGAAGCGCTCGAGCGGATCTATTTCCGCTGGGGCGTAAGAAAATGCGAATGCCAGTGTTGCTGCGACGATCTGCGGCACTCGCACTGGGGCATCGACTACTCCCGCTCGGCCCGCGCTCATCATTTAGCGGAGGATCACAGTGCACAGGCCGTCAGCAACGGTGTAAATGGCAGTTCGCACGTCGCAACAGCGACTGGACTGGTGCTGGCGGCATTCAATCGTCGGGACCTGCTGCGATTCCATGAGCAGTTCCTGGCCTCGCTCCGCGCCAGCGGCAACCAGGAGACAGTCGTTGGACTAGCCGTCGGCCTGGATTCCGGCGAGTGCCAACGTTTAGTCGGGGTGCCCGGATTGAATCCGGAATTTCGCGACGAAAACGGCATTAATGTTGCCCGCCGGCGCATGCGCGATTTCGCAGAGATTACTGCTGCGTTGCCCCCCTCGACGCCGGTTGCCTCGTGGGATGCCGGTGATGTGATCTTTCAAGCGCCGCTCCAGCCGCTGTGGGAATTGATTCGAACTCACCCGGGGCAGTTGCTCGCCGTCCGCGAGCCAATGGTTCTTTCGCAAGCCGTTGGGATGAAGGAATGGTATGAGAGCATCGCGGACCCACAAGCGCGGTGGGAGGTGCAACAGGCGACACGCGCGCGGCCGATTCTCAACAGCGGATTTGTGGCGGGCGAAGCGGCCACGCTGGCCGAATACTATCGCACGGTGGCCGATTGGTATGAGACGCCCAGGCTTGCCGGTACTTTGGACTGGGGCGATCAACTCGCTTTGAATGTGTTTTGCCACTCAAATCCAGCTCTCTGGCACGAAGTCTCCGAGAGCTGGAACTATTGCCTCCTGGGGCGCGACGACAAGTCATACGTCCACGGCGCGGATGGGCGCTACGTCGACCTGCGAGGTCTGCCGGTTCATGTCGTGCACGGCAACGCCCGCACCCTCAGCTCGCGCACGTACCGGCACAGCCCATTTTGAGCGACGCGCACGAGCGCCGATCAATCGTTGTCCCGCCAGGAAAGAGACAATTTCTCGAGGTTCTCCTGAATCCTCGGCAGATGCCAAACGGCCAGGGAGCCGTCGGATTGGCCCACCGCCAGGTGCTGGCTCGTGGGATCCCAGGCCAACGACCAAACGGCGCCCGCTTCAGGACGTAGCGAAAACACGTGCCTGCCGGTCGGCCGATGCCAGACAGAAACCGTGTCCAATTGCGTAAGCGCGGCAAACCACTTGCCGTCCGGGCTCAGAGCAATTTGCGGCGCGTTGAACGTTCCGGGCTCACCGATCGTGGCGACGCGGTGGTCGTTCCGGACATTCCAGACTTCCGCCACGCCAGCCTTCGAGACATAAATGATCGACTCGCCATCGGGCAGCAGCGCGAGTCCGTTCCAGCCCTGATTCATATCGGGCGCGTGCAGCGGCGCGCTTCTTCCCGTCGTCAGGTCCCAGGCCTGCAGGCGATTTTCCTCCGCCCACACCAGAATGCCCCTTGTGCGGCTAATTACCGTGGCGAGACCAGGGCTGAATCCACGCCGGTCCAGCTTGAGCACGCTTTCAAGGCGCGGCGGCGCGCCGGCCGACTCCTTAAATACTTCAATGCCGAATTCGCCGCTGGCCGCCAGGTAGGCGGCGTCCGGCGCTTCCGACCACGCCAGCGAGAGCACTTCCCCCATGTCGAGCGCCGCCTCGTAAATCACCTTCTTTTCCTGCGAGTCGACGTCAATCAACCGCAAGTGGGGCGCGCCCGTTTTGCCCATGCAGCCCACGGCGAGGAGCCGCCCATCCGGGGAAAACGCCAGCGTCTGCACGGCCTCACCGACGTTGCGCGAGCCCAGCGTCCGGCCTGTTGCCGCATCCCAGAATCTCACTTCGTCATCCTTGCCGCCGGTTGCCAGCAAATGGCCGTCGGGGTGAAACTCCGCGCCGGGAATCGCTCCGTCGTGCCCGGCCAATACCGTTTTTTCGTCTGCGCGCGTGAGGTCCCAGATTTGGATGCGGTCCGAGTTCGAGGCAAACAATCGCTTGCCGTCCTCGCTAAATGCCAGGCAGATTTCGCTGGCGGTTCGCTGCGGGAGCTGTAGCCGGGCGATTTGACGATTCGTCGCCGTATTCCAGACCGTTATCCAGCCGCGAATATTGGCGGCGGCGAGATAGGGCTCTGTGGGGCTAAAGGCGACGGCAATCGTGGAATCGAAGGAGACAAGCCTGGTCGGCTGAAAATCAGTCAACCCATAGACGAGGAGCGCTTCATCAAAACCGATCGCCATTCGACCTTCACTGTCACTGACGTCGATCGCGTTGCGGTAGGTGCCTCCCAGGCGGGGCATTTCGGCATCGCGCAAGCGCTGTCCCGAGCTCAGTTCCCATACGGCCCATCCGACCGTGTCCGCCTCATCGTTCATAAAAGCAGCGACCAATTGCGAGCCCGACTTGGCGAACGCGCCGTTTCGAAACGACCATGTGGACCGTGCTGGCAGCGACTGTATCTTTTCGCCCTTGGTCGTGTCCCAAATCTCGATGCGCGATCCACGTAGGAACGCCGCCCGCTGGCCATCGCGCGAAAAGACCACCGCATCAGGCGCTTCATCCCAATTGAATTCGCGCACCGCCTCCCAGCCTCGAGGGGTCCGCCGCCAGATGCGAACTCTCCCCTTGTTGTCGGCCGCTGCCAAAAACTGTCCGTCGTTGATAAACGCCAGGGCAAGTATCCTGCCGTCAAGCGCCTGGAGTTCCCCGGCTGCACCGAGCGAGTCGACGTCGTAGGTCGCGATTCGACCATCGTCTTGTCCCACGACCAATTGCTGATCGTCGCGCGCCAGGCAAATCGCCGTCACTTTTCCGGGAAGGCCACTGATCTCTTGTGGTGAGTAGGCCATGAAGTCGCCCATCGACAACACAAGTTCGCGGCGAAGTTCGCTCTCTTCGACGCGCGCAAACGGCAAGTTGCGGACCTGCGCCACCAAGTCACGGACCTTCTCGCCGTAACCCTGGCGTCGGACTTCGCGCGTCAGCCGGATCTCCTGCAGTAACGAGTCGCCGAGCGCCTGGGCCGCCTGCAAAGCGAAGTAGATGGAGATCGCGGTGGCCAGTAGCAGCGTGAGCGCGGTGGCGGCGAGGAGCGCCGCAATCACCGAATTTCGCCTGGCCCAGCGAATCGTCCGCCCCACCCGGCCTAGCCGTCGCGCCTGAACAGGCTGATTGGCCAGGAACCGTCGCAAATCCGCCGCCAGCTCGTCGGCCGTGGCGTACCGCCGCGCCGGCTCCTTCTCCAGGCATTTGAGGCAGATCGTGTCGAGGTCCCTCGGCACGCGGCTCTCCAGCGTCCGCGGTCCGGGCGCGTCGTCGTTGATCACTTTTTGCAGCAGCATCCGCGTCGAGCCGCGGAATGGCAGTTCGCCCGTGAGCATCTGGAACAAGATCACGCCGGCCGAGTACACATCGCTGCGGCCGTCGACGCGGTTCGCTTCACCGCGGGCCTGCTCCGGCGACATATAGGCGGGCGTTCCCAGAATCGCGCCCTCCGTGGTGATCGAGACTTCGAGCTCCTTCCGCTTCGCCAGTCCGAAGTCCATCAGGTGGGGCTCGCCGTGGTCGTCAACCAGGATGTTCGATGGCTTGAGGTCGCGGTGGATCACGCCGGCGCGATGCGCATGATCGAGCGCGGCGGCGATCTTGGCGAGCATCGTCACCGATTCGTGCACGGTGAGCCGGTGGTCGGCCATCATCACCGACAGTGGCACGCCGCGAACATAGTCGATCACGATGTATAGCGTGTCCCCGTCACGGCCCACTTCATGCGTGCTGACGATGTTCGGATGCCGCAGCTGGGCTGCCGCCTGGGCCTCACGCATGAACTTCTCGACCGAGAGCGGATCGAGCTGCTCGCGGCGCGGAATTTTGAGCGCAACCGTGCGATCGAGTAGCGTGTCGCGGGCTTTCCAGACCGTGCCGAATTCTCCCATCCCCAGCCGCTCGATGATCTCGAAGTGGGCCACGCGGGACAGCACGGCCGCATCACGGGTTTCGTCGGCGTCGTTAACCAGACTGAATGTGCCGCCACACTGGTCGCAGAGGATTTCGACCAGCGTCGCGTCCACCACCAGCTCGACCATGTTGTGGCAATGGGGGCAGCGGACACGGAGGCCGCCGCTCCTTTCGCGCGAATGGGAATGGTCGTCGGTTGTGATCTTCGCGCCGTTCGACGCGGCCACGATGTTCGAGAGCTCCAACCGCACGGAGGGATTGGCATCCAGCACGGCGTCTTCGGCCCGGATCGTGCCGTCGCCGCGCAGTCGCTCCAGCGCCAGCTCGGCCAGCTCTTTGAGCAGCGGCTGTCGCCACTGGGGATCGATCCGCGCGACGTACTGCTCGAGCAGCGGTCCGTCTCCCCGTTTGAGCGCCCGCTCAAACTCGTCACACAGCGCGTCGATCTGCCGCGTCACTTCGAGCGGCACCGCTGCGTCGGCTTGGGGTAGTTCTGGCGGCACGGGATTTCGCGGCCGGGCGACTGCCGTCGGGCCAGTCTTCCGCCGGCCGGTGCGAAACAAGAAAAGGGGCCGTAAGTCCTTCGCCGCCAAGATTATAACGCGGCATCGGGACGGCCGCGAAAAATTTTTTCCGCGGCCGTGTCTCATCGCTCGCTCGGCTCGTGATCTTACTGACGAACGCCTGCCTTCGCTGGCGTCGGCTTTCCTTTCTTCCCAGGGCGCATGTTCCCGTTGATACCAGCGCAGGAAGCAGGGAGCACGGAGCAGGGAATCACAAGTCTTGCTCCCTGCTCCCCGCTCCCTGCCCCCTGCTAGTCAACCTTCGCCCACCTCAACCAAGGAACGATGGAACAATGGACAACGATTCGACTTACACCGTAGACGGCCGTCAGCAGCAATCGACGACCCACTTCGCGCTCGCGGAATGGCAGCAGCGGCAACGCGCGCTGGAACTCAGCGTCGGGCTGTTGATCGTGCGGACCGAGCTGGGCGAAGTCTGGACCGAAGGCTTTGCCGAAGCCACCCGGTTTCTGGAAGCGATGCCGCTGGCCACGGCGGAATTCCGCTCGGCCCAGAGCCATCTGCAAAACGCCCGCGAGTATTGTGATTTGCGCGAGTTCGGCGCAGCGACGTTCGAACTCCGCGTCGTCCGCGGCATTCTGGAAAAGCTATGACCAGCAGCGTGGGGCCAGGCCTCGCAGCGCCGATCACGAGGCCGGCCCCACGCGCTTGAAGAAGAAAATATATACCCCGTCGCCACTGTGAGTCACCGTGACCAGCTCCCAGTGATCCCGGCCGAGCTTATCGAGCTCGTGCTCTTGCAGCGGGCCGCTGGTCTGAACCACTTTGTACTCCCAGCTCAAGGGCTTTGTCAGCTGGAGCGTTGGCATCGACTGCTGCAGCAGCGGTTTGGCCTGCTCGGCCGCCGGAGTTGCGGGAGTCAGCAGCGTTGTATTGCGCGACGGCTTTTGGGCGAGCAACAGAATCGGTTCTTCCGACGGCGTGATCGGAGCCAGCGGATCCTGGGCGACTGCCGCAGCGCAGAGACAAGCAGCCAACACGATCAGACACGGCACGAACCTGTTCATGAGATTTCTCCCGATCGAAGTGTATGACTCGCCGCCCACGGCGATCACCGCAATCCAAGTTGGCGGATAACTGCCACCAACTGCCACCAACCGACGCCAACCGACGCCAACCGACGCTTCGCCGCGCTCCAGCGGCAATCACCGTTCAAATTGCGTTCATCGAAGAGCGCCCGAGGCTTTCCGTTTCTTCCGCGGCCAAGTATGCTCGTGGTTCGCGCGGCGCCAACCATTCTCAACACTCTTTTCCATTCGGTTTGCCAATGCAATCCCAATCCCTGCCTGCGGCAACAATTGCGGTCGTATTTCTGCTCACCACTTGCTGTCAATCGGACGCCAGCAGCGAGTTGCTGACTTCGCCCGACTCCTTGATCGGCGCCCCGCGAATCGACTTCGAAGGCTATTCGCACTACACGTTGGGCAACACGCTCTATCTGCCCCAGGGAATCGAATTCTCCCGGGACGACGGCCAAGGGGTCCTACTCTACGAGTGGCCCGAGCCACGGATCACCAGCTCACCTCGAAACGTGCTGGCGACCGTTTCCGGACCGGGCGCGCCAATCTACGTCAGTTCGCTGAATATCCTATCGTCGTCCCCGCTCCGAGCGCTGGGATTCTACTTCGGCAACGATCAGGGCGATCCCGACTTCACCAGGTTCAAGCTGTCCGCCTTCGCCATTGGCGGCGAATTGGTTGCGGCCTACCAGGTCGATGCGAACAACAATACGAACGTCGATCAGTTTGTCGGGATTCGCTCCGACGTTCCGTTCACCCGTGTGCGGCTCGACAATCTCAACTCTGCGGGCAACCCGACGCAGGACTTCTCCGTCGTTATCGACGATCTGATGTATAGCCGCGTACCGGAGCCGTCCTCGCTGGCAATGTGCGTACTGCTCGTCGGCTGGCCATGCCGCCGGGCGGCGCGACGGCGTTCACGATAACAATCCGTTCGGTGCTCACGCAATCGGAGCGCGGTTCGAAACTAGAATCACCCGGCCAATACCCCGGGCAGGACTCGAACCTGCGACCCTGGGATTAGAAATCCCATGCTCTATCCAGCTGAGCTACCGGGGCGTGAAACTCAATTTTAACTCGTTTTTGAAATTGAGTACACTGAGCCTCCAGGGCGAGGAATTGAGCGAGCGTCCACTTTTTGTCATTCTCAGCGGATCCAAGCAGGAATGGGAACGTTAGTCTCCGCTAATCGACACTCATAGGCATTAGCGGAGATTAGCGTTCTCTTCACCTGCTTCAAAGCAAGTAACTCAGGTACTTCGAACCAAGAGATTAACATACAATACGGGTGCGTCCGAATGAGCGTCGTGGTCTCTTCGAGCTCAACTTCGAGGGCGAATTAATGCGAGCAACACTTTCACTCATTGTGGCACTCGCCCTCTGGGCCTTCGTCCTGCCGGTGTGCCACCTGTTCGCCGAGTCACTGCCGACATTTGAACAGATTGCTGAGCGGTGGAGAGTGCGAGAGCAACTCGTGCGCAATCTTGACATTCGCTGGGAGTCGGAAGAATTTAAGTCGGCAAAGGTGGATGCCATCATCAATCCTTGGAGAGGTGCACCACCTTCGCGCGACCACACAACCGGTGGCAACGGAAGCTTTGTCTTCAATTCTAACAATTGCTTCCGATTCAACATGCATGGAGAGGACTGGAACACTCGCCTGATGTACTTCACGCCAAGAATTATGAACAAGTTGGTAGTTGATGGAGTCGAAACCACATTTCTAAGGTCGAATGGCCGCCCTGCTTATGCAAATATCGCGGCAAGAGACGCCGAGTTGGGAAAACACTTCGACTTGAGACCGTTGTGGATGATATTTTGTGCGACGCGAGAAGGGGAGGAATTATTTGAAAAAGGGAAGATGGTAGAGGTGAGTCGCATTGCAAGTAATGACGGTTCCAACCGCCTGTCTCTGATTCAGAAAGGGCAACGGAAGTCAGCCACGATGGTTTTGGTCGATGAGGACCGGGATTACTTGCCCATTAAGTATGAGCGGCAAAGCAATGGTGGGGTAAGTTCGGAGGTCGAGATTGGAGAGTTTGAACAATTCTCGCCAGCGATTTGGGTCCCCTTAACTTGGCGGACTATCAGAACATTTGGACCCAATGCAGGTCCTCAATGGATTTACACCGCGAGTGTCACGCAATATCGAATCAATTCAGATTTGGAACCTAATTCTTTCACCATTGATTTCCCCAAGGGCACCATTGTGAACGACCGAGTTCAAGGCAAACGCTACACAAAGTGATTCCTGCTCGGCAGCATGACCGACGACGCAGCCAATGTCGAGCTTCCGGTCTTGAATCGCACCAAGTGGTTTCGTCGCGCCCGCGTCGTCGTGTCCGTGTTCTTTGGACTACTGACCCTTGCGCTGTCCATGCTCTGGGTGACGAGCTATTCGAGGCAACGCCACTTGATGGTCCGTGTTTCCGAATCCACCATCCTGGTCGTTGAGTCAATGAATGGACGCATTCTCATCAACAACGTTCAAAATTCTGTTAACTACAATCCGTATTGGTTCGATTGGAACACGACAGAAATTTCAGAGCAGTTCGCTAAGTTTGTTGCCTACCTTGATAATTATGTCGGTTTCGGCTTCTATTCCACAGCAAGTACTCATACTGCATTGTTGCCCTATTGGTTTGTTTGGTCGGTGTTTGCTCTTATCGCCCTTTCGTCACCGTGGCGATTTAGATTCTCTCTCCGCACCTTGCTCATCGCCACAACGCTGGTGGCATTGGTCCTAGGGCCAGCCATCTGGATGTTAAGATGATGCGATGTCCGACGACGCAATCACCTTTGAGCTTCCAGCTAAACGCTCGCGGTGGTTCTGGATCCGCGTCGGCGTCTCAGTGTTCTTCGCGCTGCTGACCGTGGCACTGTGTGTGCTGTGGGTGCGGAGCTACTGGACGCTGGATGTTTTGATCCGCGATGCCCCCGAGGAACAGCAGGTCACTTCTAGCCTCGGTAAAATTAGACTCAGTTGGCGCAAGCAGGTATTGCCTGGCACCCTGCGTACAAAGTGGAGTTGGGAAACCTACCCGCAGAAGACTCTGGCATCGAAATCGTTTGTGGCCTCGCAAACGAGTTATCCAGGTTTTCCGGCGTATCCTCGCTCAATTTTTCCGCAGTTGGTTCGCTCAATTAAGCTGTCGTTCGTTTCGATCCCATACTGGACGTTGACACTGCTTACCTTGGTACTGAGTGTTGGTCCGGCCTTCTCAACGGTGCGACACATTCGCTTCTCCCTCCGCACGCTGCTCATCATTACAACTCTAGTAGCCGTCGTATTGGGGCTAGTAGTGTGGATGGTAACTTGACGCGATGACCGACGACGCAGCCAATGTAGAGCTTCCAGTCTCTAAGCGTTCATGGTGGTTCAGGTTCCGCGTTGCCGTATCCGTGTTCTTCGGTCTGCTGACCGTGGCACTGTGCGTGATCTGGGTGAAGAGCCACCGCTGGCCGGACATAGGCAAGAGTCGATTTACCAACTTCTCCATAGGAATTGATGTTGTATGTGGTCACGTCAGGCTAGAAACCAAATACCAACCAGACCGACCGATGACATCTACTCCTCAATTGTGGATTCGGAGCCCACACGACTTCGGAGAGTGGAAATGGAGCCTCGAGCAGAAGCTACCAACGTTTGATTGGTATTGCGGCAAAGATGATAACCAACGCACGCTTTGCACACTTTGGGTACCGATGTGGTTATTGGTGGCAGCATCTGCACTTCTGAGCGCTGTCGCTTGGTTAGTGCCACTACAGCGATTCTCCCTCCGCACCCTGCTCATCGCCACGACGCTTATTGCCGTATTGCTCGGGCTGGCGGTGTGGGCTGGCCGCTGATGTCGTCGATGGATCTCTCCTGGCAGCGTGTTAGAATCGAACGGGCCGCCGTGCGGAGCATGCTCATGAAAACCCTCGCCATCCTGCGACAACTGTTCTTCCCCTGGGCGTTTACCGGCTTTCTGCCGCTGCCGGTGTTGATGGCGCTGCCGCCATCGATCGGGGCGGAGATCAAGTGTCTGTATTTGGGCATTGCGTCGGCCTGGCTGGCGACCGAGTTGTTTCGGCCGGGTGCGCCGCCAGATTCGCGGCGGGCGTGGCGCGAACGTTGGGGGGCGCTATTCCTCGCACTCTGCGTCAACGTATCGCTCTTCATTCTGCTGGGCTTGTCGATTGGAATTCGCACGCACATTCCCTTTCCCTGGATGGCGGTGCTCGCCGCGGTGCCGGCAATCGGCATGGTGCCTTGGCTATCGCTTCAGGTTGCCGAGAGGTATGCCGTAATCGTTTTTGGCGGCACGCTAGTGTTCGTGGCCAAGCTGGCGGCCTGCGTCGTAGCCCGCTTGGTGTATGGGCCGAACTATATTGAAGAAGGCCGCGTTGCCAGCGATTGGAACACCGCGCCGTTGATGATCAGTTTGTTCTGGGCGCTAACGATCTTGATGTCGCTTGCCCTGCTGTGGATGAGCTACCGCTCGGCGAGATGGCGCGAACTGCACGACGCGACGCTGGCCTGAGCGTATGGAATCTGAAAATTCGACACTCTGACGGTGCCGAATTTTCCGGTCGTGCCGCCCCCAGGATAGGCTATGCTTCTAGTGGCTGATTTTGTTGGGTTGGACTGGGTCTTGCGGTATGCTCGCTACTGCCACTTCACGTCGCGGCCGATTGATTATTGGTGAACGCCCGGCGCCCGATTTGTTGGAATGCATGCACTGCCGACGTCGCTGGGATGCGAAGTTGCAGAAGTCGCTGCAGTGCATCGTCTGCAAAACCGTCTGGGACGGGCCGCCCGAGTGGGACCAGTCGGCGATCATCCGCAAGCTCTGGATCATCGAGTCGCGGTGGACGATCGGCTTTGGGCACGGCCACTGGCAATATGCCGAGAAGCTCCCCGCCAAGACGACGGCCGAGGAAGTCGAAGCCGCGCTGGAACGCTACCGCCAGACAGAACGGCAACGCGTGCTGCGGCAAAAGCCGGTGATGCAGTTCGAATACCGCGCGGTGGAAAAGCTGATTGAAGTGTTGAAAACGCGCGTGGCCTGACGCGTGTAACCGACGTCGTTCCCCTGTAGCCGAGGTCTGCGACCTCGGTTTCTCTGAGAGCCTCTCCGCCGCTTGACCGGCCTCATAGAGGCCGGCTACAGTTCTTTGATTGGCTGCCAGGCGGTGTCGACAGCCCTCTTCATCCAGGCGAAACTCATGACTCCTCAGAATACTTGGCTCGCGTTCTATGCGCTATCGACGCTTGTCCTCACGGCGCCAACTGCAACCCACGCCGCCCCGGAGCAAATCTCGCTCTGGCCCGGCGGCGCTCCCGGCTTCGAAGCGCGACGCGACGAACCGGAAGAGGCCCAGGACTACTGGGTCCGCAACATTCACAATCCTTCGATCACCGCCTTCCTCCCGCCGGCCGACAAGGCGACGGGCGCGGCTGTGATCGTCGTCCCCGGCGGCGGCCACCGCGAGCTGGTGTTCGACGCCGAAGGGTGCGACGCCGCCGAGTATCTCAACCAGCTGGGCGTTGCGGCGTTCGTCCTCAAGTATCGTCTGGCCCGCGAGAAGGACTCGCCATACAAAATCGAAACGCACGTTCGCCAGGACGCCTATCGCGCACTCCGCACCGTGCGCAGCCGCGCCGCCGAGTGGCATCTCGATCCGCAGCGCATCGGCATCCTCGGCTTTTCGGCCGGCGGCGAAGTGGCGGCGCTTGTGGCCTATGAATCGGGCGACGGCGATCCGCAGGCCGCCGACCCGATCGACCGCGTGAACGGCCGGCCCGATTTCCAAATCGTCGTCTACCCCGGCCCGCTCGGCATTCCCAAGGACAAAGTGCCGGCCGACTCGCCGCCCCTCTTGTTGATATGCGCGAACGACGACCGCGGCCACATCGAGCCAACTATCGATCTCTTGACGAAATACCGCGCCGCCGGCGCGCCGGTCGAGGCCCATATCTACTCCCACGGCGGCCACGCCTTCAACATGGGCCGGCGCTCGGAGCTCGCCACGCTCCAAGGCTGGCCCGCGCGGATGGCCGACTGGCTCCGCGACAACGGCTGGCTCGATCCCGATCACAAACCGGCGCGTTAGAAACATTTACTCAGCAGAGAACTTGCTGGGCCGGCGCACGCGACGCAGCTACAATGGCCCGAGACTCGTGAACGGCATCGGTTGGGCCCGCCATGATTGCATTCCGCCGCGTCCTTGCGCTACTGCTGCCTCTGGCGCTGACGTCGGCCGCCGCTGCCGGCATCCTTCCGCCCGGGGCCACCCCGCAACAGCTCGTCACCGGTTACGGCTTCACGGAAGGCCCGCTCTACGACGGAGCCGGCGGCGTCTATTTCTCCGACATGAACCGCAGCGACATCGTGCGGTACGACATCGCCGGCCACTCGGCCCAAATCGTCGATCCAAACTCCGGCACGTCGAACGGCCTGATCAAGAATCCGGCCGGCAACATCATCTCCGCCGATCGCGACCGCCGACAGATTTCGCTCCGCTCGCTCGCCGATTTGAAAGTCGTCGAAACCGTGCTGGCGAGCAACTGGATGGGTACGGCATTCAACGGCCCGAATGACCTGGTGCTGGATGCCGCGGGCGGAATCTACTTCACCGACCCCGACTACGAGAATCGCCGCTCGACCGCCGAAGCGCTTTACTACCGCGCCCCGGATGGCACGCTCTCCCGCCTGAAGACCTTCCTCGCCACTGGCACCGTCCGCCGGCCCAACGGCGTCGCCCTTTCGCCGGGCGGCTCTGTCTTGTATCTCGCAGTCGAGATGAACAAGCGGATCTTCGCCTACGACGTCGGCCCCGGTGGCACGATCAGCAATGAGCGCTTGTTCGCGCGGACGGACGTCAACGCCGCCGGCGTGACGCTGCCGAACATCACTAACGGCCCGGACGGTCTGGCAATCGATGCGGCAGGCAACGTCTACTGCGCCGTACAGAACGCGGTCTTCGTCTGGTCGCCCGCGGGCGTGCGGCTTGCCGACATCGCCGTGCCGCAGGACCCCACCAACGCCAAGTTCGGCGGCGCCGACGGCCGCACGCTGTTCATCACCGCGGGCGGCAACAATGCCGCCTCGCTCTACGGCATCGAGCTCAACGTCGCAGCGCCGGCGCTGGGCGACTACGATGGCGACGGCTCCGTCACGTCGGCCGACTACACCGTCTGGCGCGACACGCTCGGCGCGACCGAAAATCTCGCGGCCGACGGCAACGGCAACCGCCTGATCGACGACGGCGACCTCGCGGTTTGGCAGACGCGATTCGCCGAAGCCGCGGGAGCGAGTGCGACCGCCGGTATGACGGTCCCCGAGCCCAGCGTGACAATTCTCCTGGCGATCAGCCTGTTAATGCTCGGGCACAACCCGCGCCGTTGACGGGGCATGCGGTTTTCTGCAAGCTGGTGCCCGCGGACAGTGCCCCGTTTGCCGGAGAATCGCACAATGTTTCGCACCGCCTATTGGCTGTTTTCGTACCTCGGCCTGATGACCGTGGCGGCGGCCTTCCTCGTCGGCTTTCGCTACGAACCGAGTGCGCCGCTCGCCAATTTGTGGTACGATCTCGCGCTCTACGCCGCGTTCGCACTGGTGCACATTGTGATGACCATGCCGGCCGTCAAACGGCTCTTGTTCCGCCGCGCGGCCGGCACGCCCTTCGAGCGCCGCGTCTACATCGTCACCACCGTAGTTACCTGGCTCGCGGTCTACGCACTCCATCGGCCGATCGGCGGCTTCGGCTGGCAATCGCCCGAGTGGCTGGCGCTCCTCGGCTATTGCATCTTTCTGCTCGCCATGGTCAGCTTCTACGAATTCTCCACGTTCGAAAACCTGGGCATGTTCCTCGGCGTGCCGGGCGCCGAGCTGGCCTTTTCGGCCGGCGCCGAAACGCCGCTGATGACCACCGGCGGCTATTCCCGCGTGCGGCATCCGATGTACCGCGCCGCCTTCGTGATGAACTTCGCCTCGCTACTGATCCATCCGAACGCCAGCCAGCTCGTGTTCGCGGTGCTGGTGACCGCGTCGTTCCTGCTCTTCATCCCCTTCGAGGAACGCCAGCTCCTCAAGGCCCGCGGCGACGAGTACCGCGCCTACATGGCCGCCACGCCCTACCGCGTCTTCCGCGGCCTTTGGTGAGGAAAAGAAGAACTTAATAGTGCGGGTGGCTGGTGGTCGAGCGACAGCGAGCCCCCACCGTCGTATTGCCATCGCGTCAAGTCTCAGCGGGTTCGGCTCCGCCTCGCCCCCCAGGCACCCGCCACAACACTAGCTACCGCCGCTTCGGCACAAACATCAATAGCAGCCCTACCTGCTCGTATCCCACGTGCGGATAGAGCAGCGCCCCGGCGTGCGAAGCCAACAGCACCGATTGCCGCGCGCCATGCGAACGATCTTCGCGGAGCATCTTCGCCAACAGCGCCTTGCCGATACCGCGGCGACGATGCGATGGCCGCACCACCATGTTCGTGCACCACCGCGAATCACCCGCCGCCACGCTGCATACCCAGCCGACAATTTTCTTGCCGTCAAGCGCCACGTACTGCCGCTGCGGCGCATCGTCGGCATATTGCGCCGGCGTCAACACTTTCATCCGCGTCTCCTTGGCAAACTTCTCGGCCAGTTCGGCAGTGAGCAGGCGCACAATTTCGGCGGGTGCTTCGAGCTTGGGAATTCGCTTCAGCGGATGAACGAAGAATGGCTCGGTTGTCATCAGCCGGTAACCCAGCCCCTTGTACTCCGCCCGCAGCGCCTCATCCGGCTCGTCCACGCCGCGAATCACGCTGACGCAATACCGGCCCCGCGAACGCTCCCGGGCTGCCGCGTCGACTGTCTGCGGCGCCACGTCATACGCCACCCATTCATCCTTGCGGTGTCCGTGGGCAGTTCGCCGCGGCCCGTCGTGCAGCCACCACAACTTCCCAACCCGCTCTGCCAGATAGGGATGCGTCCGACTGCGGGTGGCTGCAAAACCGCTGACGAACACCTCGATCGCATCGACGACGTCCGCGTTTTTCACGCTCATATCGGCAGCCCCGGCCAGATCCAAGTGCTTGACAACTCGCACCAAATTATCTGCTAAACTTGAGAATCGCAAACCACGCCGCGACGCCGCCCCAAATGTGGAATCGAAAGCACCCACCATGTCCGACGAACAAGAATACCCGGAGCTGATCGAGTACCTCCGCGGCCTCGGCCAGACCGAAGCCGAGATCGAAAAGATCATGGTCCGCGTCCGTCAGTACGAGTTCGAAACCCGGCACGATTCGATCATGGACTCGATCGGCAACGGCACCTTTGATATCGCGAAGCTGATCAAAGAAGCTCTCGGCGAAAACTGAACGCTGTCGCCGCGCGTTGTCGCACCCGTTCGCGGTATCGGCCACAACAACTAATCATCACGCGGAGGAGCCTCTTCTCAACCGCACTCTGCGCCTGCTGAATCGTCCTGAGGACAGCCGATGTTGTCCAACACGATAGGACATCGAAAGCGATTTCACATCGCATTTCTGAAAAACTCCACCAGCCCTCCAGAAATTCGTTGACTTTCGCTGGTGGTTGTGGCACGATCTGCGGAGGGGGCTCGGGGCACTTTCACAGGAGCAGACTAATGCGAGTCACGATTCTTGCCATTCTTGCGCTCGTCCTATTTTGCTCATCTGCCCACGCCAGCACGATGCTTGGCGTCCTCTACAACCAAGATGTATCCGGATATGCGAGTGTGCCGAACACGATCAACATCGAATTGACGGCGGGCAACTACAAGTGGGTGCTGCCGCCGATCGGCGTCGCCGACGTGGAAAAGGTCTTTACGGCATCGGCGGCTACCGTCGGCGACTATCCGCAACTCGACTGGGACCAGCTCTCGTACTTGATGACCTACGATAAGCCGGTCACGTTCACTTTCACCGGGAATACCACGAGCTTTTCCTGGAAGCCCACCGAGATGTATGCCAATCGCTTCCTCTATTCAAATTGGGAAGCGGGATTCACGCAGCCGAATATCTATTTCAGCTCCATCGACCGCATCGAAGTAGAAATTGCCATGCTCTCGTTCAACGCGAACCCAAATAACGCCAACGGAGTCATCCGCTGGCGCATCTACGGTGAACCGACTAGCGTGCCCGAGCCGTCGACCATGCTGCCTTGCGCCCTGGCTGCCGTCTTCGTCGGCGGCCCGCTCGGGTATCGCCGCACGCAGCGCTAGATCGCGCTTGTATCGGCAACCTGTCAGAGGCGCTGCTGTGACGGCCGTCTTGGCGGGCCAACGAGCAGTCACGGCGCAACCTGGGAATCCCGCTGAAAAAAGTCCAAATCGCCATGCAGCCCACTGAGGCCGTGCGGTAGCCGACCGTACCGGCAACTAACGCCACTTTCAAAAACTTGCACACAGCCCCCGCAACTGACAAGGGCTCTTTTTGTTGCGCACGCGCGACCGCAGGTCAAGAAAACAACTCCCCTCCCCCATCACTTCGCGCCTCCTCACTTCGCACTCAGCACTTTGCGCTTCAAGCAGTTTTTGGCAAAAAACGTTGCTGCCAAACGAATTTCTTGAAGTCCGAGCAGCGAGCGAGCTGTGGGAGGTCTCTCCGCGGACGATTCCGTCAACCGTTGGATTTGGTTTCATTTGGGAATCGAGAAGTTCGTTGTTGCCAGATCGAAAATGCACCAGCTGGATAGATTGGCCGCCACACACCAAGGGCTGGACTTCTGCATTTCGCTTGCATTGACATGTAGCCGCCATGCGCCAGCCTCCAGTCCCAATCACGGCCAACATATTTCCGCCGGACACTCTGTCAGCGGACAAATTGTCGCCCGGCCACCGACTACCAAAAAGCTGGATCGTGAACGACTAGACCTAGGCTGGCACGCCTGCAGATCGTCTGTAGAATTCAGAGACTCATCTTTTGTAGAACTTGCGGTGGTCCGCTCGGAGCCTCGAATCTCACGGCGTGTCCCGCAAGTCGTACGGAACGGACAGAACGAGGGCAGAGAGGCAATGTGTTTTCTATTCCGGGCCGTGGGCATCTGCGCGCTCCACGGCGCGACGGCTTACGTCTTACTTTGCAGCGATTTGAGCGGCGCGACCGCGGCCGAAGTACCCACACCCACTTTCGCCGCAGGCGTACAAGCGAAGTATGGGTTGCTAGGTCGCGGGCAGACCGTCGCAATCATCGATTCGGGTATTGCTTACGATCACATCGCCTTGGGGGGCGGCCTGGGGGCGAATTTCCGTGTCGTGGGAGGCAAAGATCTGACGCTCGAGAACGACTCGAACCCCTATGACGACGCCGGACCACTCAACGGCCACGGCACACGCGTCGCCAGCATTATCGGCGCCGATGGCGGCGGGGAAGCGGGCGCGGCGCCCAACGTTGATCTGGTTGGCGTGCGCGTCTTCTCGGACGGCGGCGCAAGCTATTTCACTTGGATCGAAAACGCGCTGCAGTGGGTGCACGCAAATCGCAATGCGTTTGAGTCCCCGATCACGACCGTCAACCTCTCGATCGGCAGCGAGTGGAACTCCAACAGTGTCCCCGCCTGGTCGACGATTGAAGACGAATTGAGCCGGCTCGAAGACGATGGCATTTTCATCGCGGCTAGTGCCGGCAATAGCTTCAACAATTACAACGCTCCGGGGCTGTCCTATCCGGCAGCTAGTCCACATGTCATCCCAGCCATGAGCGTCGACGAGGCAGACGGACAGTTGAGTTATTTCAGCCAACGTCACTCACGGGCAATCGCCGCGCCCGGCCGATTGCTTACAACGGCGGTTCCCGATTACGTCGCCGATCGCGACGGCATAGTCGATGACTTTGCGTTGTCGAGCGGCACGGATATGGCGGCGCCGAACCTCGCCGGCGCCAGCGTCATCGTGCGCGAAGCCTTCCAATTCAACGGCACCGCAAACGTGACGCAACAGATGATCTATGACCACATGATGAGCACGGCCGACACGATCTTCGACCCGGAAACGAATCAAGACTACAAGCGGCTTAATCTCCTGGCGGCGGTCGACGCTTTGATGCCTGCGGACGACTTTGGCTCGACGACTGGCACGGCGACAGACCTGGGCACGGTTTCGACGTCCGCCTCGCGCAACGGAGTAGTTGGCACCGTCGCCGACCTCGACTACTTTTCGTTTGTGGCCGGCAAAAGCGGCACGATCCAGTTGCAGACGACCGCGTCACATTACCTTGTGCCAGAATGGACAGTGCGGAATTCCTCCGGTACGCTGATCGCCTCGCAGGTCGGTGGCAGTGTTTCGTTTGCGGCGGTGTCCGGCCAGCGCTACTATTTCGCCTTGGGAACTGACGAAGGCATCGGCCGCTATGCGGCGACCGTAGGCTTCGGGCCAGGGACCGGTATCTCCGGCGACTACAACGGGAACGGACGCGTCGATGCGGCCGACTACACGATTTGGCGCGCGACGCTGGGATCCACGACCGATCGCCGGGCCGACGGAAACGGCGATGGTAAGGTCGATACCGCGGACTATTCTTACTGGAAGCAGCGGTTCGGCCAGTCGTCGGGTTCTGCGGCCTATAGCATCACGTCGGATGGATTGCAGCTCCGAGTTCCAGAACCAGCCACCGTCGGTCTCCTCGGGATGGCCTCGCTCGCAGTCGCGTTGTTCCGAATCCGCCATTGACCGGAATACACAACCGCATGCGGTCATTGCTATCCGTGACCACGTCACCAGGATAACTGTCCACCTCTGCCACTGGTGAGCGGACGTCATTGCCTGCGCTCGGGGGCGAAATGAAGGGCTCCGGCATCCGTCGCCAGACGTGCCTCTGCCTTCCTTCCACTTATCGCGTTGCATTCACGGCAAGCGCGCCGACTAACTTCAATGTCCTCGCTGTCTCACAAATCAGGCCAGCAAATCACAATTGATTCGTCGGATTCGTCAACTTGAAACCCACCGATTCGACTAAGTGCCCTTCGAATTGGTTCAGGATCATTCACAACGTCAGAGATACCAACTCCTGGCTTCTTGAAAAACTTAATGTAATCGATCGCCGAAAACTCGAATGGAAATCCAATATGCTCAGAGAACGACAGATCCCCGACATCTTCTATCGAAGGGATCGTCATAATAATACCGCAGAATTTGCCATGTACCATCGAGGCGTCAATGACTCTTCGCATCGTGTCAATTCCCTGAATAATTCGGCCCATTTCATTGTGTCAAGGCTCCTCTAAGAATCCCTCCAAATGGCTCTGACGCGGCGACATATACGGAAGGCGAAAAGGGGACATTGTACTTTTTGAAAAATAGAATGTCCCTTTTTCCATCCCCGAATTCAGAAAGGAAATTATTGCTGATGGATCTTCGTAGTACCCTGCCTCCAGCATCATCGAGTAAATCAATTCTTCTTCAGTAAGTATGTTGCGTTCGCGGAGGCGCATCCATCGGACGAAATCAGTACGAATGTCACGCATGTACTTCATGTGACGGCTTCTCGCAGAGTCTCCTCTATGGCCACCAAATCATCCTGGAGACTTCAAGGACAATCCCTAGTTCCTCGCTTTCCCAGCTCTACGGCCATTACCGTCTCAAACCACCCGCAACGGCCGCCCATTATTCTTCGCCACATGCATCCCCCACTCTAACAGCTGCTTGCTGCAGTCGTCGCGGTCGATGAGGCACTCGATCATGGCCGGACCGTCGTGCTTCACCGCCTTCGCGATCGCCGCGTCCAGTTCGCCTTCCGTGCGGACGCGCGTGCCCCAGCCGTTGCCGTCTTCGGCGCTAAACACCCGCATCAGCTCCGCGTAGTGCCAGTTCTTGATGTTGTTGTACGGGCCGTCGTGGATCTCGACCTCGATCGTGTAGCCGCCGTTATTGATGAGGAAGAGGATCGGCCGCAGGCCGTAGCGGATCATCGTCGACACTTCCTGGGCCGTGAGCTGGAACGAACCGTCGCCCACCAGTGTGATCACGCGCCGCTCCGGCCGGCCGAGCGCGTATCCCAGCGTCGCGCCGACCGACCAGCCGATCGAGCCGTACTGCATCTGGATCTCGAACGCCGCTCCGGTCGGCAAGTCGAGCCGCATGCCGTTGAACCAGGAGTCGCCGGTCTCGGCAATCACGGCACTCTTGGCGTCGAGCAGTTTGCCGACGCGGGCGAAGAGCTGCCGCGTCGTGAGCGGCGCTTCGGCCGGCCCCGGCTTCATCGGCAAAATGTCCTCGCGGATGCGGCGATACGCGCCGAGCGACGTGTCGTTCCGCTGAAGCCGCGGCGCGAGGGCTCGCAAGAAATCTGGCAGCGCCACCTCGTTGAACGTCTGCCCCGGCAGGATGACCCCGTCCGGCCGGGCCTGGATCATGCGGGCCGGGTTGGCGAGCGCCGCGTGGCCCGTCGTCGTGTAGTCGGTGAAGGTCGCCCCGGCGAACAGCACGAGGTCGGCCGACTCGACGATCTCCGCACACCCCGGCGAACCGACCGGCCCCCAATAGATGCCCAAATAATGTTCGCTCTGTTCGTCAAAAAGTCCCTTCGCGTTCGGCATCACCGCCACACCATACCCGCTCGCCTCGGCCAGCGTCCGGAACGCCTCGACCGCGCGATACGACCGCAGCTTCACCCCCGCCACGAGCACCGGCTTGGTCGCCTCGTTCAACAGCGCCGCCGCATGCTCCACCGCATCTTCCAGCGACCGCGGATCGCTCCGTAAGTGTCCGTCGAACGAACGGGCATGCGCGGCCGAGATCGGCACCTTGGCGATGTTGCAGGCCACCTCCAAATACACCGGCTTCCGCTTCGAAAGCGCGGTGTCGATCGCCAAGTCGATCTCCCGCGGCGCGTCGGCCGGGTTGTGAACGATCAGCGCCTCGGCCGTGACGCGGCGAAACACGTCGCGCTGGTAGCCGTAGTCGAGGAGCCCCAGCGTATGGTGCAGCACCTCACACTCCGCCTCGGAGTTGGTGTTCGGCCCGCCGGAAATCACCACGAGCGGCAAATCCTCCGCATACGCCCCCGCGATCGCATTGATCACGCTCAGGCCGCCGACAGAAAACGTGACCACCACGGCCGCCGCACCGCCTGTCGCCCGCGCGTACCCATCCGCCGCGTACCCGGCATTGAGCTCATTGCAGCAGCTGATCATCTGCAGGCACGGGTTCTTGAGCAGCTCATCCAAAAGCACCAGGGTGTAGTCGCCCGGCACCGCGAAATAATGCCGCAACCCAATCTGCTCGAGCCGCGCGGCAATATACGTGCCGACCGTGGAGGGAACATTCTCGGTCATCCTGGACCTCTCGTCTGCTGGGGGCGTGTCGCAACTGCAACCGGTCCGGCAGTTTAGCCCATCTCAAAGAGGCCAAATAGATGAGTAGCCCGACAAATAGAGCAAAGGCGCCCAGAAGTCATCACTCGGACTTCCGGGCGCCTTGGGCGAATTGTCGGATTGCTTGGGAACTTTAGCGACGGCCGTCGCACTTTCAGCCTAACGTGCCATGATGTCGACGGACGACAACGAACCTTCGTCGATTCGCTCAACAATCTGCGGCACACACTTCGTGAATTGCGGCACGAACATCGGCACCCGGCGGCGATACTCGGCATACTGCTCACCAAAATGAGCCACCAGATCGCGCTCTTCAAAGATCGCCGCGATGCCCATGTAGAGCGTCATCACGATCGCGAACAGCAAGTGCCCGGCCGTCATCGTCGGCGTGGCCCAGAACGCCAGCGTCCAACCGACATAGAGCGGGTGCCGCACGTGGTTGTAAGCCAGCGGCGTACGGAACGGCAGCGAAGTGTACTCGCGGCCGCGGAGATACAGCCACACTTGCCGCATCCCGAACAGGTCGAAGTGATTGATCAAATAGCTGACTGCCGGCACCGCCAACCAGCCGGCAACAAACAACGCCCACGCCGCGGTCCGCAGCGCTGGCTGCTCGACATGCCACACGATCGCGTCGATCGGCCGCCAGGCCCACATCAACAGCACCAGCGCAAACGTCGAGGCGTACATGTACGTGCTCCGCTCGATCGGCGTCGGCACGATACGCGTCCAAATACTCTTGAACCACGGCCGGGCCATCACCGAGTGCTGCAGCCCGAACAACAGCAAGAGCGCGACGTTCACGGCGACCGCCGGAGCGACTGCACCGCCGGCCGGGGAATCGATGGTGTGCGGGATGGCGAATCCGCCCACAAAGCAGGCCATGTAGGCATAAAGGGCAAAGAACAGCAGATAGCTTGCCGTTCCGTACGTGAAAAATAACCAGCGTTTCATCAAATGTCTCCTTGGATCGTCTATATACGTCGCGTTATTTGCGTTGTTACCGATTCACCGGGTAATTGGCTGGCCGGGGTAACGGGCGATGCGACAATTATCGGTTGGCCCCGGGTTGTGCCAAGTTGACTCGTGGTACACTGCCGGTTGACTTCCGGTACACCCTTTTCGGGGTAATCAGCAAATCTGGGCGATTGCCGACATGTCGACCGCCACCCCCACCCGCCAGCGCCTGATCGATGCCGCCGGCCGCCGCTTTTACCGCGACGGCTTCCGCATGGTCGGCCTGGACCAGATCCTCTCGGAGGTCGGCATCAGCAAAACCGCCTTCTACAAGCACTTCGAGAGCAAAGACGACCTGGTGCTGGCGGCGCTAGCGGAACACGACCGCGAGATGCAGGATACGTTTCGCCGCATGATCCGCGAGCGGGGCGGTCCGACGGCCCTGGGTCAGCTCT
>JBFWSG010000044.1:0-47618 GCA_050248495.1 Pirellulales bacterium | reverse complement strand
GGCTCGGCAAACATGGCGGGCCGTGCTTTTTCCAAATACTGTCCCACCGCCGCCGCACGCTGCAGCCGATCTTCATTCGAGAGCGCGATTACCGGTGTGGCGTCCTGCGCCTTGGCCTTGAGCATTTCGACGGCGCTCGCCTGCCGCATGTCGCTGAACTGGGGCTGCTCGGGCTCGACGGCCGCGCGATAGTTGGTCGCACTGCGATCCGAGAGCCGCAGCGCCATTTCGCTGCTCGCGTAAAACTGCACCAGCCAGCGAAGTGCAGGCTCGCTGAGGGGATGGTCGGGCCACTGGCGGGCGAGGGCCGCATACGTGTCGGCCGCCATGTCGAGCCGGCCGGCCGAGCGGTAGCCATCGGCCAGTTCGTACATCAACTCGCCCGCGCTCGTCGGATCGAGATCGTCCGTCAAATGGGCCAATTGCGCCGCCCAGGCCTCGTTGCCCTGCGAATGTTCAATCAGCTTGCGCATCTGCCGGCGGCGCATAGCGAGCCGCCGCAGCTTCTCGACGTCGTCCGTCGGCAAGTTTGCCAGCCTCCGCCGCGCTTCGCCGCCGGGCGCGAGTTGCAGTCCGTCGAACACGCCGCGTGATTTGGAGACCTGTGCGGACTCGTTCGACCACTTGAGCTGCAATTCGATGCTGTCGGGCGCGGAAGTATCGGTGCTGAGCGACCGGCGAGCGGGCTCAACCCAATCCGCAAGCGACGCGCCAAGCCGCGGCGCGAACTCGCCGGTGGTCACGTGGTCGTCGCCCCGCCAGCCTGCGGGCAACATGCCATAGACCTTTTTCACTTGCCAGGGCGTCAGGCCGAGCTCGTCAGAAATTGCCGGATGTTGATTCGGATCGGCCGCGGCCACGATCGCCTGGTTTACGAACTGCTCGACAAGCGCGCTGAGCGGATGTTTGTCCGGCTCCGCGATGCAAGGAGTGACGACGACGTCGGGCCGCCACATGCGTAGTTGCCGGACCAGGTAGTTTTGAATCCGCTCGGCCGCGCGACCGTCGCTCGCTCGATTGAGCTCATCGAGCAATTCCGCGGGCGACGCACCGGCGGCACTGGAGAGCGGAAATCGCCAGGTGGCGTCGACAGCAACCGCCCCGGCCGCGAGCATCGCTCCCGGTGTGCGGGCGTCCGTCGCGGGAAGCGCCGGATGGAGCAGGCTCACGGCCGTGAAATAACCCTCCTCCGCGCCGAGTTTGCCGACGAGCTCCAGCGGCACATCGATTTCGCGCGGCATCGCCACCAACAGCGCTGCCCGCTCGCCGCCGCGTCGCTGCAATTTCCACGACCTTCCGCCATCGGTGGTGCACAAGATCGTGCCCAAATCGCCGACGGCGAAGCCGATTTCTGCGTCGACGAAACTGATCGCGCGGAGCGGCGCATTTTGACCCGTAGGTACGAGCTTCCAAGTCTGGCCGCTATCGGTTGAGCGCAGGATTCGCGTTCCCGGTGAGCCCGCGATCCAGACTTGCGGTCCCGACGCGGCGATCGCTTGAAAATCGAAGTTGTCGCGGGCCACTTCGGGCAGCTCGCCCGGCGGCGTCTGCCAGGTGGTGCCTAGGTCGCGGGTCGTCATCACGCGTCCGCCGTCCCCCACCAGCCAGCCATCTGTGGGCAGCAAGAGTCGCAGCGCATGGCTCGTACGGAGCGAATCATCGGCCGCGGTCGAATTGACGACACGACCGCGCATCAGCGTGGCAGAGCGTCCTTTGGCTCCCGCGAAGGCGGCGCTGTGTGGATCGGGAAAATCGGCGGCCAGCCACTGTTGGCCGGTTGTATCGGTCGGCAGCGGCTGCCACGTTTTGCCGCCGTCCTTCGTGATGACCACCCCCGAGGGAAACAGCGGGCTCGAATCGCCGGCGGCAATGCCGTGGAGCGCGTCGAAGAACCTCAAGCGACGAATCGCCGGGAGCGTCGTCTCGTCGAGCTCGGTCCAGGTGGCTCCGCCGTCGCTCGTGGAGAGAAGCACGCCGCGTGAACTGTTCGAGAGGGGCGGCACTTCGCCGCCGGTGACCCAGCCGTGATGCGCATCGACAAACGAGACCGCGCTCAGGGAACAAGTCACGCCCGATGACTGCCGCTGCCAGGTCGCGCCGCCGCCGGCCGTATGCCAGATGACGCCACGATCGCCGACCGCCCAACCGTTGTTGCGATCAACAAACGCGACATCGGCGAGCGACGCATCGTTTTGCATCGTCTCGACGACCGTTACCGGCCGATCGCTCACGACGACCGCCGTCTGGGCGAAAGCATGTCCGGCCACGAAGCAGCAGACAGCGGCGAAGAGCCAAATCATGCGGCGGACGAGCATCGCGGCGCCTCCTGCGCGGACAGTCCGATTCCAGTTCCGATCGACAATTCTAGCGGTGCATGCCTGGCGGGTCAGGATCGAATCGGAGTGAATGCTAGCTGCTCATTCAGGAATTTCACCACAGAAGCACGAAGGGCACGGAGAGCGGAGCTGCGAAAAGGCACGAAAAGGCAGGTAAACCGCCAAGTTCTCCAAGGAGCCAAGGTTCATTGACGAGCGGTAGTTGGCGATCTGCGCTGGTGGTCTTGGCTCGTTTGTTAAACTTTCTGGCGGGAGGAGCTGGGTCTTGGATTCGTTAACGCTGTTTGGGTTGTTTGCCGTCACCGCGATGGTGGTTTGTTACGCGCTGGAAGATCGGAGTCGCTGGTTCGTCTTGGGATTCGCGGCCTCGTGCGTGCTTGGTTCCGCCTACGGATTTCTGCAGGGTGCGTGGCCGTTCGGGCTGGTGGAAGCCGTGTGGTCGGTGATTGCATTACGAAGGTTTTGGAAGTCGCCCTGATTTTGTTCAGCGCTCGCCGCGTGGGAGGGGTGTGACGGTTGCACCGGCGGCGCGCTTCGTGCGGTTTTGTGAGGTAGATTTGCGGTGCTGCCAGCGAGGCGGCTTCCCCTCACTGAACCGACGACCATGAACGACATCACTTCCCGCGTCGAACAGATCGCCGCTCGGGCCGCGGCACTCTATTCCCGGCCGACCGTCGCCCTGGAAATCGTCCGGCTGACCGAGGAGCCGCAAGTCGATCCGCGGCTGCTGAAGGAACTGCTGGAGAAGGATCCGGCGCTTACGTGCAAAATTCTGCGCGTCGTGAACAGCTCGTTCTACGGGCTGCGACGCGAAGTCGCGGATTTGAACCAGGCGCTCAACATCCTGGGCAACAAGCCGCTGCAGCTGTTGGCGCTCGGCTTCAGCGTGCCAGACGAGTTGTTCATGGAGATCGCGGCGGACCAGCTCCAGTGGTACTGGCGGACGACGCTCACTCGGGCCGTCGCGGCACGGCAACTGGCGACCGAGCTGTGGTGCGAGCCGGGCGACGAGGCGTTCATCGCGGGGATGATGCAGGATATCGGCATTCTGGCGATGCTGCGCGAGTTTGGTCCGCCGTACATCAAGCTGCTCGCCCGCGTGATTCTCGAGCACTCCGATCTGTCGTCGTTGGAGCGGGATTCGCTGGGCTTCGACCACGTGGAGCTGAGCGCCGCGCTGATGCGGCAGTGGCACCTGCCGGCGCGGTTGATCGAAGCCGTGGCGACGCCCAAAGAGACTGGCCGCCTCGCCCATTCGCTTTCGGAGGACGCCGACCTCGCCCGGATTTTGCACCTGGCCGATCTCTTGGCACAATTGGTCGGTCAACGACGATTCACTGTCCTGCCCGAGCTGCTGGAGGCGGGGGGCGCGTATCGCGATCTTACCAAAGGCCGGTTGGGCGTATTGGTGGAAACGTTGCAGCCGCAGGTGGAACAGCTGGCCGGCATTCTGTCGGTCGAGCTCGCCAGCGGCGCCGACTACAAGGAAATGCTGGCCAAGGCACACGAGCGGATGTCGACGCTCAGCGAAGAGTTTGCCGGCCAGTTTCGACAGCATCGATCGGAGGACGAAGTGTACACCAATCTATTGAACGAGGCCCAGGAACTGACGCTGGCGATGAAGACCTTTCTGGAAGGCAAACAGCAGATCGATGCCCTGGCGGAGTCGGCGCCGAAGCGAAAGCAATGGCATGGACCGCACGAACGCACGCAGGGCGAAAAGGCGGCGGCGAATAACGTCGATCACGGCGTCGGGATCATGGCGCTGTTGAATCGGTTGTCCGCAGCCGTGCCGATCTGCCGCACGCGGCGACAGGAATTGAGCCTGCTGTTGGTCGAGGCCAATTGTCCGAGCATGCTCGCGGCGGCGGATCAGGATGCGACGCGTCACTTGCGTCAGTCGCTGGAGCGCAGCTGCCTTGCGCATGCGAATCAGGTGGAGGTGCTGTCGATCACGGCCGTGCAGCTGGCGGCGGTGCTGCCGAATTGCGAACGGCGGCAGGCGGTGGCGATCGCCAACGAAGTGCTCGCCGATTTCAGCGATTCCGCGGAGCAGACCGAGACGCCGCAAGCGGTTCACACGGCGGCGGTCAGCGCGGGCGTGGCGACGGTCGCCGCCGTGCCGAAGAATTTTGACCCGTGGCGGCTGGTCGAGAGCGCGGAGCGGTGCTTGTATGCCGCCCGTTCGTGCAATACGAACACGGTGAAGAGCATCGAGACGCGGTGAGTGTGTGAGCAGGTGAGCAGGCGCCCGAAACCTACTCACTTACTCGCCTACTCCCCTTCTGTTACCATAGCTCGCATGAGCACGACGCCCCCTCCCGAGCCGCGACCCACGGAGCCGTCGCTGCCGGCCGCTCCCGCATCGGCGGCGAGCGCGCCGCCGATTTCTACCGCCCGGCCCGCCGCGCCGCCCGTCCATCCGCACCTGACCGAGGCCCATTTGCACTCGCGGCCGAAGCGCCGGCGATTGATTCCGATTCTGCTGTTTGTCGCCACTTGTTTGTCGACCTTCTGGGTAGGCGCTGCCAATTGGAAGCCGCAGCAGTACGCCGGCGGCGACGCGATGTGGCACCAGATCACGACCAACTGGCCGCAGGGGCTGACCTACATGGGCTGCGTCGTGGCGATCTTGCTGACGCACGAGTTCGGGCATTTTCTGCAGACCGTGCGGCATCACATCCCGGCCAGCTATCCGCTCTGCATCCCGGTGCCGTTCAGTCTGATTGGGACGATGGGGGCGGTGATCAGCATGGACGGCATGCGGGCGAATCGCAAACAGATATTCGACATCGGCGTGGCCGGACCGCTCGCGGGGCTGGCGGTCGCGTTTCCGATTCTCTACATCGGCGTGACGCGGCTCGATCTGTCGGTGGCGCCGCCGCCGCAGGACATTCAGCTCTACAACCCCGTGATCGTCCGCTGGATGCTCGAGTGGCTGCGGCCGGAATGGGCGGATCGCGCGGCGTGGGTCTCCGTGTCGCAACTCAATCCGTACTTCATGGCGGGCTGGGTGGGCATGCTGATCACGGGACTGAACATGCTGCCGGTCAGCCAGCTCGACGGCGGGCACGTGATCTACGCGCTCTTCGGACGCGACGCGTATAAGATTGCCCGCGCGTTTACGATCGTGGCCATCGCCTACGTGGTGATCAACCTGGAGCAAGCGGCGATTTGGACGCCGATGCTGATCCTCGTGATCATCATGGGCATCCATCATCCGCCGACCGCCGACGACACGGTCGAGATGGACGACTTCCGCTGGCTCTTGGGCGTGGCATCGATGGCGATCCCCGTGCTCTGCTTTCCGCTCGAGGGGTTGAAGCAGTAGCGTTAGAAACGCACAAACCCACGTGCTGAAGCACGCTCGCCTCGGCGAGCTCGCTTCAGCGAGCGGGGAAAGTTTGCGTTCTGAAGTGTGGGTGGTTAAAATCCCCCACATGGGAAAGCGCGTCGACAAGTCTTCTCGCAGTCGCAACGCGACGCGCGGCGAGTTCCACCGCTTTGAACACTGGCTCGTAGACAACCAGGTCTATTTTCTAACGGCCCGCTGCCGCGATCAGTTTCCGGCCTTCAAGACGGAAGACGCCAAAGAAGTTTTCTGGCGGCAGTTCGAGAAGTACAGGGCCGAGTTTGGTTTCGTGCCGTGGGTCACTTCGCTCGTCGACAATCACTATCACACGCTGGGCTACTTAAAGGTCGGCGCGAATTTACCACCGATGATGCAGCGGTTGCACGGTTCAGTGGCGAAGCTGGTGAATGATCTTCTGCCCGTGCGGCACGTGCCGTTCTGGCGCGACGCACAGGGCAAGAGTTACTTCGACGGCTGCATCCGCGATGAGAAGCAAGCCCGGCTGGCGTATCGATACACACTCACGCAGGCGGTGCGGCATGGGATCGTGAGCGATTGGCGGGAGTATCCGCACACGAGAATCAATGTGCAACTCGAGCCGGCGATTCGACGGTCGCACGAACTCCAGGCGTTCTTAGAGGGGGTGCCTTACAAGCGGTATCAGAAGCCGAAGTGAACGCGTTCTCCAACGCCCCCGCTCGCTGAAGCGAGCTCGCCAGAGGCGAGCGTGCTTCAGCACGCGGGCTTGCACTACGGCGCCAACAACAATCGCCCTGGCGCCGACAGATACCCCTTCACTTCATTCAAAAACCGCCCCGCGGCGGCGCCGTCGACGATTCGATGATCGTAAGTGATCGACAGCGGCATCAAGAGGCGGGGCTCGACTTTGCCGCCGACGTATTGCGGCACGATCCGCGAGCGGCCGACCAGCAGGATCGCCACTTCCGGCGGATTGATGATCGGCGTCGAATAGGTGCCGCCGATCGCGCCCAGGTTGCTGATCGTGAACGTGCCGCCCTTCATGTCGTCGAGCGCGAGGTCGCCGCCGCGACCCATCTCCGCGACGCGCTCCAGCTCGGCCGCGATTTGGGCGATGCTCTTGCGGTCGGCATTGCGGAGCACGGGCACCAACAGGCCGCGATCGGTGTCGACTGCGATGCCGATGTTCACATACTCCTTGTAGATGATCTGGTGACTCTCCATGTCGACCGACGCGTTGATGATCGGATGTTTGCGGAGCGACGAGGCGACCGCCTTGATCAAAAACGGCATCGCGGTGAGCTTGATGCCGCGCGAGGCGTAGTCATCCTTGCTCTGCTGCCGCATGTCTTCGAGCTCGGTGACGTCGGCATCGTCGAAGTTCGTGAGCTGCGGAATGGTCGTGTAGGACAGGACCATGTTGCGGGCGATGGCCTGCCGCATCCGCGACATCTTTTCGACCCGCACCACGCCGTGGTCATCCGACGTGGGCTGACCGGGCGGCGTGACGGCCCGCGGCGCGGCGGCCGTGGCTTGTTCGTTCGTTTCGCGGACGAAGGCTTGCACGTCGTCCGCGGTGATGCGGCCGCCTTCGCCTGTCGGGCGGACCAGCCGCAAGTCGACGCCCAATTGCCGCGCGAGACGGCGCACTGCGGGGCCAGCCGCAGCGGCAAAACTGTCGTCTTCTTCCTCGTCTGCGGGCTCGGCAACTTTGACCTTGGGGGCGGCCGGTTTCTTTGCCGGAGCGGGCGCCTTCTTCGGCGGCGGCGCCGGCTCGTCGTCTTCCTCCTCGACCGCTTCCTCTTCCGGTTCGGGTTCCGGCTCTTTCTTCTTGACGGGCTTCGGCGGTTCGGGCTGCTTGGCCTCAATCTTCTTGGGCGCAGGTTTTTCTTCCTTCGCCGCGGCGCCGTTACCGCTCGCCACGCCCCCTTCGATCTCCATCAGCGGCGCGCCGACTTTCACGGTGTCGCCCTCAGAGATCAGGATCTTCACGATCTTGCCGGCCGACGGGCTGGGCACCGGCATCGTGGCCTTGTCGGTTTCGACCTCGATCAGATCCTGGTCCTGTTTGACCGTGTCCCCCTCGCTCACGAGGATCGAGAGGACGTCACCAGATTCGATATTTTCACCCAGATGGGGCAGCGTGATTTGATTGGGCATGATTCAGCTAAGGAAGAAGGATCCACCGCAAGGAGATGCAATGACGAATGACGAATGCAAAATGACGAATGACAAAGCATTCGTCATTAGGAATTCGTCATTTGCTCTGTGAACTCCGTGGTGAAAATAATGATTGGATTCGTCAGTTGAACTGTTATGCGTACAACGCCGATTGTTTGTTCGGGTCGACGCCCAGTTCGGCGACCGCCCGGGCCACGCACGCGCCGTCACACTTGCCTTGCTTCTTGAGCTGGTAGAGGGCGGCGATCGTGATGCACTCGGCGTCGACTTCGAAGTGGCGGCGAAGGGTCGCGCGGTTCTCGCTGCGGCCCAGGCCGTCGGTGCCCAGCGCGAACAGGCCGCCCGGTACCCAGGGATCGATCTGCTCGGCGAGCGCCCGTACGTAATCGCTCGACGCGATGCAGGGCCCTTCGATGCCGATCAGCTGCTGTTCCAGGTACGACGCCCGCGCCGGCTGGTGCGGGTTAAGCATGTTCCAGCGTTCGCATTCCTGCGCGTCGCGGCGGAGCTGCGTGTAGCTGGTGACGCTCCAGACGTCGCTGGCCACTTCGAACTTTTCGGCCAGCAGCTTCTGCGCTCGCAGCGTTTCGCGGAGGATCGCCCCGCTGCCGAAGAGCTGCACGCGGTGCGGCCCCGGTGCGTCCATGCTCGACAGCTTGTACATACCACGGATGATGCCTTCTTCGCAGCCGGCGGGCATCTCCGGCATGTCGTAGTTCTCGTTCTCGAGCGTGATGTAATACATGCACGTTTCGCCATCTTCGTACATTCGCTTGAGTCCGTCGAACACGATCACGGCGATTTCGTACGCGTAAGCCGGGTCGTAGGCCCTCACCGTCGGAAAGGCGATCGCATTGAGCAAACTGTGTCCATCCTGATGCTGCAGACCTTCGCCGTTGAGCGTGGTGCGGCCCGCCGTGCCGCCGAGCAGAAAGCCCTTCGCCCGGCAGTCGGCCGCCGCCCAAATCAAATCGCCGATCCGCTGGAAGCCGAACATCGAGTAGTAGATGAACATCGGGATCATGTTCACGCCGTGCGACGAGTAGCTTGTGCCCGCGGCGATGAACGACGACATCGCGCCCGCTTCGTTGATGCCTTCTTCGAGCAGCTGGCCGTCCTTCGCTTCCTTGTAAAACGCGATCTGATCGGAATCGACGGGTTCGTACAGCTGGCCCGTGTGGGCGTAGATGCCAACCTGGCGGAACAGGCCCTCCATGCCGAAGGTCCGCGACTCGTCCGGACAGATCGGCACGATGTTCTTGCCAATTTTCTTGTCGCGCAAGAGATCGCCGAGCAGGCGGACGAAGCCCATCGTGGTCGACATCGATTTGTCGGGGCCCTTGCTCACGAGCTTGGCCATCGTCTTCTCGTAATCCGCCAGGCGCGGCACTTCCATCTTCACCGGCTCGACAACCCGCGAGGGCATCGGGCCGCCCAGCGCCGCTCGGCGCTCGCGGAGATACTTCATCTCCGGGCTGTCTTCGGGCGGCTTGTAGAAAGGCGCATCGGCCACGCGTTCGTCCGAGATCGGAATGCCGAACCTCGAGCGGAACTCGCGGAGCTCCTGCTCGTTGAGCTTTTTCTGGTTGTGGGTCATGTTGCGGCCTTCGCCGCCTTCGCCCAGGCCGTAGCCCTTGATCGTCTTGGCGAGGATCACGGTCGGCTTGCCCTTGTTCTCGATGGCCGACTTGAACGCGGCGTAGACCTTCTCGGGGTCGTGCCCGCCGCGGCGCATCTTCTGGAGCTTTTCGTCGGAGTAGTTTTTCACCATCTCCGCGAGCTCGGGATACTTGCCGAAGAAATCCTTGCGAATGAAGTCGCCACCCGAGACGACGTACTTCTGATACTGCCCGTCGACGACTTCCATCATCCGCTGCTGCAGCAGGCCGGTTTCGTCGTTCTCGAGCAAAGGATCCCAATCGGAGCCCCAGATCACCTTGATCACGTTCCAGCCCGCGCCGCGGAAGGTGCCTTCGAGCTCTTGAATGATCTTGCCGTTGCCGCGCACCGGGCCGTCGAGCCGCTGCAGGTTGCAATTGATCACGAAGATCAAATTGTCGAGCTGCTCGCGCGAAGCGAGCGTGATCGCGCCGAGCGTTTCCGGCTCGTCGCATTCGCCGTCGCCCAGGAATGCCCAGACGTGTTTGTGTGCGACGTCCTTGATGCCGCGGTCGGTGAGATAGCGGTTGAACCGCGCCTGGTAGATCGCCATGATCGGCCCGAGGCCCATCGACACCGTGGGGAATTCCCAAAAGTGGGGCATCAGCCAGGGATGCGGATAACTCGAGAGCCCGCCCCCTTCAGTGAGCTCGCGGCGGAAGTTGATCAGGTTGGTTTCGGAGAGCCGCCCTTCGAGGAATGCCCGCGAATACATGCCCGGCGAGGCGTGGCCCTGGAAGTAAATCTGGTCGCCGTCGTAGCCGCTTTCGCCGCGGCCGCGGAAGAAATGATTGAAGCCGACTTCGTAGAGCGTGGCCGAGGAGGCGAACGTCGAGATGTGACCGCCGATGCCGGAGTGATCACGGTTCGCGCGGGTGACCATCGCCATCGCGTTCCAGCGGATGAAACTCTTGATCCGCCGTTCCAGCTCACGCTTGCCGGGATAGGCCGGCTGCTTGTCGGCCGGGATCGTGTTCACGTACGGCGTGGTCGCGGTGAACGGCAGCTCGACGCCATTGCGAATCGCCGCCTCCTCCAGCGCCGCGAGCAACTGCTGCACGCGCTCCGGTCCCTTGCTCTCCAGCACGTAGTCGAGCGACTCGAGCCATTCATTCGTCTCGGCTGGATCAACGTCGTTGGGGATGGGCGAGTTGGCGGACAAGGTTTTCGCTTCGGCCATAGCTGCTTTCCCGGTCTATTTTTTTCACCACAGAGGGCACTGGGTAAATGTCGAATTGCCCCAATGACGAATGACTAATGTGCATCCAGTCTTACGCGTTCGTCATTTGTCATTAGGCATTCGTCATTCCGTGTTTTCCGTGGTGAACTACTATGCTTCTACTTCTGCTTGCTTACGCTTGGGTCGATACACTTCAGTAGCGGTCCCCAAATATACTTCGCCGGCAAACGCCAAGGTTTCGCTGAGGGTCGGGTGGGGGTGAATCGAGTCGGCCACGTCGCGGATCGTGCAGCCCATTTCGATTGCAACGACCGCTTCGGCGATCAATTCGCCCGCCCCGGAGCCGACGATTCCGCAGCCCAGCACCCGGTCCGAATTGGGGTCAATGAGCCACTTGGTGAGGCCGTCGGTGCGACCGATCGCGGTGGCCCGGCCGCTGGCCTGCCAGGGGTACTGCGCGACCGCCACTTCGCGGCCGGTCTTCTTCGCTTCTTCGGCGGTGAGGCCCGCCCAGGCGATTTCCGGATCGGTGAACACGACCGCGGGAATGGCTTGCGGCTCGAACGCGGCTGGTTCGCCGGCGAGCACTTCGGCCGCCACTTTGCCTTCGTGTGAGGCCTTGTGGGCCAGCATCGGCTCGCCAGCCACGTCTCCGATCGCCAGGATGTGCGGGTCAGTCGTCTGCTGCCGTTCGTTGACGACGACAAAACCCTTCTCGCTGACTTTGACCTTCGTGTTTTCCAGGCCGAGGCCGCTGGTGACCGGCCGCCGGCCGATCGACACCAGCACGCGATCGTAGAGGAAGGAGCCGCTGGTCTCCGGGCCTTCGAGCTTGACCTCGACTTTGTCGCCGGCGTCTTTCATCTCGACGACTTTTGTGCCGAGGTGAATCCCCGCGAACTTGGTCCGCAACCGCTTCTCCAGCGGCTTCACCAGGTCGCGATCCGCGCCGGGCAAGAGCCCGTCCATCATTTCGACGACCGTCACCGCGGCGCCGAGTTCGGAGTACACCGTGCCCATCTCGAGTCCGATGTAGCCGCCGCCCACCACCAATAGCGCAGTGGGCACATCCGCCAGCGCGAGCGCACCGGTCGAATCCATCACTCGGGGAGAAACCTGGAACGGCTTCGGCATCGCGGGCACCGATCCGGTCGCCAGGATGCAATGGTCGAAGGTGATCCGCTCGCTGTCGTAGGTCGCCTTATTGCCCCCTTCGAGCTGCAACGTTTGCGAGTCGACGAAGATGCCGCGGGCGTTCACCACGCGGACACCCCGCCGCTTGGCCAGCTGCGAGAGCCCGCCCGAAAGCGTGCTGATGACCTCTTCCTTGCGGGCCCGCATCCGGTCGATCTGTAGCCGCGGCTTGGGGAACTCGACGCCCCAGTGGATCATCTCGTCCGCTTCGCTGATCACCTTCGCCACGTGCAGCAGCGCCTTCGACGGAATGCAGCCCCGCAAGAGGCAGGTGCCGCCGAGCCGCGGATCGGCCTCGACAATTGTGGTCTCCAGGCCCAGGTCGGCCGCCATGAACGCGGCCGCATAGCCTCCCGGCCCGCCTCCCAAAACAACCACTTGCGAATGCATCGCCATACGTCGAAACCTTCATCCTGGGCCAAGCTTGCGTCGAGCGCGCAAACCGCCCGCTTAGCCGTAACAATCGCTAAACTGTCGCGGGAAAATGAACCTGGGGCCGAACTAGTAAGTCTACCCGCCTCACCCAGAACGGCCAATGGGTGCCCGAATACCGTCAATCCCTGGTATTAGTCAGGCTAATAGTGGGTTGCAGGACACATCGCGTTTCGATCGGCGGTGCTTTGAAGTTTGCGGTCGGCCGAGGGTGATCCAGCGCGAACTCAACCGTCCCTTTTGCTTGTCTATTGACGACGTAAGTCCAAGCCAATTCGCACTCCCGCAGGGAGAGTCTTTGCAATGGCCCAACCAATCTGGCAGATCGACGCCTTCACCGACCGGCCATTCGCCGGGAATCCAGCGGCCGTGTGCTTTCTTGAGGACGAGCGAGATGCCGGTTGGATGCAATCGCTCGCTGGCGAAATGAACCTCTCGGAAACAGCGTTCGTGCGGCCGCTTGCCGACGGCTTTTCGCTCCGCTGGTTTACGCCGACGATCGAAGTGCCGCTCTGCGGCCACGCGACGCTCGCCTCGGCCCATTTTCTATATGCGTCCGGCAAAGTACCGCCCGCCGACGCGATACGCTTCCACACCAAGAGCGGCGTTCTCACCGCGAGTCGCAACGGCGAGCGGATTGAACTCGACTTTCCCGCCACGTTGCCGCAGGAAGGCACGCCGCCGACCGGTCTACTCGCCGCCCTCGGCCTCAAATCGTCCCCGTTCATCGGCAAGACATCGCTCGACACGTATCTGGTTCTCACCGAACCAGAGCGCCTCCGAACGCTGGCGCCCGATTTCGCGGCCCTCGGTCCGCTCGCCCATGGCGTAATCATCACTGCCGCCTCCGATGACGAGCGCTACGATTTTCTTTCCCGCTTCTTCGCCCCGGCGGCTGGCATCAACGAAGACCCGGTGACGGGGAGCGCCCACTGTGCGCTCGCCCCATACTGGATCAAACGCCTCGGCCGCCAGGAGCTTACCGGCTGTCAGGCCTCGAAGCGCGGCGGCACCGTCTACACCCGCCTCGCGGGCGACCGCGTCATTCTCGCCGGCCATGCAGTAACGGTGCTGCGCGGCGAACTGGAATAGCGTATTGTCGCTACTTGATGAGATGCCGTAGCGCCGGCTCCAGCTCCGGATGCTCAAAGGGAAACTTGGCCTTGATCAATTCGTGCGGTGCGACGCGGACGCCACCGATCAACATCTCGTCGGCCATTTCGCCGAACGCCAGCCGCGCGGCAAAGGCCGGCATCGGAAAGATGGTGGGCCGGCCTAGTACGCGGCCGAGCGTCTTGGTGAACTCGCGGTTGGTGACGGGATGGGGCGTCACGGCGTTCACTGGCCCCGCGAGCGAATCGTTGTCGAGCGCGAACAGAATCGCGCTCACCAAATCGTCGAGCGAGATCCAGCTGAAGTATTGCCGGCCGGAGCCGATCACGCCGCCGACGCCCATCTTGAAGGGCGGCAGCATTTTGGCGAGCGCCCCGCCCTTGGGACTGAGCACCGGGCCGATCCGCAGCTTCACGACGCGAATGTCCGCATCGTGCGCCGGCTCGGTAGCCGCTTCCCACTCGCGGCAGACTTCCGCCAGAAAGCCGTTGCCCGAAGGCGCAAGCTCATCAACCTCTTCGTCATGGCGGTTTCCGTAGTAGCCGGTCGCCGACGCGCTCACGAACACACTGGGCTTCATTTCCAGACCGGCTAGTGTTTCCGCCAAGAGCCGCGTCCCCTTCGTGCGGCTCTCGAGGATGCGGCGTTTGAAGTCTTCGCTCCAACGCCGGCCGGCGATGTTCTCGCCGGCGAGGTGCACCACCGCATCGACGCCATTGAGCTCGGCGGCATCGATCTGGCCCGCATCGGGATTCCAAGCAATCTCGCGCTCGGCATCGCGCACCGCATGCCGGACCAGGCGTCGCACCAGATCTCCCCGCGCTTCGAGCGCTTTGACTAGGGCGGAACCGACCAGGCCGGTGGAACCAGTCACTGCAATGATCATTTTCGACTCGCGACGATTGCGGATCTCGGGTTGCGGATTGCGGATTGGGAAATGCGGCAGTCAGAATCAATTCGCAATTCGAAATCCACAATCCGAAATCTCCTAATGTCGCCGCTTTTGATACTCGCGGCTGGCCTCTTCCAAGATACGTCGTTCCTGACGGGTGAGGCTGTCTTGGCCATGTTCGCGGATTTTGCGGAGGATGTGGTCGACCGCATCCTCGGTGTCGTCGGCATCCTCGGGCGGGGTGTGAACGCGGAGCGGCGGCCTCCGGCCCAGCTTGGGCAGCTTGAACTGGCCCGGCAGGTAGTTGCTCAACCGCATGCCCGACTTGTAGTAGAGGAATGCAAACAAGGCCCCGCCGATGTGGGCCGTGTAGGCGACGTTGTCGCTCGGGTTGTTGCGGACCGCGAACAAAATGTCCTGGCCGACAAAGAAGATGGCAAACACCCAAGCCGGAATGGGAAACAGAAAACCGAGGAAAATCGTTTGGTGCGGGAAGTACAGGCAGAAGAGCACGAGCACCGCCGCAATTCCCCCGGAAGCGCCCAGCAGCGATGCATTCGGCACCAGCTGCCGGAAGGCGACGAATTCGCTTGCCAACCACGTAACGCCGGCAAACGCGACTGCCGCCAGGAAGTACGCCAGGAACTCCCGCCGCCCGGTTCGCTGTTCGACGATGCGGCCGAACATCCACAAACCGAAGCAATTGAACGCGATGTGACGCAGATCGTCGGGGTCGTGCAGGAAGCCGTAAGTGATGAGCTGGAACGCCATCCAGGGTTGGCGGGGCATATCGGCATCCAGCGAGAAAGTGCGAGTGAACCAGCCGGTGTCATTTGCACCCCGCGTCAGCAGCTGCACGACATACACGATCGCCATTACGATCACGAGATTGGTCGTGAGGCTCCGCGCGCCGCCGCCCAGGTGGAACCCGGACGACTCGTCGTAATTGTGCTCGCGCTCGTAATCGCGGTCGTAGATGCCCATCGATAAGCCATTGCCAATTTAGCGGCGGAACTTGTTCCGCACGGACGAACGACGACGGCATTGTACGCCGTGAGCACCGGAAAGACATCGCCAACTGGCGCAGTTGGCCGCGGGCAATCGCGCCCGGAGAGAGCGCCAATCAGCGGCTCACCGCCAGCGGCCCACGCGTGGGGGCGCTCCCCGAACGGGACCCTTCGCGGCGAGCCAGCTCGTCAGCCAGGCGGCGGTTCTCGGCGATCGCCTTGTCCAACAGCCGGCGTGTCGTGGCGAGTTGGCCTTGGACCGTCGACAGATGCTGCTCGATGATCTGGCGTTCCTTCTTGACGCCGGCCAGGTCTTTTTCCAGCTTGCCAATCTCCTCGCTGCGGAAGGCTTCGAGCTGCTTCGCACTCGTGAGCGCCGACTTCAATCGCTCGTTATCCAATTGCACCGCGGCGATGTTCGTCAGCAGTGCCACGCGGCGGCGATTCAAATCGGCCAGGTCGGTCGCGTAGTCGCGCAGACGGCGCTGATAGGCCTTCTTGACCGCCTTGTCGAGGTCGTTCGGGCCCAGCTGATTACCGTCCGCGTCGAAACCGACCACATGCCATTCATCATCATCCGGACCGGCGGGAGTCCCTTGGCGAATGTACTCTTCGACCGAGGCCTCGGGCAGCAGCTTGCGGAGCTGTTCCTCCGACTTCCCGGTAAAGAGTGCCAATTGATCAACCGGCATCGTCTCGTACATCGCCCACGGCCCGCGGCTATTGGCAAGCCGCTGCTGTTCGAACTCGTCCAGCTCGTTCACCGTGACGAGCTTCGCCTGCTGGCCGGCCACTTCGGCGACGCGGAACTCGCCCAGGTATTGCGCGCCTTGAGTGGGATCGGCCGGATTGGCCGGGCCTTCCTCGAACAGGAACAGCACCGAGTTCGCCGCCAGGCCGGCGGTCGGAACCGTCACTTGCAGCGTTCCCGTTTTCGGATCAAAACCGTTGGGCGCCACTTTACGCCAGACCTGACCGCGGAGCCGGGTCGTCATGTGCAATTGATGCTCGAGCTGGCCGATGCTCGGAATCTCTTCGGCCTCCTCGGGAATGTGGACTTCCAGACCGGCGAGCTGATTGATGACTTGCGCATTGCTCGTGCCGCGATCGAGCCCCTCGATGTTCGCCTTGACCTGGGCGACTTGGGTGGTGAGTTGATTGACTTGCTTGCGAAGGACGGCGTTGATCCGCAGCGTCTCGGCGGTCAGCACAAAGAACCCAACTGCCGAGAGGAAGATGAACACCAGCAGCGTCACGTGAGCCCAATGCCAATACCGCGATCCGAAATACGCAGCGACGAGCGACGCGATGAAGAGCACCAGGATGACGATCCAAATGATCAAGCGTCGACTCGCGTAGGCAGAAGGAGTGCGGCCGGAGGGGGTGCGGCCGAACTGGGGCCGCTGTCCGACCGGAAAAACTGGGCTGGATGGACTATTTCGATGATAAATACCGGCATGCAGCCGGTCAAGCAATTCGGCGGGTGAGCGTCGGCCGTAAACCCTTGTTTTTTAAGGGTTTGCCGCGGTGCGACATCGGCAGGCCGTAAGATCGTTGCGATCAGTTCGCGGCACTTCACTTCCCGAGCAACTGGACTCCTAGCGACATTGCCCCGAGGCGCAAATCGTCATCCAGTGACGCCAGCGGCAAGTTTCGGCGAGCTGCCAATTCAAGATAGGCCGCATCGTAACTGGTGAGGCCGTGGTGGCGACAAAGCGGCAGAATGTGCGAAAAAGCCCGGCCGGCGGAGTCGTCTGCGACTTCGATGTCGAACGTTTCAAGCAGGGATAAGAATTCGCCGCTCTTGGCGGGTTTGATACGGCCGCGCTTCTCGGCCATGGCAAGCACGTTTACGACTTCGAGAAACCAGAGCGCGGGCACCAGAGCCGTTTCATCCACCAGCCGCTGCAGAATGCCGTCAGTTTTCGCTGTGGCCTCGTCGGAAAAGCACCAGGCCATCGTGATCGAGCAATCGATGATTAGCGTGGCGTTCACCGTCGACCTTCGGTGATCAGGTTCTTGACTTTGAGCTTGCCCAGGCGGAGCCCGCGACGCAGTTGGGCCAGGCGTTCGATGGCCGCCTGTCGTTCTTGTGACGTGTGCAGCCGCTGAGCGGGGATCATGCGAGCGACCGGCGTGCCGTGCCGCGTGATCGTGATTTCATGGCCCTGCTCCACCTGTTGCAGCAACTCCGAGAAATGAACTTTTGCTTCGTAGGCGCCAAAGACGTTTCCGGGCTGATTGTCGGTTGCCATTCGCAGGATCACTTAGACTGGTCTAAGACTAGTCTAACTTGTTCAAGTCGGGATGTCAATTTTTCACCGTTTCGCGGCGAGCTCTTCTAGCAGCTGTCCAATCATTGCGGGTGTGTGGTGATAACAAAGACTCAGTCGCAGCAGCGACTCGCCCTCCGGCACCGAGGGCGGTCGGATGCCGGGGATGAAGTAGCCGACCTCGCGGAGCGCGGCGGCGAGTTGCATCGTGCGCTGCGGATCGCCGATGTAGATCGGGATAATCTGGCTCGCGCTGTGGCCGGTGTTCCAGCCCTGCGCGCTAAGTCGCAAGCGAAGTTCGGCGGCGCGGGCTAACAGCTCGCGGCGGCGGTGGGGCTCACTCGCGACGATGTCGAGCGCGGCGATGGCGGCAGCGCTCGTGGCAGCGGGTTGGGCGGTGGAGAAGACGTAGCTGCGTGCGGCGTTGGCCAGGTAGTCGACCAGCGCCTGCGGGCCGCAAACGAACCCGCCGCCGGTGCCCAGGGCCTTGCTCAAGGTGCCGATGCGAATGGCATGCGCGCCGTCCAGGCCGGCGGCGGAAAGGAGTCCTGACCCCTTCTCGCCAAAGACGCCGGTGGCGTGGGCCTCGTCGACGAGCAGCATCGCGTTGTGTTCGACGGCGAGCTCGGCGAGGCGGGCCAGCGGGGCGATGTCTCCGTCCATGCTGAAGAGCGAATCGGTGACGATCAGCCGCCGGCGATAGCGGCCGGCGTCTTTCAATTGCAATTCGAGCGCGCCTGCGTCGCAATGGGGATAGATGAGCCGGGTGGCTCGCGACAGGCGGCAACCATCGATGAGACTCGCATGGTTCTTGGCGTCGGCGAAGATCACATCTCCATCGTCCACCAGCGCCGGGATGATGCCCGCATTCGCTGCGAATCCGGAAGGAAACACGAGCGCCGCCTCGGTGCGTTCGAACTCCGCCAGCCGCCGCTCCAGTTCCGCATGACTCGACGCCCGACCGCTCACCAGCGGGCTCGCGCCACTACCCCAACCTTCCGCGTCGATCGCGGCCCGCGCCGCCGCTGCGAGCCGTGGATCAGACGCCAAAGCGAGATAGTCATTCGAGCTGAAGTTCACCAGCTGCCGACCGTCGATTGTGACAGTCGCCGACTGTGGACTCTCGCGGACCACCAGTCTCCGACGCAGGCCGGCCTGTTCCAGCCGCGCCAGCTCATCATTTACCCAACTCAGCGGGTCACGCTTGCTCTCACTCATGCGAATTCTTCATTGCGCTCCCAAAAGAACCCAGCCCGCCATCGTGCCGTAGCGTTTATTGGACTGGATTTGCTGAGTTTGACAACGGGGCGGAAAATTCGGGACAATTGGGCCGGCGGGGAACTAATCTCGCCCCCATCCTCTCTAATGGAACGGAAGATCGCTTGAGCGACCACGCACTACGCGACGGCTCTCCGGTGGCCTCAACCGAGGCGGCGAAGAACACCGACGCGGCGCTGATTGCCCGCGCGCTCGGCGGCGAGCCGGCCGCGTTCGGCGAGCTCGTGCTGCGTTACCAGGACCGGCTGTATAACAGTCTGTTCCGGGTGCTGGGCTCGGCCGAGGACGCCCGCGATGCCGCACAGGATGCCTTCGTGCAGGCGTTCGTGAAGCTCGACACGTTTCGCGGTTCGAGCGCGTTCTACACTTGGTTGTACCGCATTGCATTTAACCAGGCCATGAGCCACGCCCGCCGCCAACGCCCGACGCGATCGCTGGATGACGACCGGGCCGATTGCGGTCGTGAGGTGGCCGACCACCAGCCGCCGCCGGACGCCCGGCTCGACTTGAGCGAACGTGCCATCCAAGTGCAGCGGGCGCTCGCCGAGTTGAGCGCCGAATACCGCACGGTGATCGTGCTGCGCGAGATGGATGGTTGCAAATACGAAGAGATCGCGGAGATTTTGGAACTGCCAGTGGGCACGGTGCGGAGCCGCCTGTTCCGCGCCCGATTGGAGCTGCGCGATCGGCTCTCCCCGCTGGTGAGTGAATCCATAACCAAGCATGGCTGAATCCGACGGAAACTTCGACGATGAATTGCTGAGCGCCTATCTCGACGGCGAGCTCACGGCGGAGGAGCGCGCGCGGGTCGAAGAACGGCTCTCGGTCGATCCGGCTTCGCGGCAATTGCTCGACGAATTGCGGAGCGTCTCGCAGGCGATGCAGGGGCTGCCGCATGCGAAGTTGAGCGGCGACTTGCGCGAGAGCGTGCTACGACGCGCCGAGCGGTCAATGCTCGTCGCCAAAGATGCTACCGCGGCCGGCCGGCCCGGCGCGGACGGATTCTCCCTGCCGTTCGGACGCAGCAAGCGAGCCTGGTTCTGGTCCGCGATGGCACTCGCCGCGGCGCTGCTCGTGATGTTCGTCGAGCGCGATGTCCAGCGGAATGCGGGCCTGCCGAAGGAAGTCGCCCTCAAGCCGCCGGCGGTGAAACGACCGGACGGTCCGCTGCCGCCCCTGGCGATGCGGGCGATCGAATCGAAGGAGGAGGCGTTGCCGCCGCAGGGCGACGATCTCGCCACTGACAATTTAAGGCGCGGCGAGGCGACGCGGAGCGACGAATCGAGAGTCGACGCCTTCGCCACCGCGGAGCCGGATATGGCGCGTCAAGCGGCGCCCAAGGCCGAAGTTGCCTCCCGTGCTGCCGGCAGTGTCGCTGGTGGCGGCATCGCCGGTGGCGGTGGCGCAGTGGGGCGAGCGCCGGTCGTGGAAGGTATCGCCGGAAGCGAAGTTGTCGTTGTTCACGTGAGCGTCACGCCCGAGGCCATGCAGAATCGCGCGTTCGACGCCACGCTGCTTAAGAATCAGATCGAAGTCAAATCCGAATCAGAGGCTTTGTCAGACCAGGGAGCCGAACCGCAAGACGTGGAGGTGGTTGTCGTCGAGGCCGCCCCAGCCCAGGTGTATTCGACGCTGGCCGAGATCAAACGCGACACGAAGAACTACCTCGGTATCGCCGTGGAACCGCAGCCGTCTGCCCTGGGGGCAAACTTTGCCTTGCAGAAGCAGAAGGATTTGAATGACATCCAGCAATACAATCGCGGTCGCGTGGCCAATCAGCAACAGGTGAAGTTCGAGCCGGACCATCGCAATTTCTACTTCGTGACGCCGAAGCAGGAACTCGACAACCGCGGTCGCCAATTGCTCGAACGACAGCCGCAAGTACAAGAACAGTACAGCGCGACGTCGTCCGGCGTTCCCGCCGAGGGCGAACCCTCGACGGCAACGCCGCAGCAATCGCTCGCGCTGGACGCTGCCGCTAAGGCCCCCTTGCCCGCTACCGCACAAACTCCACCCGCCCAGAGCACCGCAAGCGAGACTCAGCTGCCCGCCCGTCGACAGGATTTCGATCGCGCGAAGCAAAGTGTCGCCCGACAGGCAAAGCAGAAATTGGCCAAGACAACAGACATGCTGCAGGTGCTGTTCGTCTTGCAGGCAGATGCCGCGCCGGCACCGACCGAGCCGCCGGCCGCTATTCCCACCTCATCCGCGCCGGCGGGCGAGGGATTGAAGGGCGACGAGTGATCCGGGATGATTGTGGACGCCCGACGATTTCGCGGCGAGTGACTCACCATTGTCAGGATTGGAAGGAGCGAGCGATGGCCGAAGTGCGAATCCGGATGCGACCCAATGGCCCGTTTGTGGTCGAAGGACCATTTGAGCTGGTGGATTCCCGCGGCCAGGTGTTCCAAATTCCGCCGGACAAGCCGGCGATCGCGCTCTGCCGCTGCGGCGACTCGCAAAAGAAGCCCTTCTGCGACGGCACACACAAGACCTGCGGCTTCATCTCGGACGAAGCTCCTCTGCCACCGGCGGTAGGCTAGGCGGCAGCGCCGCGACGGAAATCGGCCGCGGTCTATCGATCGTTAACGTCGTCATCGCCAGCATCGTCGAAGCGAGCGCTGACGTGCGCCTGCGCCCGCGATCATGCCACCAATCGCGAGAAGCCAAAGCCCGGCGGGTTCGGGCACAGCGGCCCGTGCAAGCGACCCGCCGCCCGGCGCCGCGTCGAAGTTTGCCGCCCACAGATTCAAGTCCAGCTCGTCGACGATGCCGTCGATGTTGCCATCCGCATCGAGGCCGGCGCCGGTCTGGCCGAACGAGTCGCGCCACACCGTGTAGTCGGCGGCATCGACGGCGCCGTCAAAATTGAAATCACCGCGCACGAGATCTGCGAAATGAGGCTGCAGCACGGCCATCGCCGCTTTGTCGGTTTGGCTTGCCTGGCCAAGATTCGCAGGATCGAGCAGAAACATGTACGGCGTTTGTCCGGGCGGCTGGCCGGGCCCGCCCGCCCACCATGGTCCGCCGCCCCACCACGCCCAGCCGGTCCAAACGTCGCTATTCGCTTCCATGTAGTCGAGCAGATTATTGATCGCTTCGTCGCCCATTCCCGCGCCGACTAGCGAATTCGGCACGGCGAACTCGCCGAGAAACCCTTTGAGGCCGTTCGCGCGGAGCCAGTTGGTGAAAGTTTTGATGCGGTCGACGCCGGTCATCGGATCGTTGTTGTTGATCGATTCGTGCGACCCGGAGCCATCGGAGTCGAGGTATTGATGTGCTTCGATTACGAAATTGTGGCCCGGGTCGACGATGTCCAAGAGCGCGCTAGCGTTCGAGCGTCCCAGGGAAATCCCGTTAATCGAACCGCCGGGACTGTTCCAGGCCCACGCCCCAGTCCAGCGGTTGCCCGGGACCTGAATCAAGTTCTTGGCCCCGGTGGCGCGGATCGCGGCGATGGCGGCGTTGGCGGCCGCGACCCAATCGTCGGTGTCGATGGCCGTGGGCTCGTTCATCAAATTGAAGATCACGCGTTCGTTGCCTTTGTAGTGGTCCGCGACCTTGCCCCAGAAATCGGCAAACGATGCGTCCGGAACGTCGCCACCTAGCCGACCGGCCGACGAGGTTTGGAAGTCGCCGCTGCCGGACGGGAAATAGCGGGCGAAATTGTGCGGCTCGATGATGACGTAAGCTCCCTGGCCGGTCGCGGTGTTGACAAACGTGTCGAGGCGATCGAGCTCGCCGGTGGGCCCCGGGCCGTCGCCGTGGAGTGTGGCGAGCTGCGAACGCTGCAGCCGTTCCCAGCGGATCGGCAGCCGAAACGTGTTCATGCCCTTGCCGACGAAGTAGTTAATCTCGGCCGTTGTCGGATACGTGTAATGGGTGCCGTAGGTGCCTGGCAGCGAACCAACGCCGAATTCCGCCCCGGACAAGTTGACGCCGGTGTAGCGGATGGCGGCGCGACAGGGCGTTTCACTCCGCAGCGCAAGGCCGACGCAGACGGCAAGCGCGCAGGCGATCGGAATAAATCGAATCGTTTGTCGCCCGACCATGCCCGCTTTCCGCCTATCTTGGATTCAGAGAGTCGCACCGCGAAAGCGTGCGCTATACCCATGTTACCCAAGCACGACAAATCCGGCCAACTCTCCCAGTTGGTCAGCCTCAGCCGCTGAAGTAGATATATGCGGCCACGATAATTGCCATCACGACACATGACGTGACGATGTCGATGGTCGACCAGCTGGCGCGGGTCTCGCGCTTCTGCTCGTCCGTTTCAGTGCCGTAGGTGAGGCCTTGAATTTGAGCCGCCGGCGGTGCGGTGGTCATGTAGCTCACGACGATCATCACGACCGACGACACCAGAAAGATCAGCAAACTGTAGTATTGGAAGTAGATGTTGTTGATGATCCACAGGAAGGAGCCGGTGGGGTAGCCGTTCTGATACCCTTCGATGCCGAGCGTCGTCGGCGTATCGACGGCCAGACGGAACAGTCCCATCAGGAAGCCGACCAAGAGCGCTGCCATGCAGCCCGGGCCGTTGAGCCGCTTCCAGAACACGCCCAGGAAGAACACGACGAAGATCGGCGGCGCGAGGTAGCCTTGAATGCCCTGTAGATAGTCGTACAATCCGCGCGGCGCGTTGCGGATCACGGGGATCCAGATCAGCGCAATGATCGTCATCGCGATGGTCGCCAGCCGGCCGATCCATACCAGTCGACTATCGGAGGCGCCAGGATTGATCTTCTTTTTATAGAGGTCGATCGTGAACAGCGTGGACGAGGCGTTGAACGCCCCGGCGAGCGAGCTCATGAGTGCGGCCAGAAGACCGGCGACGACGGCGCCGCGGATGCCGTCGGGCAGAACATGCTTGACCATCAGCGGGAAAGCAGCCTGCGTTTCCCTAGCGATTGCCACCCCGTTGGCGTCAACCAGCGGCATGAGGGCAGCAATTTTGCCGCTCTTGGCAAGCGCCAGGCAAATGATGCCGGGCACAATGAAGATGAACACTGGCAAGAGCTTCAGATACGAGGCGAAGATCGAGCCACGTCGGGCATGCGTTTCATTCTTGGCGCCCAACGCACGCTGCACGATGTACTGGTCGGTGCACCAATACCACAGGCCAATGATCGGGGCGCAAAACAGCATTCCCAGCCAGGGATAATTGCCGTTGAAATACCAGGCCTGAGCGGTCACTTCGCCTGCGTCATTGATTTCTTTGATCGGCGCCCAATGGAGCCCGCCGGGCGGCACGACCGGCTTCCAAAGATTAAACATTTCGCTGCCGACGATGTTGCGCAGCTCTTCCCAGCCACCGACCACCTTGAGCCCGAAGATCGTCACCAGGCCTGAGCCGATGATCAAGATGATCGTCTGCAAGGCCTCGGTGTAAGCGACGGCCCGCATGCCGCCGAGTACGGTGTAGATGCCCGTGAGCAGCACCACCAGGACTGAACCGATCCAGAAACTGTCGATCTTCGCAGAACCAATTTGAACATTCAGGTCCGGGAGAAGTGTGGCGGAAACGATGCCGCCCGCGTAAATGCCCACAGCGATTTTCGTGATGACATAGGCCACGAGCGAGATCACCGAGAGCAGCGTCCGCGATCCTGGTGAAAAACGGCGCTCCAAGAACTCCGGCATCGTGAACACGCGCGAGCGGATGTAGAACGGGATCATGACCCAGCCGAGCACCAACAGGCACCAAGCGTGCAACTCGTAGTGGGCGAGCGCCACGCCACTCGTGGCCCCCGAGCCGGCCAGTCCCACCAGGTGCTCCGAGCCGATGTTTGAGGCGAAGATCGATGCCCCCACGACAAACCAGCCCAAGTGCCGATCGGCCAGGAAGTAGTCGGTAGCCGTGTCCTTCGCCTGCAGGATGACCCACCAGGCGAGGCCCAGAATGAGTGCGAAATATGCACCGACGACCCACCAATCGAGCGCTACCATGCCGACGCCTTTCCAGGAAGAGCGGGAGGAGAAACCGAATAGCCGAGCACGAGAACCGAGCGACCACCTGGCGCAATTCCTACAAGTCCGCATCAGAATTGCGGAATCAGTCTAACTTGCCACGGAGGGGGCCGCAACTCGCGCGGCGGGCGCGAGCGGTTGTCGACTTCTTAGCTGCGTTCGTCAGTTCCGTTTTATTCGCGCCGACCGTTGCAATCGCTGGCCTCGCGCTGAGTCGTCCCTCGTTGCAGACCGTCGCGTGCCCGGTCGATATTGGCCGAGGACGGATGCTTGCGAGTAGTTGCGTAGTCGGAGGATCGTGCGATGTGGCGTTCGTTTTTTCTGGCCGTGGGAGCCTATGTCTGCATCCTGGGCGTGCAGGCGCTGGCTGTGGAACGGGCCGTGCTCAAGGCCGACGTCGCCGAGAGCACCTCGTTCGGCAAAGAGATCGTGCCGCCGGATTGGGCTCCCTGGAGCCTGCTCGGGGCCGGAGCCGTAGTGGTGCTTTACTCGTTCACCATTCCGCGGCGCGTCGGCGGCTAGTCGTGCGGTAAACTGTAGGAGGGGTCTCCGACCCCGATTGCCCACGATTGAGTCTTGCGGCCAGTTTCGACTGCCAGCAGTTGCCCGTTTCTGCCCACAATCGGCCTCAGATATGCCTCCCACCGCCATCGGGTTGACGGCCGAAAACGCTTGAGTTTGGCCCCCAAACCGCCTAGCATAGATAGGTTTACGATCGAACCGCGGGCGAACCGGCCATCGCTTCGAGTGTCCTATCCCGATCGAGCCGGCCGGCTCACGATCCGCTGTCCATAACCCCATCGAGAACTGCCGTGGCCACTGCGACCCAGACCAAGACGAAACAAGAAGTCATTAGCGGAGCGGACATCCTGGTCCAAGCGCTGGTGAACCACGGCGTCGACACGATTTTTGCCTACCCCGGCGGCTGCAGCATGCCGCTCCACCAGGCGCTCACGCGCTTCTCGGACCGCCTGCGGACGGTCCTGCCGCGGCACGAACAGGGCGGCGGTTTCGCCGCCCAGGGCGTGGCTCGCAGCACCGGCAAGGTGGGCGTCGCCATGGCTACCAGCGGCCCCGGCGCGACGAATCTCGTCACCGCGATCGCCGATGCCAAACTCGACAGCATCCCGCTGATCGCCATCACCGGCCAGGTGCCGACCTTCTGGATCGGCAACGATGCCTTCCAGGAAACGCCGATCGTCGAAGTCTGTCGCGGGATCACGAAGCACCATTACCTCGTGACCGACGTGAACGACATTGCACGCGTGGTGAAGGAAGCGTTTCTGATCGCCACGACTGGCCGTCCCGGCCCTGTGCTGATCGACATGCCCAAGAACGTCCAGCAGGCCAAGACGGCACCCGATTTTGACTGCCCGGTCAACTTGCCGGGCTTCAAGCAGGAAAACCCCAAGGCCCGGCCGGAGCAAATCAAGCAAATCGCCGCGGCGATCAAGCTCTCCAAGCGGCCCGTGATTTACGTTGGCGGCGGCGTGATCAGCGGTGAGGCCAGCGAAGAGCTCCGCACGCTGGCCAAGAAGACCGGCATCCCTGTCACCATGACCGTGATGGGCCTCGGTGCCTTTCCGGCCGGCCATCCGCAATGTCTCGACATGCTCGGCATGCACGGCTCGATTTACGCGAATTACGCCGTGGATCAGGCCGATTTGCTGATCGCCCTCGGCGTGCGGTTCGACGACCGCGTCACGGGCAAGGTCGAGGAGTTCTGTAAGCACGGCAAGATCGTCCACGTCGACATCGATGCCTCGGAACTCAACAAGAACAAGCCGGCCCACATTCCGGTGTGCAGCGACGTAAAGTACGCGCTCACGGAGCTCAACAAGATCGTCGAAAAGCCGGAAGACATCTCGGCCTGGGTCGAACAGTGTACGAAATGGAAGAAGGAAAACCCGTTCCACTACAACGAGGATTTCCCTGGCATCACGCAGCAGCATGCAATCAGCGAGCTCTACCGTTTGACGCACGAGATGGATCCGGTGATTTGTGTGGGCGTCGGCCAGCATCAAATGTGGGCCGCGCAGTACTATCATTTCACCAAGCCGCGGACCTTCCTGTCCTCGAGCGGTCTGGGCACGATGGGCTTCGGCCTGCCGGCGGCGATGGGTGTGCAGAGCCAATATCCCGGCCGGCTGGTGGTCGACATCGACGGCGACGGCAGCTTCCAGATGAACATCCAGGAGCTGGCCACCTGCTACTGCGAGAAGTTGCCCGTAAAGGTGCTGCTCCTCAACAACCAGCACCTGGGCATGGTCGTGCAGTGGGAAGACCGCTTCATGCAGGGCAACCGGGCGCATACGTATCTCGGACCGATCGACGACCCCGAAGCGACCGGCAAGGGCGACGGCCTCGGCCCCGCGCGGCGCTATCCGAACTTCGTGCAGATCGCCAAGGGCTACGGCTGCGGCGCGGCCTACGTCCGCGAGAAGAAGGACCTGGTCCCCGCGCTCAAGGAAATGATCGAGTACGACGGCCCGTACGTACTCGACGTCGAAGTGCCCTATCAAGAGCACGTGCTGCCGATGATCCCGACCGGCATGACGGTGCGGGACATTATCAAAGAGTAACGGCGACGTCACCCGCGTGCGCGCGAGAGTCGAAGTTCTTTCTGCACATGAGGTTTGCGTCGACCCAACGCGGACGGTAAGCTCAAGCTCTCATGTCGGCCAGCATCCCCGCCCACACTTCGTCCGCACCACAGCTCATCCGCACGATGGGGCTGTTTTCGCTGGTCGTCTACGGCGTCGGCGACATGATTGGTTCGGGCATCTACGGCACCGTGGGCAAGGCGGCCGGCACGATGGGCAACGCCGTTTGGCTGGCGTTCGTCGTGTCGATGGTGGCGGCGATCCTCACGGGCCTATCCTATGCCTCGCTGGCGTCGCGCTACCCGCGGGCGGCTGGGGCGGCGTTCGTCACGAATCACGCTTACGGCAAGCCTTATCTGTCGTACCTGATTGGCCTCTTGGTCACGGCGTCCGGTCTCACGTCGATGGCCACCTCGACGAACGTCTTTTCCGCGACGCTGAGTGACCTCACCGGCGCGCCCTGGACCCTGGCGGCACTTGGCTTTCTGAGCTTCATGACGGCCGTGAATTTCTACGGCCTAAAGCAATCGATGTGGACGAATCTCGTTTGCACGACGGTGGAAGTCGGCGGGCTGTTGTTCATCGTGGCGATCGGCGCTCGTTACTGGGGCTCGGTCAATTATCTGGAAGTGCCGCCAGTCGCCGATGCCCAAGGCCAGCTCTCCAGCGGTAGCCTCGGCATTGGCATGCTGCTCTCCGGGGCAGTGCTCACGTTCTTCTCGTTCATCGGCTTCGAGGACATGCTCAACGTTGCCGAAGAGGTCAAGGAGCCGGAGCGGACGATGCCCTGGGGGATCGTGCTGGCGCTGGCCGTGGCGACGGTGCTGTACATCGCCGTGGCGGTGACGGCTGTGTCGGTCGTGGACTATCGCCAGCTGGCGGCGGCCCCTGCCCCGCTCTCGGCGATCTGCAACGAAGCCGCCCCCTGGCTGCCGCCGCGGACATTCGACTACATCACCATGTTCGCGGTGGCCAACACGGTGCTGATCAACTACATCATGGGCTCGCGGATGCTCTACGGCATGGCCCGGCAGGGTCTGATGCCCGCGGTACTCGGCCGGATCCACGGCCAGCGCAACACGCCCCACGTGGCGATTCTGACGCTATTGGTGCTGGTGTTAATCCTGGCTTTCTCGGGCGGCGCGGAGGCCGTCAAGCAACTGGCGAAAGCGACCGCTCTGCTGCTCCTGTTTTCGTTCACGGTGGTCAATTCCGCCCTGATTGTGCTCAAACTTCGTCCCGGCGAGCCGCATGGCCAGTTTGAAATTCCGTTCTTTGTCCCAGCGCTGGGCATTCTGATCAATCTCGCACTAATTGTGTCGCAATTCGTGCGGGGCGAAGCCGATTCACGCGCAGTGCAAATCGATGTCGCCATTGTCGCGGTCGCGACGGCCCTCTATTTCGTCCTCCGGCCGAAAAACATCACCGACGAATCGCTCGCGGCGTTGGAAGAAGAAACCTGAGGCCGGCTCTACTCAAGCGGATGCCGCCAACGCAGACCTGGAAAGCGGGCGAAGTCTCGGTCCGTCGTGATCCACTCGCTGCCAGACTCGATCGCCAAAGCGGCGAGATAGGCGTCTGCAACGAGATTTCCCCGCGCTTTCGCCTGCCGCACGAGGCCGGCAAAGATTTCCCAGTGCCGCGCACCAGGCCGGATCACCACGCAATTTGGACGGGAAAGAATGTTGCCCGTGACTTCCAACGCGGCTTCTGGAGAACTTGCAGTCTCGAAGATTCGGCGATTCGTCACGATTCTCAGATAGCTGCTTAAGACAAGTTCTGAGACGCCGAAAGCCGAGCTCCCGCTCAGCTCCCCTTCCAACCACGCCTGATATCGACCGTAGTCTTCTTCCCGGCGACTCGTCGCATAGATGAGGACGTTGACGTCAAACAGAATCATCATCTGCTTCCATCAAGTCGAGCAGAGCGGCCGAGTTGTCGAGATCAACCCCTGGCAAAGTCTTGCCGAGATCCAACACTGGTAATTTGAACGGCTTACTCTCGATCGTCCGCTTACGAACGCTGAGCGCCAGCCGCAGCGCATCTTCCACGACAGCCGTCAACGTCCGCCCCGTCTCCGCAGCGGCCTCTTTCACCTCCCGGTAGAGCTGGTCATCGATTTGAAGCGTGGTCCTCATGCATAAAAGCATACCACGTAGGCATAAATCTGTCAAATGGCGTCATGCTGGGATTGGCCCGCAACTGCAATCGTTTCAGGAGTGCGTTGCGAATCATGGGGCAGCAGAGGTAGACAAGTATTTGTCCCTCGCGCATCTCTGTATGCGGCGTAGTCGCCGCTGAGTGAGGAGCACAATAATGCCCAAGTTATCGTCTCGATTTATTCCATTCGGCGTTTGGGGCGCGCTTCTGATGTCGGCAAACGCGGCAAGTGCGGCAGCTGATCAAGCGCCGTCCCAGGAGCTTCTGCCGCTCTCGGTTCGCGTCGTTGATCCGGAGGGACAACCCGTTGCGGGAGTGAAGATCATCCCCTGGGCCCTCCGCAGCTCGCAGGGGCACGGCACGTGGAGCAAGGACGGTCAGGGCGAAAGCGAGCCGTCAGAGTTCTCGACCGATGCTGACGGCCGCGCGGAGATCGAATATCCGCGCTATTCTTATGCCGACGAGCGAGTGCGCGTGCTTTCGGTCACGCTGTCAATCGATCATCCCGACTTTGCTTACATCAGCCACGAGAACATTGATGTGCCGCTGCAAGAAGCCGGTCCGCATGTTGTGAAGCTCGCTCGGGGTGCGATGGTAGAGATTTTGCCGATTCAAGAGGGAATGCCCGCCGATCTGCACGGGCTGTATCTGAAGTGGTCCGACAGCCGCTCTTGGAAACCCGGCGTGACGCCGGTCTTGACCGATTCGGGCAGTCTGCGAATTCCGACAATGGCGGCGGGAAGGGGTGAAGTGATGGCGGTGCGGCTCGAGGGGGATCAGGCGACACATTTCAGCCGTATCGTGCCGCTCGACGTACACGTCGGCGAACAGCGAAGCGAGACTCTAGAGTTGCATCCAGCTGCACGTATTATGGGCAAGCTAAGCGACAATGTCCCTCGGCCGGTGAAGAACGGTCGTGTATCCGCCCGCACGGTGCCGCTCCAATGGGACGGCGAGCATGTTCAGTGGATCAGCTGGACGCCTATTGCGGAGGACGGCACATTTGTGTTCGATGCCTGGCCAGCCAGCGAAGACGCACAGATTATCGCACTCTGCGACGGATTCATCGCCGAATCGGGCGCGGCGCCGGCGGTGGCAAAACAACCTCCGGAGCGCGATCGCTTCTCGCGTCCGCAAGTCTTCACGCCGGCAGGTTTTGCCCAGCCGATTGAGCTGCAAATGACGGCACTCGTAAACTGTGAGGTGGAAGCTGTGGACCGGCAGGGGAAGGCCGTCGCAGGCGCGAAAATCGTCTCGTGTCCGAACGTCGGTTGGTGGAATGTCGGCTCTCAGATTTACTGCACTCCGTTGGTCCGTGGGGAACGACTGCTGCGTGAGCGCAAATTCGAAGCGGCTGTGGAGCGCGACGCACCAATTCCGTTTATAGCCGTGACCGATGCCGCCGGCCGGGCGACGCTCGACTTGCCCGTCGGCAAGGAAGATCTTTATGTTGAAAGCGACGACTACGAACTGCCCGTCAATGTCGGTCGGCGCGAACAAGAAGTGGAATTGGTCGCTGGCGAAATCACGCACGTGCGCCCCGTGCTGCAGCCCAAAGGCACGGAATACCTCGGCGACTGGGACAAGCTCGCCGGCGTGCTCTTCGGTTGTCGGGGGGAAGAATGCCGGCGGCTCTTGGAGGACAAAGGCTTTCGCCGGAAGATGTCGAAAGTGAGTGAGCTGCTCGATGCGGCCCCTGATCCCCGCGATCCGAAACTACTGCAACAGGCATACGCCGAAATTGCCGAGGGCTTCAACGAGCTCAAAGATCAGGAAGAGGCCGACCGCTGGCGCAAGAAGTCGGCAGAGCAAGCCGTACGGCTGAATTTGCCGCCATCCCAGGACGCCGATTCAAATTAAGTCGGCAGGTCGCCGGGTGCAATTACTTTTGCTCTTCACCGCGGAGCACCGCGTATGCCGACTGCAACACGCGGTCGAGTCCCTGACCAGTTACCGATGAAAAGAGCAGCACCTCGCGGCCGGTGGCGGCAGCGAGCCGGTCGCGGACTTCGGCGGCGTCCGGCAGCTCCGCCTTGCTGACCGTGATGATTTCCGGCCGCTCGGCCAGGCCGTGGCCGTATTCTTCAAGCTCACGGCGGATGGTTTTGTAATTTTCGATCGGGTCACTACCGTCCATCGGCAGCGGCTCCACAAGATGCACCAGCACGCGAGTCCGCTCGATGTGCTTGAGGAACTCATGGCCGAGCCCGGCCCCGAGATGGGCCCCTTCGATCAGCCCCGGGATGTCGGCCATCACGAACGAGCGGTCCATGTCGACCTGCACGATGCCGAGGTTCGGGATCTTGGTGGTGAACGGGTAGTCGGCGATTTCCGGCCGGGCCCGCGAGACGCGGCTCAGGAGCGTGCTCTTGCCCGCGTTGGGCATGCCCACGAGTCCCACGTCCGCGATGACCTTCAGTTCGAACCGCAGCCGCCGCCGCTCGCCCTCTTCGCCGGGCGTGTGCTCGCGCGGGGCCTGGTTGGTAGCAGATTTGAAGCGTGTGTTGCCCTTGCCGCCCTTGCCGCCGCGGGCCGCGACCACCTGTTCCCCATCCTGCGCCAGATCCTTCAGCACCAGGTCGTGGGTGTCATCAATCACGAGCGTGCCGGGCGGTACCAGGATCACCAGATCCTCGGCGTTCGCGCCGTGACAATTCTTGCCTGTGCCCGGTCCGCCGCTTTTGGCGCGCCAGTGCTTGCAGTGCACGAGCGCCGACAGGCTGTCGACTCCCGCCTGGGCCAGGACAATGACGCTACCGCCGTCGCCGCCATCACCACCGTCCGGACCGCCGCGCGGAATATACTTCTCGCGCCGAAAGCTGAGACAGCCGTTGCCCCCTTTGCCGGCCTCAACTTCCGCGGTAATGCTGTCGACGAACATGGGAGAGTCCAGAGTCCGGAGTCGAGGGTCCAGAGCCAGAGTTAACTCGAAGCCGCTCGTTCTGGCTCTCGACTCTAGTCTCTTGACTCTCGACTCAATAAAAAAGGGATGCCGCTGTCGGCATCCCTGGGGGTGGCTTGATTGCGGTCGGCGTCAGTTAGCCGACGGGATCACGTTGACGCGGCGGCCATCGCGGTCGAACTTCACTTCGCCGTCCACCAGCGCGAACAGCGTGTAATCCTTGCCCCGTCCAACGCCCTTGCCGGGGTGGACCACCGTGCCGAGCTGGCGGACCAGGATGCTGCCCGCGCTCACTTGCTGGCCGCCATACCGCTTGACGCCGCGGCGCTGCCCGTTGGAATCGCGGCCATTGCGGCTGGAGCCCTGACCCTTCTTATGTGCCATGGTGCTAACCCTTTACGATCGATCCGTAGACTAAAAGTGGCAGCCCAGGGCCGCGCAAGAAACTCACCGGACGGTTGAACCGTAGCCCGTCAAGTCTAGCGGTACACCCAGCGGTAGGCAACCCCTTCAGAGACGTTGTAGAGGCCGCCTTTTCCGCGGGCCACACCGAAGCGAACTTCCCGCTCATCCTGCAGGTGCTCGTCGCCCGGACGCCAGAAATTGAGCTGCAGCGTCTTGCGGGCAAATTCGCGGCCCGTGCCCGGCTTGTCGCCGGCCTTAAAGGCCCCGGCCGGGTCTTCCCACTGATAGGCGTTGGTGAGTCCGCCCACGTACACCGAGAAGAAGTCGATGCGAGGATCGACGTCGGTCCAGGTCGCCACGCCCCACACGCGGTTGTCGGTCCGACCGTCGCTCGGCGGCAGCACCTGCTGGGCCATCTCGGCGCTGTTGAGTAGCGTCTGGCCGCGCGTTTCGCGGGCCCGGATCTGCGCTATCGCCGCCGGCAGGATGCGATCGAGGTAGGCCTTCTCGATCGGCTGTCCGTCGGCCGTCAGGTCATGCGACTCGAGCACGAAGCTAGGCACGAATCGCAGCGGACCACCCTTGCCCATTTCGGTCGTGAACACGCCATCCTTGCCTTCCACGGGCTTCATCACTTCGCCCGTGTTGCGGACCGCGTAGACCATGTACCAAACCAGCTTCTCCTCGACCGTGCCGTTGGGGCCGGCCACGGGAACGCGAATCATCCGCAGCGGCTTGAAGGAGAATTCGAGGCAGGAAACATCGCGGCGGAACTTCACCCCCTCAGCCATGCCGTACAGCGTGCGGCTCTCGGTCATCAATTCGGGCTGCCACTTGGCGTCGTTGTTGGCGCGAACTTCCACGATGTCGTGCGTGCTGACGGTTTCTCCCGGCTCGAAGTCGGGCGCGATCGTCGTCAGGACACCGGGCGCAAACTCGCGCGAGGAGGGCGCCTGAGCGAAGGCGTCGACGGCAATCACGCCGACGACCGCGAGCGCCGCAAGCAAACAAAGCGAGCACGATCGAAACACAGGGAGTCGCATCAAGGAGGGCCCGGCGAAGCGTGGAACGAAGTGCCGCGAAAAGCCGCGTGACACGTCATTTCCAGTATAGATAGCCGTCGAAACGCCGGCAAACTCCCAGCCCCCATCACGGGCTGCACAATCCAACCCAAGCCCCGAAATGGCCGGGTAATTCGCAAAAATCGGAAGCCCGGCCCCGCGCCGGCTGGGAACCGTGACGCGCGGGACCGGGCGCTAACGGACACTCTTGGTTTCGTAGTTCGGAGCGCCTAGATCGGATCGTCGGCGCCTTCGCCGCCGCCATCGGATGGTGGATCGGCCGGCGGCGGTGGGCCATCGGGGCCTGGCGGCGGACCCGGTGGTCCGTCACGCCAGTCGCGCCAGCGGCGCCCTTCGCCGCGCGGGCCGTCGAAGCCGCCACGCGGCGGTGGTCCGCCTCGTCCAAATCCCGGTCCGCCTGGCCCGCCGGGACCTCGCATTGCCATCCGCTCCCGCATAAAGCCCGAGAGCTCTTTGAACTCATCGAGGCTCAGCGAGCCGTCTTTATTCTCGTCGAAGCGGTTGAACAGCCGTTCTGGATTCGGCGGTCCCGGAGGACCATCCGGCCGACCCGGTCCACGTCCGCGTCCTTCCGGCCCGCGACCTTCTGGGCCACGACCTTCCGGACCCCGACCTTCGGGACCCCGTCGCCAGCGTTCCGGGCCTCGATCGCCAGGACCATCATCATCCGGTCCACGGCCACGTCGACCCTCGGGTCCACGGCCGTCGCGCGGCGGCGGACCGTCCGGACGGCGACGTCCTTCCGGACCCCGGTCCCGCGGTGGGCGATCGCCCGGTCCCGGCGGACCCACGTCGAAATGCTCGCGCAACGCACGGCCGATCGCGCGGGCTTCGCGGTGGTCGATCGTGCCGTCTTTGTTGGTGTCGAAGTTGTCGAGCAGCTTCTGCTTCATCGCCGCGCTGTCTTTCGCAGAGCTGTCGTCCGACTTGCTCTCGGTGGCCTTGTCATCGGACGGCTTGTCCGACGACTGGGCCAGGGCGGGCCAGACCAACAGGCCGACGCCCAACAAGGCCAGTAGATTCAACCGAAAACGCATGATCTCCCTCCTTAAGACGTCGGCGGCCATCTACCGGCCAGCCGCATCCCCATGGTTGGATTCGTTCGTAATTGCGGCGGGACCGTGGCGGCCCGTTCGCAGCAAAAAAATCGGTTCCGCTACCGGCTCGAGCACTCGGTCGCGGCAGTGACATGTCGCTCTACGACTTAAAACCCTGCGGCTAAGCAGGGGTTTCGGCCAAATTCCGCTAGCGTCGAGATTTCTCGCTGAGCTAGGCTAGCGATCGCTCTGCATCCCCAGATTGGCTTAAACTGTTCTGCAAATTGGAGTTAGCAACGCCTGGTTTCAATGTTGCCGGGCTGCGACGCCTCAAATCACAATTGAATGATCAACCATCCAGCGCTTTACCTAGCAATGATTCTTGCCCTGGGAATTCTCGCCCAGTGGCTGGCCTGGCTGATGCGCGTTCCGGCAATTGTCATCTTGCTCTTGTGTGGTTTCTTCTGTCGGTACGCGGCAGGCCCGCCGAATCAGGTGATTCCTGAAGCCGTGATGTTTCCTTTGGTTTCTCTCTCGGTTGGACTGATCTTATTCGAGGGCGGATTGACGCTGCGTTTCCGCGATATTCGCGAGACGCGCAACGTATTGCTGCGACTGGTAACGATCGGTCTGATGATGTCGTGGGCGATGACAGCACTTGCCGCCCACTTTGTTCTTGGGCTGAGCGTCGAAATGGCCACGCTCGTGGGCGCGATGCTCACCGTGAGCGGCCCCACGGTGATCGTGCCGCTGGTTCGCAACATTCGCCTCAAGCGTCGCATCGGGTCATTGGTGAAATGGGAGGGCATCGTCAACGATCCGATCGGCGCCGTGCTCGCTGCCCTGGTGTTCAGTAGCTTCTTTCACGAATCGGGCAGCTCGTCGGCAGAGGGCTGGCTTCGCGAACTCGCGGTGACTGTGTTGGTCGGGGCGGTCCTGGGTCTCGCGGCCGCGTGGCTGATCGTACAAGTCTTACGGCGATTCTGGATTCCCGACTATCTGCAGAGCCCCGTGATCCTGGCACTCGTCGTGGTGCTGTTCGCGATTTCCAACTACCTGCAGCGCGAGGCGGGACTGGTGACGGTGACGGTGTTGGGAATCGCGCTGGTGAATCAGCGGACTGCGACGCTCAAGCACGTAATCGAGTTTAAAGAGAACATCAGCGTGCTGATCGTCTCGACACTGTTCATCGTGCTGGCGGCGAATGTGGACGTGTCCGTCACGCAGCTCAGGTCCCTGGGTTGGTCGCTGGCGGCGTTTCTGGCACTGTTGATCTTTGTGATTCGACCAGCGTCCGTGGCCCTGGCGACGATGTTCAGCGAGCTTTCGTGGCGGGAGCGCGTGCTGTTGGCCTGGATTCATCCCCGCGGCATCGTCGCCGCGGCCGTGGCATCGCTCTTGGCGTTGGATCTTGCCGAATCGTCATTCGCCGCAGAGGGGGAGCAATTTGTCTTCGTCACGTTTGCAACCGTCGTCACGACGGTGCTCGTTTATGGTCTTACGTTGCCGGCCCTCTCGAATTGGCTGGGAATTTCGTCACCCAATCCGCAGGGCATCCTGTTTGCTGGCGCTTCGCCGCTCGTGCGCGACATCGCCAAGGTCGTCCAAGACGAAGGAATCTCCGTTCTGGCGGTCGATACGAATCACGAACAGGCCACGGCGGCGCGGCTAGCCGGTATCCCGACGCATTTCGCTAGCATCGGCAGCGAATTTGTGCGTGAAGAGATCGATTTGAGCGATATCGGCCGCTTGCTCGCGATGACACCCAATGACGAAGTAAACACGCTGGCCGCGATGGAATTCGTCGATCAATTCGGACGGGCCGAGGTCTATCAATTAGCCGCGGCTGAACCCGATCACCAGCGGCGCGATCGCGTCGCTGCTTATCGGCGAGGACGCACGCTCTTCGCACGCGACGCCACCTATGCGCTGCTGAATCAGCGTTACGCCGCTGGAGCAAGAGTCAAGAAAACGCAGCTCTCAGGCAATTTCACTCTCAAGAGCTTCCTCGAACACCACGGACCCAGTGCCGTCGTGCTGTTCCTGGTCGACGCTACCGGCAAGCTACTAGTGAAGACGAGCGATGCAGTCTCGTTCACGAAGAACTATCCCAAAGTGATTGCGCTGGTGGACCCGGTGGCGGAGAACGAATCGCCCTCCCCGGAGCAGCCGCCGGCTCAGTAGTTCGGCGTCGGCGCCCGGTATTCGTCCCACTTGATCGAGCGGAACCAGTCGATCGTTTTTTGCAGGCCCTCTTGAAGCGGCACCTTCGGTTCCCAGCCGCCGAGCATCTTGCGGGCGAGCGAGATGTCCGGTTGGCGGCGCGTGGGATCGTCCTGCGGCAGCGGGCGATGGACGATTTTCGATTTACTCCCCGTCTGTGCGATCACCAGCTTCGCCAATTCCAGGATCGTGAACTCGCCCTGGTTGCCGAGGTTCACTGGCCCATTAAAATCGTCCGGCCCGTTCATCATCCGGATGATGCCCTCGATCAGATCGTCGCGGTAGCAGAACGAGCGGGTCTGGCTGCCGTCGCCAAAGATCGTGATGTCTTCGCCCTGGAGTGCCTGGCGAATGAAGTTCGAGACGACGCGGCCGTCATACGGGTGCATTCGCGGTCCGTAGGTATTGAAGATCCGCACGATTCGCACATTCAGGTTGTGCGTGCGGTGGTAGTCCATGAACAGCGTTTCCGCGGCCCGTTTGCCTTCGTCGTAGCAGGCGCGGGGCCCGATCGGATTCACCGCGCCGCGGTAATCTTCGCGCTGCGGATGCACCTCGGGGTCGCCATAGACTTCGCTCGTCGACGCCTGCAGAATCTTCGCCCGGCAGCGCTTCGCCATGCCCAGCATGTTGATCGCCCCGATCACCGAAGTTTTCATCGTCTTGATCGGGTTGTACTGGTAGTGACCCGGCGCGGCGGGGCAGGCAAAGTTGTAAATTTCATCGACCTCCAGCGTCACTGGGTGCGTGATGTCGTGCCGCACCAGCTCGAAGTTCGGCTTGTCGAGCAGGTGGTCGACGTTCGACTTCTGGCTGGTGAAGAAGTTGTCCAGGCAGATCACATCGTGCTTTTCGGCCACCAGCCGTTCGCAGATGTGCGAACCCAAAAAGCCGGCGCCGCCGGTGACCAGGATGCGTTTGATTTGGGGCATAGTCGTCGCGCGAAATCGAAGTGGATGCGGCCCGAGGGTCTTGCCGGGAATCCTTAATTATGGCTTACGGACCGGCAGCGTTCCATCGTGGCCTTCGCCGCTCACTGAGCCGTCAAATCGACGATATTTCGCCTAATTTCATCGAGCACGCCCGCTGAAACTCTGCCAAACTTCTTGACGATGATTGATTTGGCGAGCGTGTAAATCTTGTCCGCACGAACCGTCCCGGGACGGTTCAACGCGCCCTCTGCCAGATCCGTGGACCGAATACGGAAGCTGTACGGAACAGCCGCCGGGTTCGACGTCATTGCCACAACGACAACGTCTGGCGCTGAGTGATTGTAGACGTCGTTGGACACGATAATGACTGGACAACGCTTTTGAGAAGACAAATCGGTAAATGGCACTGGAACGAGGACGATGTCGCCTTGATCAGGCATTGTTCCAGTCCTCATCGTCCTCTGGATTGTCCCAGAATTCCAGCGAGCTCGACGCGGCGTTCATCAGGTCGTTGTCGTCGTCTTTGCTCTCAACGACGTAAACCGTGACCTGCGTACCAACAAACGAAGGAAGCTGCACCTCGATCCGTCCGTCTGGAGGAACTTGAACATCAAATCGAATTGGAAGAGGTGAGTCGGCCATCGTCGTGACGGAATCGGTTAGGCACGGCGTTCAATCAATTGTACCACGGAACACGGTTGCATACGCTTATCTAGAACCTATCCCCGCGCCAGCGCCGGCCGGCGGCCGTTTTGCGGGGGCGGCGGGGCGCTTCGTTGGGCAGTCGGGATGAACTTGAAGTTCGCTTCTCCGACGAGGTCTTCGATGCGGCGGCGCAGCTCGGGGTCAATTGCCACGCTGTAGTTGGGGCAGTCGAACGTGAGGCTGCCGCCGTCGGCGAGCGCCAGGTGCATCTTTACCGGTTTCGTGCCGGGATAGCCGCGCAGGATTTCACGCAGCTTTTCCAGGCTCGCAACGCCGTGGTCGGCCTCGCGCACGCGGATCGAAATGCCGCTCGTGTAGCGGGCTGGCAGATCGGCGATCGGGATCAGCTCGTTGACGATGAGGTTCACTTCCTCGGCGCCCGGCCGACGGTCAACCGCGCCCTTGATCGCCACGATCGCATCCGACTTCACCTGCTCGCCAAACTCCGCGAACTGCTCCGGCCACATGATGCACCGAATGATGCCATCGAGGTCTTCGAGGTCCCACATAGCATACTTGGTGTTGGTGCTGCCGGGCCGCGGGTTCTTGGTGTGCGAGAACTTGATCGCCGCGAGCATCCCGCCGAGCAGCACTTCCGTGCGATGCTCCAGCTTCCCCAGTTGCACCGACATGTGCGAGCAGTATGTCCGCAAGAGCGATTCATATTCGGCGAGCGGATGGCTGGTGAGATAGAAGCCGAGCACTTCCTTCTCCATCGCCAGCCGTTCCTTCTCCGGGAACTCCGGCACATTCGGGAGCGCCGTCGACGCGGCGGTTGGCGTATCCTCTTCTTCGCCGAACAGACCTCGCTGTCCGCTGCGTCGATCGGCCGCCGCCGCCGCCCCGCTCTGTATTGCCCGCTCAATCGCCGCCATCAGCTGCGCCCGCTTTGCGCCGAGCGAATCGAACGCCCCTGCCTTCACGAGTGATTCGATCGTGGCCCGGTTACAGGCCTGCGCGTCGACCCGCTCACAAAAATCGAACAAGCTGCGGAACGGTCCGCCGAGCTTGCGGGCGGCCACGATCGCCTCCGCCGCCCCGCTGCCGCAAGCCTTGATCGCGCTCAGGCCGAACGGAATCCGCCCATTCACCACGGTGAAGTCCGCATCCGACGAATTCACATCCGGCGGAATCACCTCGACGCCCATCCGCTTGCAGTCTTCGAGATGCTCGACGAGCGAATCCTTGCTCTTGAAATTGCGGCCCGGGATGTCGCCCGACAAAAGCGCCGCCATGAACTCGACCGGGTAGTGGGCCTTCAAATAGGCCGTCTGATAGGCGATCAGCGCGTACGCGGTCGAGTGCGACTTGTTGAAGCCGTAGCCCGCGAACTTCTCGATCATGCTGAACAGGTCCTCGACCGTCCGCTTCTCGACGCCCTTCTCACGGCCGCCGGCGATGAATTGCTCTCGATACTTGGCGATGATTGGCAGCTTCTTCTTCGAGATCGCCTTGATGCAGGTGTATGCGTCGGCGAGTGGAATGTCGCCCAGCAGGTTGATGATCTGCATCACCTGCTCCTGGTACACCATCACGCCATGCGTTTCTTCGAGTACCGAGCGCATCACTTCGTGCGGATAGCTCGCGGCCCGCCGGCCGTGCTTGACTTCGATGTACTCGTCGACCATGCCGCCTTCGAGCGGACCCGGCCGGTAGAGTGCGTTGGTGGCCACGATGTCGCGGAAATGGTCCGGCTTCATCCGCTGCAAGAGGTCGCGAATGCCGCCGCTTTCGAGCTGGAAGATGCCCTTCGTTTCGCCGCGGCACAAGAGCGCAAACGTCGCCGCGTCATCCAGCGGGAACTTGTGCGGATCGATCCGTTCGCCGCGCGACTGCTCGATGAGGTCGATGCTCTTGGCGAGGATCGTGAGGTTTCGCAGCCCCAGGAAGTCCATCTTCAACAGCCCGGCCCGCTCGACGTCCCCCATCGCCCATTGGGTGATGACTTCCGTCTTGCCCTTCACGTGCTGCAGCGGCACGTATTCGCCGACTGGCTTTTCGGCGATCACCACCGCCGCCGCGTGCGTGCCGACGTTCCGCGCGAGGCCTTCGATCTTCCGCGCCAGGTCGATCAGCTCGCGCACTTCGCCGTTCGATTCGTACGCTTGCTTGAGATCGCTGCTCTGCTCCAGTGCATCATCCAACGAAATGTTGAGCGTATCGGGCACCATCGCCACGATCTGGTCCACGCGGAAGATCGGCAGGCCCAGCGTGCGGCCCACGTCGCGGATCGCCGCGCGGGCGGCGAGCGTGCCGAACGTGCCGATCTGGGCTACGTTCGCCTCGCCATATTTATCCTTCACGTACTGGATCACATCGGCCCGGCGATCCTTGCAGAAGTCGACGTCGATATCCGGCGCCTCGCGGCGATTTTCGTCCAGGAACCGCTCGAACAGCAGGCCATACTCCAGCGGACACACATGGCTGATCCGCAGTGCGTAGCACACCAGCGATCCCACGCCCGAGCCGCGGGCTGTGCAGGGGATGTTGTTCTCGACGGCGTACCGCACGAAATCCCACACGATCAGGAAGTAGTCGGCGAAGCCGAGCTTGTTGATCACGTACAGCTCGCGCTCCAGACGCTGCAGCACCTCGTCCGACAGCTGCCCGCTCGCGGGATCGCTGTTCTGCCAGCGGCGTGGCGTGTCGGCGTACCTCTCGCGCAGTCCCGCCTCGCACAGCTCGCGCAAATATTCCGCCTGCGTCTTTGTCTCGGGCAGCTTGAACGCCGGGAAGTGCCGTTTGCCGAGCTCCAGCTGGATGTCGACCGAGTCGGCGATCTCTTGCGACCGGGCAACCGCATCCTCAAGGCCAGGGAAGCTGGCGTACATCTCTTGCGGGCTGCGGATGAAGAATTGGTCGCCTTCCATCCGCATCCGGTTCGTATCCGTGCGGAACTTCCCCGTGTTGATGCACAAGAGGACGTCCTGCGCGACGGCATCTTCCTGCCGTACGTAATGGGCGTCGCTCGTAGCCACCAGCGGCAACCCCATCCGCTTTGCCACGTCGACCGACAGCTCCAGCGCCTGTCGCTGGATGTCGAGGCCGTTGTTTTGAATCTCGATGAAATAGCGATCGCCGAACACACGGGCAAACCAGGCCGCGATCTGCTGCCCCTGCGAAAACGCCTCGTCTGCAGTGGCACCCGAGAGCAGCGTCCGCGACAACTCGCCCGACACGCACCCGCTCAGGCAGATGATGCCCTCGTTGAAGGTCTCGAGCAGCTCGCGATCGATCCGCGGCTTGTGATAGAAGCCTTCTAGAAATGCCCGGCTGGAGAGCCGCACGAGATTGCTGAACCCGGTGCGGTTCTGCGCCAAGAGCGTCAGATGATAAGCCGACTCGCGGCTCGATTCGCCCGATTTCTCGTATCGGCTGCCGGGCGCAACATAGGCCTCGTAGCCGACGATCGGATTGATCCCCGCCTCGCGGGCCGCCTGATAGAACTCGAGTGCCCCGTACAGGTTGCCGTGGTCCGTGATCGCAATCGCGTTCATCCCCAGCTCTTTCGCCCGGTCGATCATGCCGTCGATCGGGCTGGCTCCATCGAGCAGGCTGTAGTGGCTATGGCAATGCAGATGCACAAACGGCGGCGTAGTCACGGGTCCCTCCGACATAAAAAGCTGAGGGATTCAACCACAGAGGACACGGAGTTCACGGAGAAGAGTCTCTGTGCACTCAGTGTCCTCGGTGGTTTATCCCAACGCTGCGAACGAGATCGCGGTCATTTTACCGCGCGCGCAGGCCGATAGAAAGCAGCGGACTACTCCGCTCCCGGCTCGCCGATCTTTCGCAGATATTCGGCCAATTGCGCCTGCAGATCGAGCAACTCCTGCCACTGCTTGATGTCAAGCGTCACTGTCTTCTCACCCTCGGCCAGCGAGATCGACTGCACGAGATTGCGACTCTGCAGATGCAGGTACTCGAGCATCTCGGAGAGCTGCGCCGCTTGGCCCGGGCTCAGACCCACCGGCAACTCCGGCGGTGTGGGAATGTGCAGCGTGCTGTGCAAATTCTCCGACTCGCCCCAGCGGACCTCAAAGTCCATGGATGAATCGGCCTCTTGCACCAGCTTGCTCGGATCGAGCTCGCCGGTCATGTGGAGGCCGTCGTCCTTGAGCGCATCGAGCCGGCCGGCGATCTGTTCGCGGGTGCCATACAAGAGCACGCTGCGGCCGAGCGAAATCACGTCGCCGAAGCGCAAAATCCGCAGCTGGGCGTCTTCGCCGTTGACCCGCGTGCCGTTGGTGCTTTCCAGATCGGTGAGCACCAGCTTGCCTTGATCTTCCTGGATCTTGATGTGGAAGCGGCTGATCCGCTCGTCGTTGAGCTGGACCGCGTTGCCTTCCTCGCGGCCGATGGTGATCGGCGTGGGCATGTGCTCGAACACTTTGCCCCGATCGGCACCGTCCAACACTCGCAAGGTCACGTCGATCATCGCCAGTATTACACCAGAAGCTGCGTTTCTGCCCGCCGTCTGTCGCCGGAAGCAGTATCGCGCCGCGCGAACATTCTCAGAGACACGCTTGCCTTGCGTGGTCGAGGTTGCCGTGCCCTGCAACCGTCCCCATTCCATATTATGCGCTACAGGAGGCCTAAATTCCAATCTGCCTGGAAACGCGCGGGGACATTGGCGCTAATTGGGCAGGCTGCGTGCGACAGCCGTCGTGCGCCGGCCAGCTAATGCCGAAAATGCCGGCTGCCGGTCAGTATCATGGCCAGGCTATGCTGGTTGCAGGCCGCGATCACTTCCGCGTCGCGCCGCGAGCCGCCCGGCTGAATGATGGCCGCGATTCCCGCCTCGGCCGCCCGATGGATCGAATCCTCGAAGGGAAAGAACGCGTCGCTCGCAAGCACGGCGCCGCGCACTCGGTCGGCGGCCTTGGAGATAGAAATCTCCACCGAATCGACACGGCTCATCTGACCGGCACCGACGCCCAATAGCGTCAGCTCCTTCGCCAGCGTAATCGCGTTTGATTTCACGTGTCGGCAGACTGCCCATGCGAAACGCAAATCGGCGAGCTGCGCATCGGTCGGCCGCGTTGCCGTTACGACTTCCCACATCGACTCGTCATCCGGCAAGTTGTCGGCCATCTGGCACAACATGCCGCCCGAAATCTGCCGCAGCTCGCGCTCGCCCCGCCCCGGCTCGATCGCACCCACCGCGAGCAGCCGCACGTTCGCCTTCCATTTCGGCTTGGTGGTCAAGATCTCAAACGCCTCGGGAGTGAACGACGGCGCGACAATCGCTTCGACGAACCGTCCCGGCTCCGACAGAAACTCGGCGCTGGCCGCGTCGACCGGCGCGTTGAACCCCAGCACGGACCCGAACGCGCTCAACGGATCGCCATCCCAGGCCCGCTGCGTCGCCACGCCCTGCGATGCCGCCGTGGCCGCGCCGCACGGATTGTTGTGCTTCAGCACCGCCACGCCCGGCACGGGCAGCGACCGCGCGATCGCCAGCGCGCTATCGAGATCCAAGAGATTGTTGTAGGAGAGCTCCTTTCCGTGCAGCTGCTTCGCGCGGACCAGCGAATGGGGCGAAGCATCGGGCGCCGCATACAGCGCCGCCGCCTGGTGCGGATTCTCGCCGTACCGCAATGCGGCTTCCCGCGTCAGAGAAACATTGATCCTCTCCGGAAACACCTGCCCACCAAACTCCTCAGTCACTTGCGACCCAGCGCTGCCTTGCTTCAACCGCGCAAAGTACTCCCCAATCGCCGTGTCGTACTTCCCCGTGTGCGCGTACGCCGCCCCGGCCAGCTCCCGCCGCAACTCCGGCGACGTCGCCCCGCCCGATCGGAACTCCGCCAGAATCTTGGGATACTGCCCTGGCTCGCAGGCAATCGTCACGAACGCATGGTTCTTCGCCGCGCCGCGGACCAGCGTCGGCCCGCCAATGTCGATCTGCTCGATCGCCTCTTCGACAGTCACCCCTGGCCGCGCGATCGTCTCTTCGAACGGGTACAGATTCACGACCACCAGTTCGAACGGCAGAATCCCCTGCTGAGCGATCGAATCCATGTCGTCCGGCCGGTCCCGCCGGCACAAGATCCCGCCATGAATCTTCGGATGGAGCGTCTTGAGCCGGCCGTCCATCATCTCGGGAAAACCGGTATACGAGGCAATCTCCCGCACCGCGATGCCCGCCTGCTCCAGGTGCTTGAGCGTCCCGCCGCTGGCGTAAAGCTCCACCCCGGCTGCCGCCAGCTCCCGGGCGAAATCGGAGAGCCCGGTTTTATCGCTGACGCTTAGAATCGCTCTCTCAATCCGTGGCGACGCCATCTTCCCTCGCTTACCCCAAAAAAGCGTAGGGTGGGTCGAGTTCCACGAGACCCACCAAAGATTCCCGATCAATTTCCCTGGACACAGCGGATTTTTTCCCTCCGCGAACCAACCGAAAAATGCCTGCGTACCAAGATGCAGACACCGATGGCGTAGCCGGCAACAGCTTCCCCCTCCCGCCACAGCCGGCGCGCCACGATAGCACCTCTCGCCGTCCCTTTCAACGCGCGACTCCGGGCCACCGTCCCCCCTCCGCCCGCGGTCACCAGCGCAAAAGGGGCGGCGATCTTTTTTTGCGCTCGCAAAAACTAGACGCCAGCGCGCTTGAGCGCGCAGACGAAACGCGCCATCTCACAACGGTCCCAGCCGTCGTTGGCGGTTTAGCTCACTCAGCGCAGGGTCGCGCCGACCGTCGCCGTAAGCCGAGCCCTAACACTCCGCCCAGGATCGCCAACATTGCCGCAGTCGACGGTTCCGGAACCGCCATGAAGAACACGTTGCCCTGCAAGTTCGTAATCGACGTGTTCAAACGGATGATGTCCGACAACCGCACCGAGAGGAGCCAGTTCAAATCTTCCGGCGCGATGTCGGCGTCGCGCGTAAACCAGAAACGATCGCCGTCGCGGGCGCGCCGGAATTGTTCGGCCAGTCCGGCCACGATGAGCGGCCCGACCGATGCCCCCGGCAAATGGTCCTCGGAGAGCGCGCCGACCCAGGCGTCGATCCGGTCGACGCTCCCATAGAGCGACTGCAAGCCGGCCTGCACTTCCGTGTCGCTCGTGATCTGGGCAAACGACGAGACTGCCGGCAGGCCGAACGCCTCCCGCACCGTGTTGTAATCCGCCAGTCCGTGATCGCGTCCCCGTTGAATGTTCAACGTGGCCAGGTCGAAGCCACCTGGAATCGGCTCACCGAAGAGAAAATTGCGGACATCGTCGACAATATGCATGTCGACTTGTTGCTGCTGTTCATAAGCCAGCCCCTTCAGGAAATACTCCAGCTCATTCGCGCCGGCCAGATTCTGCATCCGAAAAAACGAGTCGCGCAGCGACATGGCGCCGCCCGGGGCCGGCGTATCGTCATTCGTCATCCGCATCAGTTGAGGCGAGAGCATCGTGTGCCCGACGCGGAATAGTGCAGTCGAAAACTCCGTCAGCACGCCCGAATTCAGGTCCGGATCGTACGTGCTCGTGATTGTCGGCGCGTATGTACCGAGCAGCGCCGGCAGAAACTCCCGATAGGTGATCGACTGAATCTCCGCGCCCACCAGCTTCCGCGCCCGTTGATAAATCTCCTCATCGGACAACCCGGGATGGGCGGCGGAAATCTGATCGGCCAGCCGATTGTGTTCGCGCATGAACAGCGTATGGACGGTCGTCAGGCCAACTTGCTCGTTCGCTCGCACGTCGCCGGCCAGATAAAACTGCGTCGGGTCGGCCGGGCCGCCGGTGCCGTTGGGCAAGCCGAACGTATTAAGCGGCAACAGATTGCCAGCGCTCGTCTTCAATTTGCCGCCGCTGAGTGTCCGCAAGGCCGTCGCCCGCGCCGTGTCCGAGCCGTACACCATCGAGGCGTCAAGGTAAGACGTGATGTCGTTGATTTGCTGGCGCGGATTCCCAGCGTTGGTGCCGGTGGTTGGGTCGTACTTGGAGCGCTGAAACGACATGACTGCGGCGCCCGTGTTCCCCGCGTCGAAGATCGAGTCGCCGGCCGGAATTGGGACGTCAAAATTCTCCACCGGTGTCGCGAGATTCGTCAGATCCAGGTCATGGTCCACGAACTGCCCCCATTGAAACACCCAGTCGGTCATTTCATGAGAATTCGGAGCCATGATCGACTGCGCAATCACGGTGTTGCTGATCGCGCGCGGGTTCGGCAGCGTCGGGTCGGTAGAGCCGCGGGCTGTTGAGATGCCGTCGTCATACGCCACCGGCGAAATCCGCGACAACTGCGTCCCCGTAGCTCCCCACGTAGAATTCGCCAGATTGTTGCCAGTGCCGTCAATCGTGCGATACTCCGCGCGCACCGAGCCCGCGCACGCTAACATGCCCGCGATTAGAATTGCTAAAGGTTGAATAGTGTTCCGCATGGGTTAGCCAGTCGTAGATGCCGTCTCAAATACAACTTCACCCGCCGATCCCTGCCGTGAAAGAAATCGCGCTCAAGCGCGAACGGCTGCAGGTGAGTTGAATGTCAGAAAGCGCGATTAGACACACTCGAAGAAATCGCCGGCGGGCGCCTGAAACAGCACCCGCCCAGACAGCCTTTAGTTTGACCCCCTTTGCCCCCGATGTCAAATTCCTGCTTTCGATGACCAGGGTTACCGAATTATTGAACTGACTGCGGTTGGGTAGCGTAGGAGAGTTGAAAGGATTGAGCTTTTCTTCCCTTGTTTTCATGGAGGTTTTCTGTGGAACCCGCTCACGCGGGGAGCTTGCTGG
>JBFWSG010000043.1:0-50941 GCA_050248495.1 Pirellulales bacterium | reverse complement strand
CCAGCAAGCTCCCCGCGTGAGCGGGTTCCACAGAAAACCTCCATGAAAACAAGGGAAGAAAAGCTCAATCCTTTCAACTCTCCTACGCTACCCAACCGCAGTCAGTTCAATAATTCGGTAACCCTGGGGCTGTGCGGCCGCGAGTTGCGAGCCGTGCCAAGTCGCATTTATACTGGAGGGTCTTCGCACGTCGGGCTATTCGGCCTGACGCCGCACTGGCAATTTCTTGTCAGCCCAACCGCTGGCGACCATTTCCTGGGAGAGTCAATCCGTGGCATCCGGCAGATACTTGTTCACGAGCGAATCCGTCAGCATGGGTCACCCCGATAAGCTCTCCGATCAGATTTCGGACGGCGTCTTGGACGCGATGCTCGCCCAGGACCCGCTGAGCCGCGTGGCCTGCGAAACGCTGGTCACGACCGGTCTCTGCGTGATCGCCGGCGAGGTGACGACCAAGGCGACGGTCGACCTGCAGAATGTCGTCCGCGAAGTGATCCGCGACGTCGGCTATACGGAAGCCGACATGGGCATCAGCGCCGACCATTGCTCGGTGCTGGTGGCGCTCCACGAGCAGTCGCCCGACATCGCCATGGGCGTCGACGACAATGCGGCGGCCGGCAAAGACGTCGGCGCGGGCGACCAGGGCCTGATGTTCGGTTATGCCTGCAACGACACGCCGGAATTGATGCCGCTGCCGATCGCGCTCGCGCACCGCATCATTAACCGCCTGACCGACGCCCGCCGCAAGGGCGAAGTAAAGTGGCTCCGCCCGGACAGCAAGAGCCAGGTCACGGTCGAGTTCGACGGCTACACGCCGGTCCGCATCGACACGGTCGTCGTCTCCACGCAGCACAGCCCGGATGTCACCAATGCCGAGCTGAAGAAGTTCATCATCGAAAAGGTGATCCAGCCGGTGCTGCCCGAGGAGCTGTTGAGCGACGACATTACGTATCACATCAATCCGACCGGCCGGTTCGTGGTCGGCGGGCCGCACGGCGACTCGGGTCTGACGGGCCGAAAGATTATCGTCGATACCTACGGCGGCTGGGGCCGGCATGGCGGCGGCGCGTTCAGCGGCAAGGACCCGACCAAGGTCGACCGCAGCGCGGCCTACATGGCCCGCTACGTGGCGAAGAACATTGTCGCCTCGGGACTGGCGGATCGCTGTGAAGTGCAGCTGGCCTACGCGATCGGCGTTTCGGAGCCAGTGAGCGTGCGTGTCGACACCGAAGGCACGGGCAAGATCGACGACTCGCGGCTCTGCGAACTGGTCCGCGAAATCTTCCCGCTCACCCCCGCGGGCATCATCAAGCACCTGGACCTGCGCCGGCCGATCTATCGCAAGACGGCCGCCGGCGGCCACTTCGGCCGCAACGAACCCGAGTTCACCTGGGAAAAGACCGACAAGGCCAAGGAACTGGCCAAGGCCGCCGAGGCGACTGCCGCGGCGACGTAGTCTTGGTCGATTGATCCGACTTGGTCGAGTCTCAGATTCATGTTCGCCACGGATGGGACATGGCGCATTGCTGAGCGCAGTCCTCGCGCGCGGCGCGAGCCCGTCGAAATTGCGCTGGCAGCTTCGGTCGTTCTGCTGCTCACGGTAGCAGCGCTATTGGCGATGCGCCGACTATGCGGGGCACTCGCTGCGCCGCTACCCGTGCTGCCACTCGTTTTAACTGCGATTGGATTGCTGGCTTGGGCGGCAGCGGTGCGGGCGCGACTTCCGGATGCGCGTGTCGGTTTGCTGGTGGCGGCGGTGGCTCTGCTGTTTGCGATCGGTTGCTCTTTCCCTTTTGAGCGGACGATCGATTGGCTGGTGTGGCTGCCGGCGGTGTTGGGGCTCGGATTAATACCAGCGAGGCGCAGTTCGCCGGCTTCTTTTAGATTTAGCTCCGACAAGGCGACGGGGCTGGTGCTGCAGCGGCTCACGCGGAGCCGCAGCGCCGATGGCGTGGAGGCAATCCGCGGCGAGCTTGTCGCCGAGTTTGCTCCGGGCGACCGGATTGCAATTCTGCACGTCGCCTTCTGCCCGCCTTTCGAGCGGCTGCCCACGATCGAGGCCAAGCGCAGCGAGGGTCCGTCGTGCGACGTGAAGATCGGCCAAATCCTGCACCAGGGAGTTCGCCTCGAAGTGCGGCTGTCGCGTGCCAGCACGGCGGAGCGGCGGGCCACGATCGAGTTTGCCGCCTCATCCGCCTCGGCGTTTACGGCTTAGCGTCCGCGTTGTCGCGTTTTTGCGTCTCCGCTATAATCCCCGCGGATTTACCACGTTGCCAACCGTTGCCAGCACCAAGGGGGTCAGTCCCCATTTTTCATCGGCGCGAAACAAAGCAACGGCGCCTCCATTGAAAAATGGGGACAGACCCCCAGGAGACCCACGCCACGACCAAGCTGCGGACCGGATTAGGCGAAGATAGTCATCGCACGGAGCCGGGCGGGCCGCTGCGGATCGGCGGCATCGACGTGCCGCACGATCGGCAATTGGTCGGCCACAGCGACGCAGACGTGTTGCTGCATGCAGTGACCGACGCATTGCTCGGCGCGGCGGCGCTGCCCGACATCGGCCGACTATTTCCGAACACCGACCCGGCGAACCGCAATCGCGACTCGGCCGAGATGCTGAGCGCCGCTGCTCTCAAGTTGAAGGAGGCCGGATACCAGGTCATCAACCTCGATTGCGTCGTCCACGCACAGCGGCCGAAACTGGCCGATTACATCGACGCCATCCGCCACCGCATCGCCGGCATCCTCGAGCTCAACCCGCACGACGTTGGGCTCAAGGCCAAGACCGGAGAAGGAGTCGGGCCGGTGGGCAACGGCGAATTGATCGAGGCGCGGTGCGTGGCGCTCGTGGAGAGCACCGGCGAGGCGTAGCTCGCCGGATAATTTTGTCCTTAAGTAATGAAATCGAACATGTCCGTATCCACCCGTCCCATGCCCGCGAAAACTGAAACCGCCGCCGCCCCGCATCAGACGCTTCGCGTCTACAACACGCTCTCGCGCGAGAAGGAGCCCTTCCGCACGGTGCGGCCGGGTAAGGTCGGCATCTATCTCTGCGGGCCGACGGTCTACGACAAGGCCCACATCGGCCACATGGTCGGGCCGGTGATCTTCGACTGCATCAAGCGGTACCTCGAATATTGCGGCTACGACGTCACCTGGATCGTCAACATCACCGACGTCGACGACAAGCTGATCAAAAAGGCCAATGAGCGGGGCATCTCGATGCTCCAGGTGGCCGAGGAAAACATCGCCGACTACAACGGCAACCTAGCGGCCCTGGGCGTCGACCAGATCGACAGCTTCCCGCGGGCCACCGACTGCATGAGCGAGATCATCGCTTTCATCGAAGAGCTGATCGACCGTGGCTTCGCATACGCCTCGGATGGCGACGTGTATTTCGACGTCGGCAAGGATACGCAGTACGGCAAGCTCTCGAACCGCAGCATCGAGTCGGTCCACGGCGACGGCGGCGAGACGGCCGCGCGGAAGCGGCACACGGCGGACTTCGCCTTGTGGAAGTCGGCCAAAGCGGGCGAACCGTCGTGGAAGAGCCCCTGGGGCGAAGGCCGGCCCGGCTGGCACATCGAGTGCTCGGCGATGAGCCGCAAGTTGTTGGGTGAGACGTTCGACATCCACGGCGGCGGGCTCGACCTCATGTTCCCGCACCACGAGAACGAAATCGCCCAGAGCGAATGCTGCCACGGCAAGCCGATGGTCAGCTACTGGGCCCACAACGGACTGTTGCGCGCCGGCACGACCGACGGCAAAATCGGCGGCGGGGGCGCTGGCGAGAAGATGTCCCGCTCCAAAGGCGCCGGCGGCCTCGCGGACCTGATCAAGCGCCAAGGGGGCGAACGCATCCGCTTCTTCCTGTTACGGACCCACTACCGCAGCACCGTGCTCTTCAACGAGCCGGCGATCGAAGAAGCCGGCGTCGGCCTGGAATCGTTCTACCGCCTCTTCAAGCGCTACAATCGCATCACGGGCAAGGATTTCTACTCCCTTAAGCCCGCCACCCAACGCGCAGACGGCGAGCTCGCTTCAGCGAACGGGGACGCTGTTTTAGCCTCCGCTTCGAACTGCCGCCAGAAATTCCTCGCCGCGATGGATGACGACTTCAACACTGGCGGCGCAATCGGCGAGTTATTCGAGCTAGCCAAGATCGTCAATAAATTTGCGGATGATGCCGACCTCGAAGGCAAAGGCAAAACCGACGCCGCAGCAGTCGCCAAGTTCACCACACTGCTGACCACGATCAAGGAACTCGCGGGCATCCTCGGCATCTTCTTGAAACCGGTCGCCGTGCCCGGCGCCGCCTCGGACGACCTCTTGGCCAAAGTGATGCCGCTGGTGATCGAGCTCCGTGCCGCCGCTCGCAAAAACAAGAACTTCGCCATTGCCGACAAGATCCGCGACGCCCTCGGCCCGATCGGCATCACGCTCGAAGATCGCGCGGGCGGCACCGAGTGGTCCGGCGGCGGCCCCACGGCCCTCGACGGCATCATGCAGCTACTCATTCAGCTCCGCGCGACGGCCCGTACCGCCAAAGATTTCGCCACGAGCGACACGATTCGCAACCAACTCACCGCCGCCGGCATCGCCCTCGAAGACCGCCCCGGCGGCACCGAGTGGACGAAGACGTAGCGGACAGCTTTCTCGGACCTGCGAATGTCTACTGCGATTGGCAAGTATGAGAGCGAACGCAAATGGCTGCCAATTGCAATGTTGTTCGTCGCGTTTGCGACGGTCGCAAACGACCTGCGGATGTCTACGGATTGGACGCCTGACTGGAAGCGAGCGATTCCCGTGTTCGCAGCAGTTGTCGCATTCGTAGCTCTGACCAACGGAGACTTCCGGGCACTTGGTATTCGACTACCGGCTCAATCGATACGCCATTGGTTGATCGTAGCGACGATACTGGCCGCCATCCTGCTCCTTTTAGGATTGGGCGGCTTTCTGATTTTAAGGCTGGGACTTGTGCCTCCAGAGACGGCGTCAAATGCCGTAACAGATCCAAAGGATTTCAGCGCCAGATTGGTGCACCTGACCGTGATTGCACCAGTTTTGGAAGAGACAGTCTATCGATTGATCCTCTGTGTCCCAATTGCTCGATTCAGTCCCCTTTTGGCAGTCGTCGTCAGCGGCGTAACATTCGCAGGGCTTCATTTCCTCTACGGAAATCCAGGGCCCGACAACTTCTTCGCCGGGTACCTGCTCGCGTGGATTTACTTGAAAAGTGGCAGCATCTATTTGCCCATCCTCTTCCACGCCGGAGGAAACGCGATCATTCTTTGCTTTCAAGTGGCGAACTGGTACGCTCTTTCCGTCGTTTGAGCCTCAACATGCGCGTCCTCGGCATCGATCCCGGCCTCAACACCACCGGCTACGGCGTGTTGGATTTCATCGGCCGCCAGCCGCAACTCATCGAAGCGGGCGTCGTCCGCGGCAAGCAGAACGCCTCGCTCGCCGAACGGGTGGCAGAAATTCACTCGGGAGTGGCCGAAGTGATCAAGTCGCTGCAGCCAGAAGTGCTCGCGATCGAAGAGCTCTATTCGCACTACGACCGGCCGACGACGGCGATTCTGATGGGGCACGCCCGCGGCGTGATTCTGCTCGCTGCCGCCCAGGCCAACATTCCGATGCACAGTTACCCGTCGACGCAGATCAAAAAAACGCTCACCGGCAACGGCCACGCCGCCAAATGGCAGATGCAGGCCGCAATTCGCCAGGAGCTGGGCCTCGCGGCCGATCCGGAGCCGCCTGATGTGGCGGACGCACTCGCCATTGCGCTGTGCCATTGCTATCTGACGCGGCATGCTTCGATCGTCGGCGAGTAGGGCTGGGGATTTGGGGCTGGGGGCTAGGGTCAGCGGACGGTATGATTTGCCGCACGCGGGCGTTTGGCGCGAGTCGGCTCTACGGCGCGTTTTCGATTCGCAGTCGCGTGGCCGCGACCGCTAACGACTCTCAACTCTCGACTCTCAACCTTTGCGATGATCACCAAAATTACCGGCCTCCCTGTTTCCGTCATCGGCGACGTGCTGACCCTTGCGGTCGGCGCGTTTGAGTATGAGGTGTTGATCCCCGAGTTTGCCCGGCGGCAGCTGCAGGAACAGCTGGGCCGCAACGTGAGCCTGCACACCATCGAGTATCTCGAAGGCAACGCGATGCAGGGCCGGCTGATTCCGCGGCTGGTCGGTTTCTTGAGTCCCATCGAGCGCGAGTTCTTCGAGATGTTCTGCGAGGTGGACGGCGTGGGCGTGAAGAAGGCACTGCGGGCGATGGTCCGGCCCGTGCAGGACGTGGCGACGATGATCGAAGAACAAGACGCCAAGGGCCTGGCGACGCTCCCCGGCATCGGTCCCGCGACGGCTGAGCGGGTGATCGCCAAGCTGCGCCGCCGCGTGCCGAAGTTCGCGCTCCTGGTGGCGCGAGACCTGCCGCCGTCGGCCGAGATCGAGCGCGACCTTTTGACCGAGGCATTCGATGTGCTCAAGGCCCTGGGCCACACCGATGCCGACGCCCGGCGGCTCTTGGACGAGGCCCTCGACAAGAAGCAGAAATACAAGGACGTCGACTCGCTGCTCCACGCGGTGTACGAGAAGTCGCACGGCTGACGTCGGAGTATTGTCAATTGATGCTAGCATGCAGCAGGCGACTGCTCTGGGCGCAAACGTCGCTTTCTGCTCCAATCCGCCCCCCAACATTGTCTTCCGACCCCGCTTCCTGCGACGGCCGAATGCGCGGCTCCCCTGTCATGTCCCCTGCCACTCAGCCAACGACAGAATTTGCTGCGGCACGCCTTCTGAGCCTTGACATCTTACGGCTCTTAGCCGTGGTGATGGTGATCGGCCATCACATGGAACGAACGCCAACCGACTTGTCGCCGGTCGCAAAAGCGGTTCTCGACGCCTGGTGGAGTCATGGAGGCCTGGGCGTTGATTTGTTCTTCGTTCTCAGCGGGCTGTTGGTCTCCGGTCTGCTGTTTTCCGAATATAAGAAGCATGGTGAAATCTCGGTGCCGCGTTTCTACCTGCGCCGCGGCTGGAAGATTTATCCAGCTTTCTATTTCATGTTGGGTTTCACTTGGCTGTATCAGCTGCTCGTGGCCGGTTACAAGATGCGCGATCGGCCATTCTTCTCCGAGTTATTCTTCATTCAAAGCTATCAGGCAGGATTCTGGAACCACACCTGGACGCTCGCCGTCGAGGAGCACTTCTACCTGCTGCTGCCATTGTTCCTGCTGGCGCTTACCAGGTGGAGGCGTGGAGCGGCAGATCCCTTTCGCGCGGTGCCATACTTCGTCGCTGCGGCATGTGTCGTCGTCCTAGTTGGGCGGATCATTAACTTTCAGGTTCGCGACGATTACTCCTACATCACGCATGTCTTCCCCACGCACCTGCGCATCGACGCGCTCTTCTTTGGTGTTGCGATCGGCTATCTTTACCATTTTCACTGCGACAGTTTCTGCAACACGTTCCGTCCGTGGCGATATGCCTTGATTGCCGCTGGAGCCGCGCTCATGTTCGGATCGCTGCTCGTTGGGTCGCCGTCGGACAAATACATCCACACGTTCGGCTTCACACAACATTACTTGGGCGCCGCGGCCATCATCGTGGGTGCTTTGTTGTGCCACTTTCCGCGAAACCGGCTCACCACCATACTTGCCACGCTGGGCTCCTATTCCTATTCGATCTACCTCTGGCACATGGCCATTTTCTATTGGGCCACGCCGCACATGCGCGCGGCTGGCTTCTCTTGGTCGCTTCGGCAAGCCATCTTTTTCGGCGGTGCATTTGTCATCGGCATTACTATGGCAAAATTGATCGAGTTGCCCACGCTCCGGCTGCGCGATCGGCTATTTCCGTCGCGGACCGCCAGTCCAATTCTCGCCTCGTCGCCCGTCCCGACAGCCGATCCGTCCGCCCGCCAGGCCGCATGATTGTTCCTTCTCACCCTTCCCCAGCGGCGAACGGTACACTAGTGCATGTCCCTTGATGCCGAGTCGCCGCCGTTGCGGTCGCTGGGCCGCGTCGCCCGGGCCCTCGCGATTTTCTATCTCCTAGGGCTGCTGGCGATGACTTTCCTGGAGACCATGCTCGTTTACCCCGTGCCGCCGCTCTCCCGCGGCGACTGGCATCCTGCCGGACTCGAATTTGAGGACGTCCACTTCGCCTCAGCTGACGGCACCAGGCTGCACGGCTGGTTCGTCGAGCGTCCGAATGCCAGGCGGGCGGTTCTCTACTGCCACGGAAATGGCGAAAACGTGGGCATGAACGCCGACGTGGTGGCCCAACTCTCCGACGAGCTCGACGCCTCGGTCTTCATCTTCGACTACCGCGGTTACGGCTACAGCGAGGGCAAGCCGAACGAAGCCGGCTGCGTTGCCGATGCCGCTGCTGCCCAGCGGTGGCTGGCCGAACGAACCGGCCAGACGCCTGCCGACATTGTCGTCATGGGGCGCTCGATCGGTGGGGCAATCGCCACGGCGGTCGCTTCCCAGCAGGGGGCCAAGGCGCTGGTGCTCGTGAATACCTTTTCCCGACTGACAGACGTCGCTTCGTACCATTACCGCTGGCTGCCCGTGCGGCTGTTGATGAAGAACCGCTATGACGCGGTGGACCAGATCCGCGACTACCATGGCCCCGTATTCCAAAGCCATGGCACGGCCGATTGGATCGTCCCAATCGCGCTGGGCCGCCAGATCTTCGCCGCCGCACCGACCTCGCAAAAGCAATTTGTCGAATACGAGGGCCTGGGACACAACGACCCGGAACCAGCCAGCTATTTCCGCGATCTGGCAAGATTTCTCGAGGCTTTGGAGCCGGTAAAAACCAGCGCTCACGCGGAAACGCCGCGATGACCCACTCCTTGGAGGGGTTGAAGCTAGGGGCTTTCCAGCGGTAATTTCGGTCCAGACTTAGGGATTGAACTCGATCCTCGGTCTATGCCTGCGGCCTTGTCACGCTATTATTTGGCGGTGGCCAAACAACGGCACCCACCTTCGTCGTTCCTGCCGATATTTGATAGTAACCTCCCCGAATCGTCTGCCGGCTCGTTCTTCGTCCGGCGGCCCTCGGCCTTCCTGAAACACCCCACCTCCCCAAATCGACAGACTTCGCCCGGATTGCCCCACTATCGACAACGGCTGGTCCTTGAGATACGCTAGGCATCGCTGCTAGCAGTCCAGCCAGTGCTCGGGTTCTACCAGGCGAACACTCGTCAAGGATGCATTGGACGTGCTGATCCGAATGATTGAACGGTCGTTGGTCTACCCGATTCCCTCCCGGGAGCGCGGCGATTGGCGGCCGCGCTGGTTGCGACCCCAGAACGTCTGGTTCCGCGCCGCCGACGAAACGAAGCTCCACGGCTGGTACGTCCCCCACGCCGAGCCGAAGCGGTTCGTCATCTATTGCCACGGCAACGCCGAACACGTGGCCGACCAGGCGAATCTGATGTTCCGCCTGCAGGCCAATTTGCAGGCCACGTTGTTCGTATTCGATTACCGCGGTTACGGCCGCAGCCGGGGCAAGCCATACGAAAAGGGCTGCATTGCCGACGGGCTCGCCGCCCAACGCTGGCTGGCCCGCAAAGAGGGCGTTTCGACCGAGGATATCACGGTGATCGGCCGCTCGATCGGCGGCGGCATCGCCACGGCGATTGCCGCCGAGCAAGGCGCCCGGGCTCTAGTGCTCGAGAACACGTTTTCCAAGTTGACCGAGGCCGCCGCCCACCAGTATCCCTTCCTGCCGGTGCGATTGGTGATGCGGAATCGGTACAATTCGCTCAAACGAATCGTCAAATACGAGGGTCCGTTGTTCCAGTGCCACGGCACGGCGGACGACATCGTGCCGATCGAATTGGGACGCGAATTGTTTGCCGCTGCCCCGACGGAATTCAAGCAATTCTTCGAGATCCCCTTCGCCCGACACAACGACGGCCTGCCGCCGAAGTACTACGAGGCCTTGGGCGATTTCCTCGACCAGGTCGAGGCCGCCAAGACGCCCGCGACCCACCGCCGCAGCAAGCGCCAGCTGGTGTCGTAGCCACTCGAGGATTATCCCGTTAGCGGCGGAGCTTGCTCCGCGCCTTCGCCGTTCCCGCGCCACAGCCGGTTCTGATATAGTTCACGCATGCCCCGTGAACGAATCCTCACTGGCGACAGCGTCCCCGCCGCCGCGCCCCAGCTTGCCGCTGCCCACGAGTCGCTCAGCAAACTCCGCGACGACGAGATTGCGCTGCGGCCCCGGCACATGGGCGAGATGGTCGGCCAGCGGCAGGTCGCCGAGCGGCTCGCCATCGCTGTCGACGCCGCCCGCAAGCGGAAAGAGCCGCTGGGGCACATTCTCCTGGATGGCCCTCCGGGCCTCGGCAAGACCACGTTCGCCACCTGCATTCCCCGCGACTTGGGCGTGGCGCTGCAGATCACTAGTGGTGCCGTTTTAGCTGCCCCTAAGGACCTTCTCCCCTACCTGACCAACGCCGAAGAGGGTTCGGTCCTGTTCATCGACGAAATTCACCGGCTGCCCAAGGCGGTCGAGGAATTCATGTATCCGGCAATGGAGGATTTCCGCGTCGACATCACGCTCGGCGAGGGGGCGGGCGCCCGCACGGTCACAATGCGTTTGCGGCCGTTCACCGTGATCGGAGCCACCACCCGCAGCGGCCTGCTGTCGGCCCCCTTGCGCGACCGCTTCCAGATCCGCGAGCACCTGGAGTTCTACAGCATCGCAGAGCTCACGGAAATCGTCCGCCGCAACGCTGCGAAGCTGAAGATGGAGCTCGCCGACGAGGCCGCCACGAAGATCGCCGGCTGCAGCCGCGGCACGCCGCGCATCGCCAACAACCGGCTCCGCTGGGTCCGCGACTATTCTACGTCGCGGCACAATGGGAGTGCCGAGTTCGAAGTGGCCGTCGCCGCCCTGGAAATGCTCGGCATTGATCCGTTGGGCCTCGACCCGCAGGACCGCAAGTACCTGGAGACGATTCTCCGCGTATTCCACGGCGGTCCGGCCGGCATCGAAGCCATCGCCCACACGATGAATCTCGCGCTCGACACGCTGGTCGACGAGGTCGAGCCCTTCCTGCTGCGGAGCGAGCTGGTGGTCCGCACGCCCCGCGGCCGCAAGCTGGCGAACAAGGCCTACGAACATCTGGGCGTCGCGCCGCCCGAAGATTCCGCCAACGGCCGCGGCGAGAACGACTCCACCATGCCGCTGTTCGATTGAGTCGCTCACCGCGATCGGCCCGATCACGCGGGCGGCGGCATCGCATTCTGTGCGACAGTCCGATTTTGTGATTTGTGGAAAACCAAGGAGCGGCGATTTCTTCATCCGTTTCCTGGCTTTCTGCCAGATTCGACGTATGCTTTCGATACACCTGCTCTGTGTCGCTCCACAGACCCGTCTTTTCTGCAATGAGCAACTCCACCCTCTCGTCGGTCGTCGAGCCGCCGGATTCGTCGGGCTCGCCGGCAGCGGTATTAATCACTTGTCAGAACTGCGGTTCGCACCTGCCGATCCGCACGGCGGTCTGGAAGGAGTTGCCCGCGCTGTGGCGGTGCAGCCGCTGCGGGTCGCACCACTGTGGCGTCTTGCCGCCGGAAGGCCGCGAGCAAATGCTCTCCAGCGTCGCGCTGGCCGTCCAGTATTTCGATTGCCAGCCGGCACTGCTCCAACACGAATGGGCCGACGCCCTGATCGAGCACCTGCACCACCAGGAATTACACACGGCAATCACCGACAAGCGCACCTCCCCGCGCGTTGCCCGAAATTTGCACGCCCAGGTGATCGCCGTGGATGAGAGCTGGGCGCCGCGCGGCAGGTCGTTCCCGGTGATCATCTACAACATTTCGACCGGCGGCCTGGCGTACATCGCCGCCACGATCAATCGCGCGCCGCTCACCGCCATCCAGCTCGCCGGCGGCCACACGCTTCAGGTGGTCGCCAAGAGCGTTTGGGCCCGCCCGGAACATGGCGGTTTGTTCTCCGTGGGCGTCAAGTTCCTGTGCCGGCTCGGAGCAGGTTCGGCCTGAAGTTTCTCATGCGAACTAAGATCGGCCGAATCTTACGCGGCGACCACACAGCGCCAATGCCGGCAGCAGCAAGACCACTGCGCCGGGCTCGGGAACCGCCCTCACGTCCAGATAGTCGAGGTCCAGCCGCAGCAGCCCGCCGCTAGGCGGCACGCGGATGCCGAACTCGTATGGATTGAAGGCCGACCGCGAACCGTCGCCGGGGTTCGCGAATCCAAACGGGCCAGAACCCGATATGACGCCCGTCGGCACGTGCGGTGAAAGCACAAAACTCGACAACGGAATGGCCACGGTCGTGAACGACTGTGTGTTGAAGAGGTTCAGCGGCAGCGCGTAAGTGTACTCATCGGCCCCGACCGGATTGCCGCCGTTGTCGTTGCCGTCGAGGTCTTTGAGCATGAGGGTGATTTCCTGGGCAGTTCCCGCCGACGAAAGCGCTGCAGAAAGGCGGGCCCGCACTACGACGACTGCCTGGTTGCCGTCGAACGAATTGCCGCTCGGCGCGTCGCGCAGCAGCAAGGAGTAGCCTTCCTGGGGCGCGAGCGGCTGCCGCGGATTGATGCTCAGGTAATCGAGCATACCGTTGTCGTCGAAGCGGCGGATCTGGTCGGTGGCAATCGGGCTGTAGGTTGCGCCGTCGCCGATATCGATCGCCGAATCTTGCGGGCGGCTCCCCGGCGCCGGGTTCGTCGGGTTGTAGGCCAGCGCGGTCCCGAAGCGATGCGTGAGGCCGCTGCGCTCGTCGAGTCGGAGGATCACTAAAGGATCGGGCTGCACCTTCTTCACCAGCACGCTGCGGACGTCGATGCTCAAATTCGACGTCGGGTCGCCGAACATGCTTTCAATTCCCAGAGAGGCGAGGCCATTGGGAACGTCGAGGCTGCTCTCCGGGTCGCCGAAGGCGTCGAAATCGGGCCCATCGAGCACGTCTTCGTACATCGACGTCGCCGGATTGAACACCCGCCCACCGCCGCCGACCACATGCTCGTCGCGAAAAACTCCGTCGCCCGATCGATGGTAGAAACCCTTTAACGCGAATGTGGGCGAGGTGACAGGCACGGTCCAGGTGGCGAAGCCCTCGGTGTCTTTCGCCGCGCCGGCATACCAGGAATTGATCGGAGTCTGCGGGCTGCCGATCTGGTAGAGGAATCGCTCGTTGGCCCGTTTGAGGAGGCCCGACTCCGCGTCGGTCATGAAGCCGTCGATCTGCTCCAGTGCGACGTTGAACGACGCCGCCGAATTGGCAATGGGAGCAGGCGTCGAAATCGGCTTGAATTTCACCTCAATCTGGTACTCGGCAGGATCGAAGAGCGCGCCGGAGACGGCCCGGTCGAGTAAGGCCGCATGGGCCGGGGTGACCGGAGTGACTGGCTCGTAAGTGCCAACAAACGACTCCGGCGAGTCGCTGACAATCCGGCCGTTGGCGGTGAGTCCGCCAATTTGGCCCCCCGGCACCAACATGCGAAACGATTGATACCGCCCCAGCTCGCCCGCCGCCAGGGTGACCGCCCCGAACTGGAAAGTGTTGACGCCCTCGTTGAGCAGATTGTTGCGGAAGAGCCCCAGATGCAGGGCCACCATGCCGTCGATGCCCATGACGGACCGCGATTGCGCTCCGGCCTCTGGCAGCACGCCTCCCAGCAAACCGGCGAGACTCAAGCAGGCCAACCAAACCGAGTGAATCGGCTGACTCTTCATTAGCGTCCCCCCTCGAGATGTGAACTCTTGTTAGCGCTTTTTTCGCAGGCAGATCGTTCGCTGCGACCTTCGGTTGCTCTCAGCTCAGTTTCGACAGGCACCCTAATGGGGTATCCCAAGCTGCGATTATAACTCGAACCAAATGTCGTGCACGTAAGAATCGCGGCGGCAATACGACAACAGCGCAAATCGTGGTTCGGCGGCGCAACTTCTGAAATTCTTTGCGCATTAAGAGAAGATTCGCGCGGATGTTGTGAGCGCGCGATTCGAACTGTGGATACTTAGCTTGCCAGGAACGGATTAACGACCTTCACACCCGCGTCACGAAAATGCGATTCATTGCGCGTGGCGACAATTAATTGATGCTGACGCGCAGATGCGGCGATGAGACTGTCTTTGATCGGCATGGCTCGTCCCTTACGTTTCAAATCTGCCAGCAGCTGGGCCCAAACGCGGGCGGTCGCGGCATCTAGATCCACAACATTTAACCGTTGGGCTCCGCAGGCGAACCAGTCCAAAAGGCGAGCGCGACGGCGACCAGCCGGCAACAACAAGATGCCGTATTCCAGTTCGCCCAAAACGATTGGATTGACGACCAGTTCCTCGTCGTGATTGACAATCCAGTCCACGACTCGACGCGACGGTTTGGGCTTTGTTGCCTCGCTGAGAATGTTGGCGTCGACGAGATACCTCACGGCAGGAGCTCAGCCCAAAGTATCAGTTGATTCTGACGTAAGTGGTTGGAACCAATCCTTTTCAGGGCAACTGAGTAGCCAGTCGGCAGTTCCCTCGTTCCCCGATCCGGCGAGACGCTTCAAGAGATACTCGCCCGACTCGACTCGCTCGATCGAAAACTGCTGCCCCGGCCGAATGCGATCTTGCTCGCGGAGTTCCGCTGGAAGCACGACTTGACCCTTGGAAGAGACGGTGGTCTTCATATTGGTAAGATAGCATCTTACCACAAGCAGTCAACTACAGTCCGTCGTGCGTTGATATGGCTGCCTCAGCAAGCCATCGCCGCCGCGTGCGATTCGATGCTGACTTCCGTGTGCAGCTCGGCTTCGACGTCGTTGCCGCGGTAGGTGGCGGTGACCGGGGCGGCCAGGAGTGGATCGGCGGCGGCGGCAATGGCCACGTGGTGCTCGGCAACGGCGAGGCCCCGCGTCGGGTCATAGCCGCGCCAGCCGGCGCCCGGCAGATAGACTTCTGCCCAAGCGTGCAGGTCGCGCTTGCCGCTGTTACGGTAGGCGTCCTGGTAGCCGCTCACGAAGCGCGCGGCGAGGCCGACCGAGCGGCAGGCATCGATGAAGACGATGGCGAAATCGCGGCAGGCGCCCTGGCGCTGCTCCATGGTGGTCGCGGCCGGCCACGGGGCGCCCGTCTCGCGGCGGACCAATTTGAACCGTTCGCAGATGGTCGTCGAGAGCCGGGTGAGAAACGGCACGAGCTCATAGCGGGCCGCGTCGCGAACCTTTTCCGCCAGTTCGCGGACCGGATCGCAGGTGGTCGGCACCTGGACCCGCTTCATGGCTAGCGACAGCTGCGTCTGCTCAAACGGCTGGTAGCCGACGGGCAAGCGGGCGTTTTCCGGCGTGAGCAGGTAGTCGTAGGGGTTTTCGCGGAGCGTTTCCACTTCGCACGAGGCGTGGATCGTCATCCGATCGTACAGGCCGTCGAACCAGGCTTGGGTTACAAGGTTTCCGTCGGCATCGAGCGAGGTAGTCAGGCCGGCCGGCACCGGATCGATGTCGAGATGATACTGCAGCACGCGCTGGGCGGCGTCGTTCCGCGGTTGAAAGCGCAGCAGGTGCGGCTCGAAAAACACCGGCCGCGTAAAATGGTAATCCGTCGTATGGTCGATCGTGAAGAGCATGGCGAATGGGCTCCCTGCTACGCCTGTGTCGTTCGATAACCGCTGAGTCTTGTCATTTCACCGAATAAACTGCGACTGCCGCTGCGTGGCGATCGCTTCCAAGGGCCGCTTGGCAAAGAACGACTCGTAGATCGCCTCGCCTCCCGTGTTGAGCCGCCGCTGGAAGTCGTCGATAAACTCGTGCAGCCCGCTGGCAATGATCTCTTCCGCTTGGGTATAGGCGAGCTCGGCCCGCAGCTGGCCCAGCTTCTGCTCGGCCGAGTTGGAAAAACTCCCCGGCGGCGTCCCCGAAATCGCATGCAGCGACTCGTTGGCCCGGGTGAGGCAATGCAACACGGCCCGCGGGAACTCGGTGTCCAGCACCAGGAAATTCACCACATTCACCGGCGAAATCTGACCATGCCGCTGGCGGTACATTTCCAGCGCGCTGGCCGATCGCAACAGCGCCAGCCACTGCACGTCGTCATAAGGTGTGCCGACGTCGGCCACTTTCGGCAGCAGGATGAAGTACTTGACATCCAGAATTCGCGACGTCTTATCCGCCCGCTCGATCATGCGGCCCAACTGGCAGAAGTGCCACGGCTCGCCGTGAGTCATGGTCGCGTCCGTGACGCCCAGAAACTGCTGCCCCGAGAGATTCACTTTCTCGTAGAAGTGATACGGGTCGTCGAGCACGTCTTCCAGTGTGCCGCCGTCGCGGACCATCAGATAGAACTTGTTGATGTGCTCCCACATCTCGGCGGAGATGATCTCGCGGACGCTGCGGGCGTTCTCGCGGGCACTCCGCAGGCACGAGAGGATCGAGTTCGGATTGTCCGAATCGAACGTGAGAAACTGGACGACGGTTTCTTTGGTCGTCGTGCCGATCCGCTCCTGGAACTGGGCGTCGTCGCCCGTAATCACCACGAGCGGCCACCACTGCTGCCCCGCCTCGCCAGGCATGTCGAGGCTCAGGTTCAGATTGACCGAAATGAACCGCGCGACGTTTTCAGCCCGCTCGACATAGCGGCTCATCCAATAAATCGAATCAGCAACGCGGCTCAGCATGCGACCAGCGGGGAGCATGGAGCAAGGAGCAAGGAGCATATCGTTCTTACTCCCTGCTCCGTGCTCCCTGCTCACTGCTCCTTTCTACGAAACGACCCAGGTATCCTTGCTGCCGCCTCCTTGCGACGAATTGACGACCAGCGAACCCTTTTTGAGCGCCACGCGGGTCAATCCGCCCGGCAGGACGAAGATCTCTCGACCATATACGATGAACGGCCGCAGGTCGACGTGCCGCCCTTCGAGCCCCTTCTCGGCAAGTACCGGCACGCGCGAGAGGCTCAGCGTCGGCTGGGCGATGTAGTTTCGCGGGTTGGCCTTCACCTGCTCGCCGCATTTGGCCCGCTCTTCGTCGCTCGACCGCGGGCCGATCATCAGGCCATAGCCACCCGACTCGTTCGCCGGCTTCACGACCAGCTTGTCGAGATTCCCCAGCACGTGCTGCCTCTGCTTGTCGTCCCAGCAGACGTACGTCGGCACGTTCGGAATCAGCGCTTCCTCGCTCAAATAGTACTTGATGATCTCCGGGACGTAGGCGTAGACGACCTTGTCGTCGGCAATGCCCGTGCCCGGGGCGTTGGCGAGCGCGATCCGCCCAGCCCGATAGGCCTCCATCAATCCCGGCACGCCCAGCATCGAATCCTCGCGGAACGCTTTGGGGTCGATGAAATCGTCATCGATCCGCCGGTAAAGCACGTCGATCCGCTCGAAACCCTTGGTGGTCCGCATGTAAACGAACCCGTCGGACACCACCAAATCGCGGCCCTCGACCAGGTCGATGCCCATCTGTTGGGCCAGGAACGAGTGCTCAAAATACGCGGAGTTGAAGCTTCCCGGGGAGAGGAGCGCCACGGACGGCGTCCGCATGTGCTCATCCCGCAGGTACTGCAGGGCGTCGAGCAGCCGGCTGCAATAGTCGTCCACCGGCTTGATCGAAGTCTGCTCAAAGAGCTGCGGAAACGTCTGCTTCATCAGCTGACGGTTCTGCAGCACGTACGACACACCGGACGGGCACCGCAGGTTGTCCTCCAGCACGTAGTACTGGCCGTCGGTGTCGCGGACGAGATCGGTCCCCGTGATGTGGCACCAGATGCCGCGTGGTGGGTTCAAACCGACACATTGCTTGCGGAAACCGGTCGCAGTGGCGACCACATGCTCCGGCACCACGCCGTCACGGACGATCCGCTGATCGTGGTAGATGTCGTCCAGGAACATGTTGAGCGCGGTGATCCGCTGCTTGAGGCCCTTTTCGAGCCACTGCCATTCTTTGTTGGCGATGATCCTCGGCACGATGTCGAACGGGATGATCCGCTCGCGGCCCTGCGTGTCGCCGTAGACATTGAACGTGATCCCCAGCTGGACCATCGACCGGTCGGCCGCCTTCTGGCGGCGGGCCAGGTCGTCGGAGCTCATGGTCTGCATGCGGCGGAAGAGCGGCTGGCAGTCGCACCGCGGGGCGCCCTCGCCATCGAACATTTCGTCGTAGAAGTCGCCCCGGTCGTAGTCCGAAAAGTGGAAGGTATCCATGCGTTTGGTGGCCGCGCCGCTGCGAGTTTCAAGCCGCGGCGGCGGGAGGACTGCCGAGTGCTCGCTCATGATTTCTCCGATCCTACCATTTCGAGAACAGCTGCCTACCCGTCCGACCGCGTGACATGCGCATCACAATTGCCGGCCGCCAGATAACCCGTTTCGAAGAGACATCGGTACGTTCCGCGAACCCAATTGCCGCCGAACCCAGGGCCAGATTGCAAACCGCGCGCCGCCCCCTGGTGGCGCACTACAATCGCCAAGATCGCAACCTACCTCCTTGGCCTGCTTGAAGATACGTCGCAGCTACGCCGCCGGCCGCGAAATCTCACAGCTGGCGGTGCCTCGCCGAGTGCTTATGAATCAGGCACGATATGCCCATGCCGTTGGAATCGGCTGTCGCTGGAATTGCGCATGGCTAGAATCGTCGGCCGCCGGAACCCGCCCTGCCGCAGGTATCGCCGCCTTTGTCGAAACCGCAGAATGTTGAGCTGGAGCACCGACCTTCCCGACCTTCGAGCCTCGCGCTATCGCTTTTCACCACGATTTTTTTGTTTTCTGCTAGCACGCACCAAAACCGCCCCCACCGCGTACACATAGCGTCAGCGACTGGCCATTGGGCCCTGTGCTCATGGCCGAGGGGCGTCGCATCGGCGGTTTTCGCGTCTTACCGCCTGCTTTCATGAACTAGGAGAATGTCCGATGAAGAAGTCACTTCGTTCGTTTGGCATGGGCATGTCGATGGCCATCGCCGCCGCCCTGGCCGTCCCCACCGCCTACGGCGCCGATACCGCCACGGAAAGCGAATCGACCAGCGAACAACACAAGCTGACGGTCGGCGACCCAGCCCCCGCCTGGAACAATCTCGCCGGGGTCGATGACAAAGAACACAGCCTGGGTGAGCACGCTGATGCCAAGGCCGTGGTCGTGATCTTCACCTGCAACCACTGCCCGGTCGCCGTGGCCTACGAAGATCGCATCGTCGAGCTCGCCAACGACTACAAGGACCAGGGCGTCGACGTGGTGGCGATCAACGTCAACAACATGGAAGCCGACAAGCTCCCGGCCATGAAGGAGCGGGCCGAAGAGAAAGGCTTCAAGTTCGACTACGTCTACGATCCGTCGCAGGAAATCGGCCGGGCCTACGGCGCCACGGTCACCCCGCACGTGTTCCTGCTCGACGGCGATCGCAACGTGGCCTACATCGGCGCGATCGACGACAACATGGACGCCGCCAAGGCCTCGAAGAATTATCTCCGCGACGCGATCGACGCGGTGCTGGCCGGCAGCAAACCGCAAACCGACAGCACCAAGCCGATGGGCTGCGGCATCGGCTACGAATAGTTAAGCGTTTTCATGATGTACCCAAGTAGCGGCCGGTCTACCGCTTGCGGTTTAGCGAACGTGTTCGCTTTACTGGCTGTCGCGGCTGGCTGCTCGCAAACTCCCCGTGCGGCTTCCCAACCCGCCACGGCGGAAACTTCATCGTCGCCGGACCGCGTCGAACCAACGCTCGTCGACTTAACGCTTGTCGATCGAGCCGCGTTCGACGCGGTCCTCTCGCGCACCAAGGGTAAAGTAATCCTCGTCGACGGCTGGGCCACCTGGTGCGGACCCTGTGTCGAGCAGCTGCCCCACTCGCTCGCGCTGGCCAAGGAGCACGGCGACGACGGTTTGGAAGTCGTCACCCTCAACTTCGACGACCCCGATTCCGCGGAGAGCGCGGTCGCCATTCTCAAGAAATCCGGCGCCCCGGCCGCCAACGTCACCAATCTACAGACCAAGTTCGGCGGCAGCACCGAATCGATGGACGCTTTTGAAATCACCAGCGGCGCGCTGCCCCACTACAAGCTCTACGACCGCCAAGGCAAACTCCGCCAGACGTTCGAACTCGACCCGTCGGCCAAGGAACAATTTACTCCCGCCGACATCGACCGCGCCGTCGCCGAACTCCTCGCCGAACCCGCCCCCGCGCCTTTACGCCGGCGCCCGCGATGATCACCTTCTTCGCGGCCTCGCAATCCTGCGAGAATCGCGACGAGTTCTCGTCCCCGCGCACAAAAAAAGCGCCCGACCAACGCCATTGGTCGGGCGCTCCGTACCGGCTAATGGAAAAGGCAAAGATGAAGCCAGTACTCCGGTAAGCCAAGCAGCCTAGCCGCGCAACCCGTGCTTTTCCAGTAAGCCAAATTTGCGCGGTGGCCGAGCGAAAGCCAAGCAGTGTGAACACCCCCAATGCTGGCGAGGGTGCGACGCGGCCGAAACCTCAAAGACCGGAAGCGCTCTCGCGTTCTTGCCAGTTCAGCTCCCGACGCTCGAGTTCCCGGCATTCCCGCGCCACTCGCAGGAACATGTAGATTACGATCGCCGTTAGCACGAGCACGCCGATGTTCCCCGCCCAGCTGCCGCTGTCGGTGACTACATTCACCGCCACAAACACCATGAGCACCGCCAGCAAGAACAGCGACACCGCCACTGCTTTCATACGCCACCAAAGAGCAGCCGCCAACCAGCGCATCAAACGTACTCGACCAACTGTCCGGGTCCCGGTAGTCCTTGCGGCAGAAAAACCTTGAATCTCTCCGCAGAGTCGTTAACCTCAATCACAATCTCCGCCTCACCCGCCGGCAACGGCCCGCACGCATCCCGCACCACAAACTGCCGTGAACCGACTTGCGAGAGCGCGAGCTCGGATCCACTGATGTGGAGCGTCAACCTCACCTTCGACGAGCTACCGCTGTGAGTATTCATGAGCGACGACCCACGCTGAGGTTGCCATGTGATCTATTCAATCGTCCACGCTCTATGGCCGCGACGCACGATTGTATTGAAGTCCTCACTCGGCGTCCTAAGAACAATTGCCGCGATTTCGGTTAGATCGTGAACGAAAGCAGTTACGGGGTCTTGGCCGTTCCGCGCAACGACGGCAGTTGGCTGTCTATTCGTCATAACTAGCCAGGAATCGTCCGATCGGCCAAGCGCCGCCATGAGTGTATCGTGTCCAATCGTAAAAGTTTCCGTTTCGCGACTACAAGCATTCAGTGTGATGAATGAGTGTTGATAATACACGTTATCGAGCGTCGCTCGGCAAGCGATTCCGATCTTCGTAGTTCCGCGGACGTAAAAGCCAGAACCAAACGGTCCCGTGTGCGAACCCAGCATCTCTTCCGAAGTGAAATGGAAATCCCAGGGATTTAGCGACAGGTTAAGGCGGCTAACGACCAGATCAAACGACTTGGAAATATCTTCACGATTCATATCGCACATACTTAACTTGACAAGCTGCTCCATTTGAGCTGCCCTTCCAATATGGCAATGCGACTAGCACTCCTGCCACCTCACCGTGGAACGGTCCGAGGATGTCCATACCGAACCTTGCCCTACAGCGCCGTCTGACGGTTCCTAGATTCGCGGGAAGACGACAGCGTTGCCCGTAGCCAAAATATCTCCCCCTATCGAAGTGGCTTGCCAGACTACGGAGAACCCCGTGCATTTGCCTGATTTTCGCTCCCAACGCCACAAGTGCGACGCCCTTGACTCCCCAAAACCGCTCGCCGTATGTTGGTGGATTCCCCTAAAAACGGTTTCAGCACCCGTCAGGCCCAAACTCCAGCCTGGCCCAGTAGTTAGGAATTCGAGCCATGGCCGTCCCCAAGCGCAAGCAGACCAATTCCCGCACCGGCATGCGCCGCTCTCACCACGCGCTCAAGGCCAAGCAGCTCCACGCCTGCCCCAAGTGCGGCACCATGATCCCCTCGCACGTCGTCTGTCCGAACTGCGGCCAGTACGGTGGCCGCACCATGGTCGAAACGGAATAAGGGAGAATGACGAATTGCCGAATGTCGAATGACGAATGAGTAGTTGGTTCGTCGTCCGTCATTCGACATTAGTCATTCGTCATTAGGAATTCTCCCCCCATGCTTGCCGACGCGGACGAACGCAAGATCGCCTTCCTCTTCCCCGGCCAAGGCGCGCAGTCGGTCGGCATGGGTGCGACCGTTTGCTCCCAAGTTCCCGCCGCCCGGGCTCTGTTCGATCGCGCGGAACCGATTCTCGGCTACGACCTGTACCATCTTTGCGCTCAGGGTCCAGCCACGCGGCTCGATACGACCGACCACAGCCAGCCGGCAATCTTTGTCGCCAGCCTCGCGGCGCTGGAGCAGCTCAAGCAGGATTCGCCCGCGGTCGTTGAAAGCTGTGCCGCCACGGCGGGCCTGAGCCTCGGCGAATACACGGCCCTGGTGTTTGCCGGCGTGATGTCGTTTGAAGACGGCCTGGCGGTCGTGCAGGAACGCGGCCGGGCGATGCAGGCGGCGAGCGAAGCTTGCGAAAGCGGCATGGTCAGCATCTTGGGCCTGGACCGCGACAAGGTCGAAGCGGTTTGTGCCGAGTGTCGCAACGGCGAGGTGCTCCAAATCGCCAACCTGCTCTGCCCCGGAAACATCGTTGTCTCCGGCCACAAGGAAGCCTGCCGCAAGGTGATGGACGCCGCGGTCGCCGCCGGTGCGATGAAGACGATTCCGCTCGCCGTCTCCGGTGCATTCCACACCCCGATCATGGAACCCGCCCTCGAGCGTCTGCGGGCCGCACTGGCCAAAGTACCGCTCAAGAAGCCGCGCATCCCCGTGATTTCCAACGTCGACGCGCAGCCACATGACAACCCCGAAGAAATCCGTGAGCTGTTGATCCGACAGGTCTGCTCGCCGGTCCGCTGGGAAGACTCGCAGCGTTACCTGCTCGACACGGCCGAGATCACGCAGTTCTACGAAATCGGCCCCGGCCGCGTGCTCGCCGGCCTGTTGAAGCGCATCGCCCGCAAGACCCCCTGCGAAAACATCACTGCATAAGACAGAATTTCACCACGGAGGCACGAAGGACACGACGATATCTAAGGCAATTGAACAGGAGCAAACAGAGGAAACAGAGAAGACAGAATGGTTCTTAGCAACTCTGTTCTCTCTGTTTCCTCCTGTTCAAATTCCGTCTTTCTTCTTCGTGTCCGTCGTGCCTTAGTGGTGAAAAAGAAGCTTTGGAGAACGTTTCATGGCAGAAGAAACCTCACGGCGGATTAAGGTTGATCTCACGGGCCGGACTGCGATCGTCACCGGCGCGTCGCGCGGCATCGGTAAGGCGATCGCGCTCGCGCTCGCGGCGAACGGCGCAAAGGTCGCCTGCGTCGCCCGTAGCGCCGACAAGCTCAAGGAAACGGTTGACGAGATCGCAGCGGCCGGCGGCACGGCGGAAGTCCACACGCTCGATGTCGTCGATTCCGAAGCCGTGACCAAGCTCGTCGAAGGCCTCGCCGAAAAATGGGGGCAGGTCGACATCGTCGTCAACAACGCCGGCATCACCGCCGACACGCTCATTCCGCGGATGACGGATGAACAATGGGACAGCGTCATCGCCACGAACCTGCGGAGCGTCTTCCTGTTCACGCGGGCCGCGTCGCAGGCCATGATGCGGAAACGCACCGGCCGGATCATCAATATCTCGAGCGTCTCGGGCGTGATGGGCAACCCCGGCCAGGCGAACTACTCCGCCTCGAAGGCCGGCATCATCGGCTTCACGCGCACGGTGGCCCGCGAACTCGCCGGCCGCAAGATCACGGTGAACGCGATCTGCCCCGGCTTCATCGCCTCGGAGATGACCGCTGCGATGGGCGCGACGCTGGATGAAATGATCAAAGAAAAAATCCCCGCCAAGCGGTTGGGCGAAGCGAACGAAATCGCCGACGCGGTGCTCTACCTGGCCAGCGACTCGGCCGCCTACATGACGGGCGAAGTGATCACGATCGACGGCGGCCTCACGCCGTGAGAAAGCACGGAGCAGGGAGCATGGGGCACGGAGTGAAAACCCCGTTGTTTTGACCTAACTCCATGCTCCACGCCCCCTGCTCCATACTCCCTCGATGCTCACCCCGCCCTGGACATAATCCGGCCGAAACGTTAACCTTGACCTCGCTTACGAAAACGCTCTATCTTGGTAGGTTTACGGGCCCCGCTTGGGCAGCCATCCCCTAGGCTCGCCTGGGTGCCCGAGTCGCTGTTTCGACATTTTCCGGAGGCTGCGGGCCGCTTGCCGGCACGCCTTCCGCTGATCGTATACCTGAAGTTTTTCAGACCAAGCAGTTACCAAACAAGCAGACAAGCACTCTAGCAGGAGGACCGACAAGGTGGCCTCAGTAATGGAACGCGTGACCGACATCGTCGCCGATCAGCTCGGCGTCGATAAAGATAAGATCACGGCCGACACGTCGTTTGTGAACGACCTGGGCGCCGATTCGCTCGATACCGTCGAGCTGGTGATGGAGCTCGAAGAAGAGTTCGACATCAATATCCCCGACGACGCCGCCGAGAAGATCCAAACCGTCGGCCAGGCCGTCAAATACATCGAAGAAGGCACGGCCAACAAAGGCTGATCGCCGGCGGAAAAGCACGGAGCAGGGAGCACGGAGCAGGGAGTAACCCTTGTGCCGTGCGCACTACTTCGCGCTTTTTACTCCCTGCTCACATCCCCCAGTGACCCGCTCCCTGCCCCCTGCTCTTCCATGAAACGTCGCGTTGTTGTCACAGGAATCGGTGCCGTCACCTCGCTGAGCTTGAAGGTCGACGATCTCTGGGACCGCATCCTTCGCGGCGAGAGCGGCATTCACGAGTTGAAGATCTTCGACACCGCGCAGCATAAGGTCCGCTTCGGTGGCGACATCTACGACTGGGTGACCGACGGCTACATCGATCGCAAGGAAGAGAAGCGACTCGATCGATTCACGCAGTTCGCGCTCGTGGCGGGCATCGACGCGGTAAACGACGCCGGCCTCGACTTCTCGAAGGAAGATGCCTTCCGCTGCGGCGTAATCCTCGGCTCGGGCATCGGCGGCCTGAACGAAATCGAAACACAGCACGAGCGGCTCCTTACGAAGGGTCCCGACAAGGTGTCGGCCTTCACGATTCCGAAGCTGATGGTCAACGCCGCCAGCGGCCACGTGTCGATCCGCTACGGCCTCCGCGGCCCGAACTACGCGGTCGCCACTGCTTGTGCGAGCGCGACCAACGCGATGGGTGATGCCTTCAAAGCGATTCAGTACGACGACGCCGACGTGATGATCACCGGCGGCACCGAAGCGGCCTGCACGCCGATGGGTCTGTCGGGCTTCGCCAACATGCGAGCCCTTTCGGAGCGGCACGACAACCCGGCGGGCGCGAGCCGCCCCTTCGACCTTGATCGCGACGGCTTCGTGCTCTCCGAAGGTGCGGGCCTGTTGGTCTTCGAAGAACTCGAACACGCCCAAAAGCGCGGCGCGAAGATCTACGCCGAGGTGCTCGGTTACGGCGCGAGCGCCGACGGCGGCCACATCACGCAGCCCGACGCCGAGGGCGTGGGTGCCGCGAAGGCCATGAGCGGCGCGCTCCGCGACGGCAAGCTTTCGGTCGAGCAAATCGATTACATCAACGCCCACGGCACCAGCACGCCGCTGGGCGACAAGGCCGAGACCTACGCCATCAAGACCGTCTTCGGCGAGCACGCGTACAAGCTGAGCATCTCCAGCACCAAGAGCTCACTGGGGCATTTGCTGGGCGCGAGCGGCGGCGTCGAGATGGTGCTCTGCATGAAGGCCCTTCAGCACAACATCTGCCCGCCGACGATCAACTACACGACGCCCGACCCGGCGTGCGATCTCGACTACACGCCGAACAAACCGCGCGAGCGGAAGCTTCGCGTCGTGATGTCCAACAGCTTCGGCTTCGGCGGCCACAACGCCTCGATCATTGCCGGCAGCGCGACCTAGCGCGGCAGCGTTCTGGGTGCTCAAAAATCGAGTGATTTGCCGCGGTTTGAAGCGGCATTTCTCGCCTGCGTCGAATCTTGACCTGGTGATAGAATGGACGGTTTGACAGCTCGCCGTGCCGCCTACGCCCCCAGCAACCGCGCATGCCATGACGGACCAACTCGTCGATATCGGTCAGGTCATCGTGCACGGCGTGATGTTTGACCCGAAAAACTCGCAAGCCTGGCGGAAAGTGGATTTTGCCCAGAATATCCTGCAGTCGGTGCCGAAGTTGTTCGACGTGCTCGAAGAGCGAGGCATCGACTATGTCCTGGTGGGCGGGATCACCATGCTGGCGTATGTCGACGGCCGCAATACACAAGACATCAGTTGGATCGTCGTGCAAGCCGATCTGGACACTCTGCCAGAGCTTCGCATCGAGGATCGCAACCAGGATTTTGCCCGGTGGCCGGTTCGGCGACTTGCGGATCGACTTCCTGTTCACCAAAGAAAAGCTGTTCGCTGCGATACGCCAGCAATATGCGACCAAGAATCAATTTGCCGAACGACGCGTGACATGCGCGACGGTCGACGGCCTGCTACTCATGAAGCTATTTGCGCTGCCGGATACATATCGGCGTGGCCAATTCGATCGCGTGAGACTCTGCGAAAAGGACGTTGCGGACTTGATTGAACGCTATCGACCCAAAATGGCATCGATCCTCGACGAGCTCGCCAGGCACATGCTGCCGAGCGACCTCGAGGAGATTCGCCGCATCGTCGCCGAGATCGAGGACCGCATCGCTAGGCAATCGCAGCGGTTCGGCCCGGCCGCTCCTTAGGCCGTGCGGCGACAACAGTTCAAACGGATTTGAAACCTCGGGCCCCTCGATCGTCACGGATGGATTTCGGCCATGCTTGACCGCGTCGCCACCAAGATGCTGGCCGTTTTCGCGCTCACGACGTTAGCATTTGCGGGCCGCGCCCGCGCCGCGATCGACACTTGGGACAACACCCCCGGCGGCAATTGGAACAACGCCGCAAATTGGACCGACGGCACCGTGCCTGCGGTCAGCGACTCCGCAACGTTCAATCTGGCGCAGTCGTACCAGGTGACTTTCAATGCCGACCCGGGCGTGGTTCAGGCGCTGTCAGTGAGTGCCGGCGGCGTTACGTTCGCTTCGAGCGGCGGACCGCGGACGCTATCGATCACCGCCGGCGCCGGCAGCCAGGACATTGTGGTGAGCGGCGCGACGACCTCGCTCACACTCGGCACGACGAACAATCCACTACACATCACGGCCGGCGACGATCTCTCGGTTCAAGGCGGCGCGACGCTGGCGGTGCTCTTTGGCAGCGATCTGGCGGCGAACGACTTGGGTTCGGGCCTCAACGGCACACTCCGCGTCGACGGAGCGGGTTCGCTCGTCACACTCGGCGGCAACGCCACCAATTGGATCGCCAGCTCGGCCACCGGTTCGCTCGTGCTGCAAAACGGCTCGACCGGCAACTCGATCAACGCCGACTTGGGAATTGCCAGCACGCTCAACACCGGCACGACCGGCAGCCTGTCGATCTCCGGCGGTTCGACGCTGGTGCTCGGCGGCAACCTGACGATGGCCAGCCAAAACGCGACTGGCCAATCGTCCACACTCTCGATTCAAGGTACGAATTCGAGCCTCATGCAGGGCGGCATGTCGGGCGCCACCATCGGCTCGGCGGCCAACGGCACGGCGGCGATTTCCATCGGCACAACCACCAGCGGCGGCAGCCTCACCACCGGCACCGGTCTGTTCACGATCAGCAAAACCGGCACGGTCACGATCGGCGGCGGCGCGAACACCGGAACGCTCAACTTAGGCGGCGACGTGAAGATCGACGGCGGCGTGCTCACCAAGTCAAGTGCCGGCAGCACGCTCGACTTTGCGCCCGACAAGACGATCACGATCCAGAGCGGCGGGCGGCTCACTATCGCCGGCCCCGGCGCCGCCGAAACGAACCAGATTTTCAACGTCAGCGGCACGAACTCGAAGATCGAGAGCACCGGCACCGGTGGATTTAGCATCGCCACCGGCGCCCAAGTCAATCTTTCGGCCGCGGCAGCGCTGAATGTGGCTGGCCGGATACACGTGGCGAACGCGGCCGGCACTGGCACGCTCACGGCGGCGGGCGAAGGCACGATCGTCACGGCCGGCACGGAGCTGAGCCAGTGGGGCCACAACGGCGGTGCCGCGACCGTCACCCTGAGCAACAAGGCCGTTGCCACGCTCAATTCGGGAATCGATCTGGCAAACTCGTCAACCGCCGGGACCACCGCCACGGTGAGCGTGCTCAGCGGCGCGGTGCTGAACACGGGCAGCTTGAATCTCGCCGCGTCCGGCGGCACGACCACCGCGGCTACGCTCCACGTGAACGGCGTGAACTCGGCCGTCACGCAGGCCGGCGCGGCAACCCTCACGGTCGGCCATGCCAGCGAAGGCTCGGCGGTCGTCAACGTCGGAACCGCAAACGACGGCGGAGCACTCACCACCGGCAGCGGCCTGTTTCGCATCAACAAAACCGGCCGGGTCACGATCGGCAACGGCGAGAACGCCGGCGGACTCAACGTGCTCGGCAACATCCAGGTCGATGGCGGCATCCTCGAACAGGGCAGCGCCGAAAGCACCTTTTCCTGGACGACCGGCAAGACGCTCACGATCGAGCATGGCGGGCGCGTCCACTTTGCCAGCGCCTACACCGCCGCACCGAGCGCGATTCACACCGCTAGCGGCGTCGAATCCCGCTTCGAAATCGCCGGCGCGATTCACATTCGCAACGCGTCGCAGGTCAGTCTGACGTCGGGGGCAGCGATCGAAGCACTCGAGTACAACGTCGGCGGAGGTGGCACTGCGGGCACGTTTACGATCGACGGCCCAGGCTCGTCGGCGACCGGCGGAAGCGGCGCGAACCGTTGGGGTAATGGCGGCAATGCCACGGTCAGCTTCAGCAATCAGGCGTCCGTCACGCTCAGCGGAACTCTGGCGCTCGCCGAATCGGCCGCCACGACCGTCCAGGTGGTGAGCGGCGCAGATCTGGCGGCAGGCGACGTGTCGGTCACAGCGGCCGGCGGCCCTGCGAATGGCACGCTCAACGTCGTCGGCGTCGGCTCGACGGTCAGCCTGGCCCCGTCGAGCGATCTCGTGGTCGGACACGCCACGAGCGGCACGGGCGCCGTCAACGTCGACGACGGCGGCCTGTTCACCGTGGGTGCCGGCGGCACCGCGACCGTCAACGGAACCGGCTCGGTGAACATCGCCGCGGGAACGGCCGATCTCGCGGCGCTGTCGGTCGTTGGCGGAATGGTCAACGTGAATGGCGGCACGCTGCGGTTCTCATCGCTTGCGATCAACGGCGGTGCGGTGAAATTCAACGGCGGACGCATCGAGCAGACCGGCAATTTGGCAGCTGACGAGGCGCTCCTCACATCGCTGCTCGGACCGATGCACGAGATGAGTCAAAGCCGGACGCTCTCAGCCGCCGGCGGTGCGGCCAACGTCTCGGCGAATCTTGATCTCAACGGCGGGCGGCTGGAAGGGACCACGCTCAACCTGACCAATGCCGGCCTGAGCGCGACCGCGCTCCGCCTCCGCAACGGCGGCACGGCGCAATCCACCGGGTCCGCCGCGCTTGCCGCCGGCACCAGCGTGTTTGTGGAAAATGCCGGCTCGCTCCTTTCCGGCGGGCAGCTTTCTCAGGCGAGCGAGCTCACCCTCTCGGGCACTGGCCGCATCGCCGCGAGCGCGCTGGCGAATTCCGGCCTCGTGAAGGGATCGGGACGAATCGACGCCAACTTGAACAATCTCTCCGCCGGGCAGCTTCGGCTCTCCGACGACGAGCGGCTGGTGGTCCGCGGCACAAGCCACCTGAACAACGGCCTCATCGACATCGACCACGGCGAGCTCGAAGTGGCCACCGGCACGTTCACCAACGGCAACGCGAATCCATCGACGGCCACCATCGCAGCCCGCGACGCCTCGCTACGCTTCACGGCCGGGCTCACCAACGCCGGTTCCATCCTCTGCTCCGAAGGTTCCTGCGACTTCTTCGGTGACATCACGAACGTCGCGGGCCAGCCGACCATCGGCCGGATCGTAATTACCGCCAGCTCGCAGGCGACATTTTTCGACGACGTGGTGAACCAGGGCACGATTCAGGTCAGCGCCGCGGGAATTGTCGAGAGCACGGCGTTGTTTCTCGGCGGCCTCGCCGGCAACGGCGTCACCGGCAGCGGCAGCGTCTTCTTGGAGGGCGAAGTTCGGCCGGGTAATGCGGTCGGCACGATGGCCTTTGGCGGCGACGCCAGCATCGGCTCGGCGGCGGTCGTGCGGCTCGAGCTGGGTGGAGTGGGGACGGGGCAATTCGACCGGATCACTGTATCGCAAGCGCTCACGCTCAGCGGCACGCTGGCGATCTCGTTTACCGGCGGCTTCACGCCCGCAGCCGGACAGTCGTTCGACCTCTTCGACTGGGGAACGCAGAGTGGTTCGTTCCTGACGCTCGAATTGCCCGCGCTCAGCGGCCTGGCCTGGAATACGACGCAGCTGTACACAACGGGTGTGATCAGCGTTGCTTCGTCGACCGTGCTCCCCGGCGACTTCAACAGCGATGGCCGCGTCGATGCCGCCGACTACACCAAGTGGCGCGATGGCCTGGGCACGACTTACACGCAGGCCCAATACAACGAGTGGCGTTCCCACTTCGGCCAAACGGCCGGCGCCGCGAGCGCGTCAATCGGTCATGCCGCCCCGGAACCGGGCGCATGGCTGCTGTTATTCACGCTGCTGACCAGCGGGTCAGTCGTTCTTGGGCGGCTCCGATAGCCGGAATCGATCACCGCCGATTAAATTGGCGAGTTCTTTCGAGTCAGCCTATAATCGGCAGCTAGGTCAGCGTTTCAGTTCGCCGGGGCTTGCCTTTCGCTCAGGAATCCACGCCGCGTGATTTCGAACCTTCTCGCTTCGACCGGCCGGCCGCGCGCGGCCACTGCGTGCATTGTCGCGACTGGTGCGATCCTGGCCTTGCTGGCCACGTCGACGGTCGAAGCGGCGATCACCGCCACCGGCGACGTCACTCCCGACCCGGCCACGGCCAACAGCAACACGCAGTTGTACGTCGGCGACGTTGCCGCCGGCTCGCTTTCGGTCAATGGCGGCAGCGACGTCGTGGCCCTCAGTGGCTTCCTGGGGAACGAGGCCGCCGCCGTCGGCGTGGCGGCCATCGACGGCAGCGGTTCCACGTGGACCTTGGGCCAGGGGCTACAGGTCGGCAGTCGCGGCAGCGGGATCTTGCAGGTGACCGGCGGCGGTCTGGTTCAAACCGGCAGCGGCCGGATGGGTGTGGAGACCGACTCGATTGGCAGCGCCTCGGTTTCCGGCGCCGGCTCGAAATGGACCAACTCTTCCGTGCTGATCGTGGGCGATTCCGGGGAAGGCACGCTGGTGGTGAGCGACGGCGGCGAAGTCACCAGCGAATTTGTCGCCAGCATCAGCAACATGCCGGGCTCGTCGGGTAGCGCGATTGTCCAGGGTAACGGCTCCAAGCTAACTGTGAACCATTCGTTTGGCATCGGGGTGGGTGGTGCGGCGAGCCTGCTGATCGCGGACGGCGGGCTCGTGACCACACACGAATATGGCATCGTTGGATCCGGACCCGATAGCGTCGGCGAGGTGACGGTTGCCGGGGCCGGTTCGGAATGGCGCATCAACTCAGGCGTTCTGGGCGACGATTTGTATATCGCCTACGACGGTGCCGGCACGCTGAATATTCTCAACGGCGGAAAAGTCGACACGACCGGGTTTGGAATCGTGGGTTATTCGACCGGGTCGGTCGGCACCGTGACAATCGATGGTCCTGGATCGCTGTGGGACAACGACTTACATGTAGTCGTGGGCAACTATGGTTCAGGGTCGCTCGAAGTCGTGAGCGGAGGCAGCCTCGTCAGTCACAACGATAGTTACATCGGATTCTCTAACAGTAGCGCGGGCAGCGTCCGCGTCACCGGCACGGGCTCCCGCTGGGATAGCTTCGGCGGAGTCACCGTCGGATCACAAGGAACCGGCACGCTCGAGATTTCCGATGGCGGGACCGTTGATGCTACCGGACAGGTGTGGGTTTCGCTGCCGGGCGGCATGGGCAGTATTTCGTTCGCCGGGGGCAAGCTCACCGCCGGTGCACTATTGGCTCCGAAAGCAAAACTGCTCGGCACAGGGACGATTCACACGCACGGCCTGGTGAGCGACGTCGATCTCGCGTTTGATGCGAGCCACGGCTTTCAGCAACAGTTGGCGCTCAATAGTCAGCCGGGCCAGCAGATTACGATCGAGTTAGAGTACGACGGCACCGCGCCGCTCGGCGCCGGCTACGGCGGGCAGGGTTCACTTGTGGTGGGCGACGGCAAGGCGGTCGCATCACCCGCGGGCTGGATTGGATATTTGGCCGGCTCCAGCGGCTCGGTCACCGTGGAAGACGCCGGCAGCTCCTGGACGAACAGCGGCGTGTTGACGGTCGGCCACCTGGGCCATGGCGCCATCAACGTCGGCGGCGGCGCCAGCGTGGTCTCGACGGCCGACATCGTGCTCGCCGACCTTGCCGGCTCGAGCGCCACGGCAACCGTCGATGGCGTAGGTTCGCTCCTGCGCTCGCAGACCAATTTAGTGATAGGCAGCCAAGGCAGCGCTTCGCTCAATATCACGGGAGGCGGGCAGGCCCGAGGCTTCTTCACGTACGTCGGTCGCGGAGCGAGTGCCGCGGGAACGGTGAAAGTCTCCGGCGCCGGCTCCTTGTTCAGGAGCGGGGACTGTTACATCGGAAGAGGTGAAATCGGCGACGGCGACGTCACCGTCGAAAATGGCGGGGCAATGCGCACGAGCAACGGTTACATCGGTTCCAGCGCAGGCTCCAGCGTGACCGTCGACGGCGCTGGCAGCTCCTGGGTCGCCACCCAGCTAGTGCAGGTCGGGCGCGTCGGGCTGGGCACGCTGAGAATCACGCAAGGCGGGCTCGTCGATGTGAACAGCCATCTGTATCTGGGCTATTTCTCGACCGGAAACGGCCGGCTCGAATTGGTCGATGGCACCTTGCGGCTCCATGGCGGCAACCTCGTCATCAACAGCGGCGTCGGCACGTTCGCGTTCGAGGGAGGCCGCGTGGAAGGCGTGGGCACGATCAACCTCCATGCGCCCCTGGTGCAATCGGGCGGCACCCTCGCGCCCGGAAATTCGGTCGGCACGACCATCGTCGAAAGCGGCTATACGCTCAACGCCGGACGCCTGGAGTTCGAGATCAACGGCCTGGGAACTCCCGGCACCAATTGGGATCTCCTGCGGGTCAATGGAGCCGTCAATCTCCTGGGGAGCGACGCTCTGGCGAATGGTGAACTCGCCGTCCTGCTCGGCTTCGCCCCGGCGCTCGGCAATCAGTTTCTGATTTTGCAGAACGACTATTCGGCCCCGATCACCGGAACCTTTGCGAGCGGCGCGAAGGTTTCGGCCGATTTTGGCAATCGCCGGTTCGACTTTGAGATTCGCTATAATGCGGGCGACGGCAACGACATCGCGCTCTTCACGCAGGCCATTCACTTGATCGGTGACTTCAATGAAGACGGCCGAGTCGACGCCGCCGACTACACCAAATGGCGCGACGGCCTGGGCACGACCTACACGCAGGCCCAGTACAACGAGTGGCGCTCTCACTTCGGCCAGACGGCCGGCAGCGCGAGCTCAGCGTCGGCGATTCCAGAGCCGGCGGGTGCGTCGCTGCTCTTCGTGGCGATCGCCGCAGCAATTACGTGCTTTCGAGCCGGTCGTACCAATTGAATTTGAGAATCGCTGTCGTGATGACGATCGTCCACAGCGCCCACATGGCGGGCTGCCAGTTCTGGATCACGATGTAGATCGGCAGCGCCACGAAGGCCGTCTGCCAGATCGTGCCGATCACGACGTTGAAGGCATCGCGCGGCAAATCGCGATTCGGCTGGAAATCTGGGTCGCGCTCAATCGCCGCGCGATGGATCGGGCCCCAAAATCCCCACGGCCGCGTCCGCGCGTAGAACTCCAGCAGCACGGCTTCCTGCTCGGGAGGCGTGAATACGCTGCCTGCCACCGACCCCAGGAGCGAGAGTGCGAGGATAAATGGAAAAGCGCTCAGCGGGTCGACGGCGTTCAAGCCCAGCCGGGGCAGGATGGCGACGGCCACCGCGCCGAGGATGCCGGTCATCATGCCCCAAAAATAACCCCAGCCGTTGAACCGCCACCAATGCCACTTGAGCACGTTCGGTGCGGCGTATCCGCCCCACAGCGCGGCAGTGATCCACTTGGTGGCCTCATGGACCGAGGGCGTAAAATATCCGGCGGCGCAACCGACGATCACGACCGCCAGCGACGCGAAGTAACTGGCCCGGATATAGCTGCGTTCTTCGGCATTTGGACGCACGTAGCGCTTGTAAACGTCGTTCACCAGGTAGGCGGCCGCGGCGTTGATCGTGCCAGAAAAGGTCGACATGAACGCGGCCAGGAGACCCGCGATCATCAAGCCCTTGAGGCCCGCCGGCACCAGGTCGCGGATCACCATCGGTAGGAACTGTTCGACGTCGAGCTTGCCGCCGGCGAGCGTCGGATCTCCCAGCAGCACCAGCGCCAGCACCGTGATGCCGGCCACCATGAAGTACCGCGGCGAGAACAAGACCACCGTGACGAACCCGCTCATCAAGGCTGCTTCGCGGGCATTGCGGGCGGCCAGAATCCGCTGCATGTCGTAGTTCGGCGCCGGCCCGGCCATGCTCACCAGCACCCCCTTGAAGACCATCATCATGAAGAACGCGCCGAACAGCGTGTAGCCGTCGCTTGTGATTTGGCTTTCGACCGCCGGCAGCACGTGCGACCAATCCAGATCCAGCTTCCAGCCGAACGTGATGTCCGACCAACCAGGCGGCACGGCGGCCGCCAGGCTTTCGGGCGACACCTGGCTCATCGCGATGTAGCCAATGGCAACGCAGCAGATGATCTTGAGCACGAATTGAATCACGTCGGCAATCACCACGCTGTAGAGCCCGCCGACGACCGTGTACAACGTCGTGACGCCAATGATCACGAGTGCGTAAGACGTAGGGCTCAACAGCGGCGGTAGAAACACTTCTGAGAACTTGGCGATTCCGACGTAGGCGTAGCTGGTAAATCCGATCACGCTCACCAGCGCGAACAGCACCACGCTAATCCGCGACGCCTCCGCGCCTTCGTCGGAGCCAAACCGCAGCGTAATCCATTCGGCGCCCGTCAAAGCACCCGATCGGCGCAGCCACTTCGACAGATAGACCATCAGAAAAATCTGATTGAACACCGGCCAGAGCCAGGGAATGAACACGCTCTTGAGCCCGTACACGTAGAGCAGCGAGACCAGCCACATCGTGCCCGACACGTCGAACATCGTCGTGGCGTTCGACATGCTCAGCACCCACCAGGGCATCTGGTTGCCGCCGAGAAAATAGTCCTGCAATCCACCTCGCGCGCGCCGCTCGGCCACGAACCCAACCACGATCATCACGACCAGGTAGAGAGCGATGATCGCGATGTCGACAAAGTGAAGTTCCATGACGCCGGACGAAGTCGGACCGTGGAGAGGAGATTCAATTTAGAAGCCGACGCGCCGGCGAACACACGTTGCTGCGCACGAGCGGCTCTTCTCCCTTATCCGTTGCGGGCGCTGCGGATGGCAAGACGATTGTGGGGCGGACCGGTCCGCCTGGCCTTGTCGCTCCGCGAGTTTATCGATTGAAAAGATAAATCTGCGAGCCACAACATGGCACCGGTGGCAGAAAAGCGCGAAATAGACCCCTGGTTTCGCGCAATTCCTAACTCGACCCGTGCGGCCATTCCAGTCGCGGTAAAGGCCTTTAACAAAACTGGTTCCCTCATTTTCAGCCAAACCGTAAGCCTCCTCAAAAGAAGCGCATTCCGAATGCTTGACGCTTCTGCAGAATCTGCTTAATATGACACCGGTGGCATTTTCGTCTGGGGACGTGGGGTCCCGCGGCGAGTTGCAATCGCGGCAGCGGTGGATCTTGTCTGGCGTTTTCGGTGCCTGCCCAGCTGCGACTCGTGCTTTCGATTGGGTTGGTTGGAGCGATTGGCGGTTTCTGACGACGGGGTCGGTGCCTAACGACTTTTCCCAGGCATCGGCGGCTCGTCGGTAATTGAGCGAGGCGTTGCTCATGTCGGTGACGATCTACGAGATCGCGGAGCGGGCAGGCGTGTCGAGTTCGACCGTGGCCCGAATTCTCCGCGGCGATGTGCGCGAGTCGCATCGCCGCAGCGCGGCCACTGCGCAGCGGATCCGGCAGATCGCGCATGAAATGGGCTACCGGCCAAACCTGCGCGCCCGCGCCTTCTCGCGCGGCCGCACGCACGGCATTGGCCTGCTCTATACCGACGACGCCTGGATCTTCGAAGGCGTGAACACCGAAGTGGTCAACAACCTCGTGCGCTCCCTGCAGCGCGAGGGCTACCACCTGGTCTTCACTCCGGTCGATGAGAGCGGCTCGTGGGAAGAAATCGTGCTGGGTGGACAGATCGACGGGGGCGTCGTGTTTCAGACGTTGCCGGCGGAGGTGGCCCAAGCCGTGCGCGAGCGACAATTGCCGCTCGTGATGCTCGGCGACGACACCGACCCGGGAATGTCGCAAGTCGTGGTCGACGATTTCGCGGGGGCATACGCGGCCACGAAGCATTTGCTCGGGTTGGGACATCGGCACGTGATGATGTTCGTGCACGATTCGGTAAAGCCGCACTGCAGCGTGGAAGAGCGGCTCAGCGGGTATCGCACCGCGATGGACGAAGCCGGCCTGATACCTAAGGAATGCCTGCGGCTTTCGGAGGGGGAAGCCGTGGACATGCTGGTCCGCGGCGAGAATCGGCCGACGGGCGTCGTCTGCTACAGCGACCTGGAGTCGACGCTTTTGGTCCACGCGTTGTGGCAATACGGCGTGGCGATTCCGCGGGAAGTGAGCATTGTGGGTTTCAACGACGTGTTCGGCACGCGGTACATGACGCCGCCCTTGACGACGGTCGGCTTCGACGCCGCCAAGATCGGCGAACACGGCGCGCGGCTCGTGCTCGAGCTGGTCGGCGCCGCGGAAGCCGAGCGCAAACCGACCATTGTCACCGTCAAGCCGACTCTGATCGTCCGCGGCTCCACGGGACCGCTGACGCTCCGCGCGATGCCGGCCGCGGAGCCGTCCAACGGCAAGCCGCACCAATTGAAATCGAACGGCGCCAAGCGCGGTGCCGTGAAAAACTCGAACGGTCACAAAAGCGAACGCGGGAACGAATGAGGCGTGTTGACTGTTGATTTAGTTCGGTTCCCTGTTTTTCCACTTTTGACGGAGGGTCTTGTCTAATGATTCAGAACGTGTTCACCAGGCGGCTCAGCGTGCTGAGCCTGGCCGCTGTGTTGGGTCTGGCCGGCACGGCCCAGGCCAACGTGGTGTGGTACGACGGCTTCAGTCTGAAAGACAGCGGCGACTACGTTGTCGATTCCGCGCTCAACGGCACTTCCGGCGGCAGCGGTTCGTTCTTCGCTGGCAACTGGGTTGCCGCCGACCAGGGCGACGCCGGCTCATGGGCTCATGTAGAAGCTACCGGCCTGTCGCGCCCGGGGCTGACCGCTCCCGTGGTGGGCGGAGCCGCCGGCCGCGAAGTCCAATTCGATTGCTGCGTGTTCACGCGTACGTCGCGGTTGTTTTCCTCGCCGTGGGGTGGTTTCACCGATCCCGACGGAACTTATTACATGGGATTCTTGATCAATTTCGGCACCGGCAACGTCAACGACCCGCATCACCGCACGGTCGAGATGCACTCTGGCGGATTTGACGACACCCTCAATCGGAACCTGATGTTCGGTATCAGCAACTTCGCCGGGCTGGGCAATGAATTGGCGCTCAACGTCCGCGACTCGGTGACGGACACGGCGACCAACGTCGTGCTCGCCGAATCGGCCAATCTCGCCGAGCTCTCGTACCAGGGCACGCACTATGTCGTGCTTAAGTTCCAGATGTCGACCTCGGCCGACGACGTGATCTCAGCCTTCCTCGATCCGGTCGGATCGGTCGAGCCGGCGCCGAGCGCGTCGGTCACCGTGGGCCAGTTCCTCGCCGACCGGCTCTCGACGAATGCCCAGTTCACGTTCAACTCGGCATTGCAGTCCGCGGCCGGCCATTTCGATGAGCTCCGCGTCGGCACCGAGTTCGCCGATGTCGGCATTAACACGCAGAAGTACGTTCCCGAGCCAACGTCGCTCAGCCTGGTTGGCCTCGGGCTCGCGGGTCTCGCGTGCGGCGCGCGCCGTCGTTCGTAGTGAGTTAGTGAGGATCAGACGTAATGGTTTGATCCGCCAATGCCTTCCGTCGCCAGCGGCTCTCCACGCTATGCCGTGGAGAGCCGTTGGAGGAAGTCGTAAAGACGCAGAAAAAAGAGAAGGGAAAAGAGCGAGAGACCAGCAAAGACGAGTGAATCAATTGCCAAATCACAATCGGTAGTTTTCGTGGTGCGATTTTGCTCAGCGGGCGGTTAGAGCAGTTTTCGACTTGTTGTTCCGCAGTTCGGCATTGCGTAACTGCAACGCTGAAAACGCCCGAACAAGTAGCGGATCAGTTTGGTTAGGTTGGCAGACAGTTAGGTTGGCAGACAGCGGGAAACACGACCATATACGAGCGGAGTTATTGAGATGTCTTCCAGGATTCGCAGAGCAGTCATCGTCGTAGCCGGCGCCCTGGTCCCGTTCTTGATTGTCGGCGCGTCCGTCGCCCGCGAAGGCTATTGGCAGGGTGGCGTCAGCACCGATTGGAACACCGCCGGCAATTGGTGCACGGACAACTCTGGGGCGTGCGCGGCCTTTGTTCCGCAGTCGTCCAGCGGCTTTAACGTCCGCGCGATCATCGGCACGGACAATCCCAATGGTGCCCTCAATACCACACTGGGCAATTCTCCGGTAATTTCGGCGGCGCTCCCTGCCACCAAGGCCACGATCGGCGGCCTCTATCTCGGCCTCCGCCAATTGGATTACACCATCAGTCCGCCCGTCTTGGTCAATCCCGCGCCCGCCGCTGGCGCGCTCGTCGGCAAGCTGACCATCTCCGGCGGCACGCTCACCAATGTCTCGACCGGGGAGTCGACCCTCGGCGCCGACGGACGGATGGTGATCGGCGCGGACGGCCGCGGCTTTCTCACCATGACCGGCGGCACGCTCACCGGGCAGCAGCTGATCGTCGGCGGCGAAAACTTCACAGGCGATGCCCTCGGTACCAGCATGGTCGACCTCAGCGGTTCGGCAACGCTCTCGGTCAACAACACCACCAATCCCATTAACGGCACCGCTGCGCTCGATCGCCGGCTGAAGATCACTGGGCCCACTGCCAAGCTCACCACCAACGGCACGGTCACTTTCGGCTCCACGGGCAGCTTCGCCGCAGTGATCACCAGCGCCGCCAACCCGACCGGCCCTGCCATGATCCAATCGGGCTCAGCCGTCAAATTGGGCGGGGCTTTGAGCGTCGAATTCAGCGGCGCCGGAGCGTCGGGCCACGTCCTGGGAGATAAATGGAATCTGATCTCGGCCACCACGGGCGTTGCCAACAACTTTACGAACCTCGGCGTCGGCAACGAGATCACCGTCTCCGGCCTCCCCTCCGCCCCTCCCACCGGCTCCGCCTACTACATCCGCACCGTCAACGGCACGACCGGCAAGTTGGTGCAGGTGTCCTACGAGGGCGTGCTGGTGCTGAACGTCAATCGCAACACCGGCGAACTAAAAATCACCAATCCGCTCAGCGGAAACATCGCCATCGACTCCTACCAGGTGACCTCGGCGCGCGGGTCGATGGTCGCCGGCTATGCCGGCCTCGGCTCGTCCACTCCTAATGCCGGCGTGTGGGTCAAGGGCGTCAACTCGGTCAACGGGTTGTTTGAAATCAAGCAGCCCGACACGACTCCGCCGATCGACAACAACGACGCCTACAACTTGACGTCGGTCCCGTCCGTTTCGCTGGGCACCGGCTTCAGCCGCACGGGCGTCGCCGCGAACGTGGCCAACTTTGGCAACGACGGCGAAGACCTGATTTTTTCTTACTCCGGGCCCGACGGCAACATTATTCGCGGCCAGATCGTCTACGAGGGAACCAAGTTTGAAAACGATCTGGTCCTCCGCGTGAATCCCAACACCGGCCAGGCCTTCATCAAGAACGATTCGTTGCAGACGCTCAAGCTCGATGGCTATTCGATTCTCTCGTCCACCGGCGCGCTCAACGGCGCGGGCTTCACCGGCCTCGGCGGCGGTTGGCAAACCTCTTCGCCGCCGACTGCCAATGCCATCACCCAGACCAATCTGCTCGCGAGCACCACGCTCGCACCGGGTGCGCAGCTCGCCATCGGCGACATTTCCTCGACCAACTTCCTCACCCAGGCCGCAAAAGACGGCCTGAGCCTGCAGTTCCTGCTCGCCGAAGGCTTCTCGTCCGGCGCGGCTCAAGGCGATTACAACAACGACGGGGCCGTCAACGCCGCCGATTACACCGTGTGGCGCGATCATCTCGGCCAGACTTTTCAGCTCACGAACGAGGGTACTGGCGTGACCGCCGGCATGGTCACATCCGAAGACTACGACTTCTGGAAGGCGAATTTCGGCATGACCGGCGGCGCCACTCCGGAAGACACGTTCCGCATCGGTTCGATCGTCTTCGACGCGACCGCCGGATCGGGGAGCGGCAGCCTGGCCGCGGCCGCCGTGCCCGAACCCTCGTCCGCGCTCGTGATGGCGCTGGGCCTGGCGGCATGCGGCGTCTTTCGGCGCAGCAATCGCAACGGGGCGGAGTGGAACACCTCGGGGGCCAGAGGAGCAAGCACGATGTCGACGCGAATCCGTTTGTCATTCGTGGCCTTGAGTGTGTTGGCCGCCTTGTTTGCGTCGCGGCCTGCGACCGCAACGACTCAGGGCATTGCTTTGTCCAATGGCGACTTCGAGCTGCCAGGTCCGGTGGGCACCAAGACCATCGCCTTCGATAGCACCGGGGCGCCGCTCAACAACATCCCCGGCTGGACCTTTCCCGGGCCGGGCGTGGAAGACTATGGCCACACGGACCACGCCAATGGCGATGCGCTGGGTGATTCCGGCACCGAAGGGGGCGGCAACCCCGGCAACGAAATGCTCCTCTCGATGAAAGACGGCATCGCCTTTCAATCATCGACCTTCAATGTCGTGAGCATTCCCGCCACGCAGAAATATCGACTGAGCTTTGACGCGCACAATATCTTCACGGTCCTGGCCGACGGCGCGCCCGATTTCGACATCCCTCAGAATCAGCTCACCGCACGGGTTTATTATGTGGCCGCCAATGGAACCCGGACCACGATTGGTTCGCCGCTAGTAGTGAATCTGGACGGGTTTGTGAATTATGCGATCGAATTCGTAGGCGGCTCGGCCGCGCTGACTCCCGCTCTGGGCCGCCCGATCGGCGTCGAGTTCGACTGCACCAGCGACCTGTTCAACCCGACTTGGGTCACCAATAGCTGGGCCGGGATGGACAACGTCCTCCTGCAGATCACTGGCGTTAACCGCGGCGATTTCAACGGCGACGGTTCCATCAACACTTCCGACTACCTGATCTTGCGCGACAACTTGCAGGAAGCGCATACCTACGAGTTCGAGGGCGAATTGACAGGAGACTACCTCGTGGACCTCAACGACTTCCGCGCATTCAAAACAATCTACGATTCCGCCAATGGAGCGGGCTCCTTCGCGGTCATGGCGCAGAGCGTCCCTGAACCATCCACCGGGGTACTCGTCCTGCTGCTCGCCTCGCTCGTCGCGGGCGCACAGCGCCGACGCTCCGGGGCGATGATCCATCGCATCGTCCTGCTGGCCGCACTCGCTCTAACGACTGCCGCCACTCCCGCCTCCGCCGAGCTGCTGTTCTACGATCCGTTCCGGATCGGAACCAGCGCGGCGAATGGAGAATACCTGGCCGACGCGCCGCTGGCCGGCCAGAATCCGCTGGCGCCCTATGGCACGCAGCGCGATTTCTTGACCGGGCCTTGGGTGGCTACGGGCACCGCGGTAAATGGCAAGTCCAAGTCGTCACCCGGGCTCAACTACATCGGCGCCCCGTCGGAAGGCGGCTCCATCGGTACGGTGGAAGACACGGTCAACACCGCCGTCGATACCCGCGTCGGCCGCTATTTCAAGCCCGGCACCGAGTGGACCGACACCACCGTCGGCACTTACTACATCAGCTGGCTGCAGAACTTCGGCACGATCGCCAATCCCACCGACGACATGGGCTTCCGCGCCACGGAGTTTTGGCGGACGACCGCAGCCATCGGCGACAGCAATCTGCTCGGTGATTTGGGCTACAACGCCTACTACCACCCCAACAACCCGGCGCAGCGGCAACCCGCGACCGCCCACATCGCGTTCCAACACCAGATCATCGATGGCTCGCCAGTGTTCCTGGAAGACGGCGCCACCCACCTGATCGTGATGAAGTTCGAGCTCAGTAACGTGGCGGCCTCGGACGTGATATCGATCTACCTGGATCCGACCAGCGTGACGCCGCCCGATCTGCCGAACCTGGCGATCACGGCCACGGATGTCCAACTGGCGGCCATCGGCATGGGCCAGTTCGGCGGCTTCGGACCGACCTACAACACGATCGATGAACTGCGCATCTCGACCACGTTCCTGGAGGCGTTGCCGCAGCTGCCGCTGCCGGGCGACGTCGATGGCGACCGAGACGTGGACATCGACGACTACAACATCATCATCGCCAATTTGGGCCAGCCGGTGAGCACCTCCACCCTCGGTGACGTGGCCAAAGCCGATGGCACGCAGGGGTCGGACGGCCGAGTGACGATCGCCGATTACCGAATTTGGAAGGATCACTATCCGACGCCTCCGTCGGGCGCTGGTGGCGGCGCCGTCGACGGCGGCGGTGTGCCCGAACCATCCAGCGCCATGCTTGTCGCGATCACCCTGGCCCTGGCGGCGGCGAGTGCGCGCGGACGGGGCAAAGTCAGAAGTTAACGATTACCTGGCCGGAATTGTCCGGCCGAGGACTGGCTACAACTCAAGGATCCCAGGAGAGGGAAGTCATGTTACCACGAATCCGACGCATCGGCCGGGGCTTTACCTTGGTGGAACTATTGGTCGTCATCGCCATCATCGGAATCTTGGTGGCGCTCTTGCTGCCGGCCATCCAATCCGCCCGCGAAGCGGCCCGCCGCACCCAGTGCAAGGACAATCTCAAGAACATCGGCCTGGCGATGCTCAACCACCACGATTCCCTCAAGGTGTTTCCCACCGGGGGCGTCACGTGGGGCGTGGTCATCGAAGACTACATCGAGAAAGGCCGACCCGTCGGCGTCACCAAGATGGGCTTGGGCTGGGGTTATCAGCTCCTGCCTTATTTGGAGGAGCAAGCGCTGCACAACATCGTGACGAGTGCTCAGATGCGAGACGTCTCCGTGCCGCTCTATATTTGCCCGTCGCGTCGTGGTGTCACCCGTGTCACCCATAATGTACAGGGACAAGAGCTGAGCGTCGTGCTCACCGACTACGCCAGCGCCCATCCCTGTACGAAGACGCGCTCCGACAACAGCGATCCGCCGGTTGACGTCAATACTGAGTATCCGAAATGGAACTCTTGGACCAGCGCCTACCCGTGCTCCTGTCCGGGCACCGGCGCAGCCGACATTCCCAATCCCTCACAGCAAGTCGGACAGCCACCCCAATATCACGGTGTCTATGACGGAGTGATCGTGCGCTCGGCCTGGATTCCGGGGCCGTTCAATCCGTTCACTGGAGAACGTGACGGAAAATTTGCCGATGCCCCTGCTCCGGTCAAAATTAGCCAGGTGACGGACGGCACGTCGAAGACGCTGCTGGTCGGCGAGAAATACATCTTTCCTGGGCTCTACCAGACGGGCAGCTCGTCCGACGATGCCGGCTGGACCGACGGTTGGGACCCGGACGTCATGCGCAACACGGGCGTGCCGCCGCTGCAGGACGGGGCGACCGACAAGATGATGTCGGAGTACGCAAATAACGAGTGGCCTTACTGGGAATTCCACTTCGGTTCGGCTCATCCGGGCGGCTTCAACGCCGTCTTCGCCGACGGCAGCGTCCACACGATCAACTACGACATTGACCTCGAAGTATTCAACGCCCTCGGCACCCGGAACGGCACGTCGTACGGCGAGGCGTATCGCGGCGTGAACTCGATGGAAGGCGTCAACTGACGCCCCCTTCGGGCAAGAAGCGCCCAAAGCCAACCTCAAGGCGGCGCAGAAGTGACCCTCGCCACTTCTGTGCCGCTTCGAGCGCCTTGATGCGGAACGCGAGATAAATTGAGGCACGGAACATGAGTCCTGCTCGCACGTTGCGCACGCGCGCTCGCGACCGGAATTCGGAGACTCGCGGCCTGACTGGACGTTTCCTCTTGTCCGCTTTTCTTTCCTGCTTGAAACAGGAAACAAGGAGAGTCGGTACAAAAAGATGAATCAGCGGCTAAACGCTCTCTTGGCTGTAATCGCGTGCGGACTCGTGCCTCCGGCGACCGCGCTGGCGCAGTTCCCTGCGCCGACCTACGGATGGAATCTCGGCAATACGTTGGAGCCGCCCAGCGGCGAGGGCACCTGGAACAACCCGGCGGTCACCCAGCCGATGATCAACGCAGTCGCCGAGGCCGGATTCAACACAATTCGTATCCCGGTGGCGTGGGACAGTCACGCCAACCAGACAACGCACGTAATTAACGCCTCCTGGTTGAACCGGGTCAAACAGGTCGTTGACTGGTCCCTTGCGGCTGGCCTGACCGTCGTTGTCAACGATCACTGGGATGGTGGTTGGCTGGAAAATAACATTGGCAACTCCGTCAATCCAACGATCAACGCGAAAATGAACGCCTACTGGACGCAGATCGCCAATACCTTTGCCGGTGCAAGCTACGACGAGCGGTTGTTGTTTGCTGCCGCGAATGAACCAAACGCCGATACCGTCGCCGAAATGTCCACGTTGTCGTCCTACTACCAGACATTTGTCAACGCGGTCCGCGGCACGGGCGGCAGCAACACGTCCCGCTGGTTGGTAGTCCAGGGGCCGAACACGAACATTGACCTGACCAATTCATTGATGAACACGTTGCCCAACGACCCGACGGACAACCGTTTGGCCGTTGAAGTTCACTATTATGACCCCTGGCAGTTCGCCGGGTTGGGGGAAGATGCAAATTGGGGCGACATGTTCTACTTTTGGGGGCAAGATTATCATTCGACCACGCTGCCCAATCGCAACGCGACTCACAGCGAGGAAGACTGGCTCGTGAGTCAACTGCAAAAGATGAACTCCAAGTTCGTCAGCCAGGGCGTGCCCGTGATCCTGGGTGAATTTGGCGCCATGAATCGCACGGGAAATCCGGAATTGACGGGCGCCGACCTGGACCTGCATCGTGCTTCAAGGCTGTATTATCATCAGCTGATCGTCGACACAGCCAACAGCCTGGGAATCTCACCTTTCTACTGGGACAATGGTTTTACTGGCATGAACGGGTCTGGGATCTTTAACCGCAATTCTGCTACTGTCTTTGACCAGGACACGGTGGACGCATTGACGGGAGGCGCTGGCGTGCCTGGCGACTTCAACGACGACGGCGTCGTCGACGCCACCGACTACACCGTGTGGCGCGACGGATTGGGCTCGGTCTATACGGAGTTGGACTACGACGACTGGAAGGCGAATTTCGGAGCCAGCCGGCCCGGCGGCGGTTCGGCAGCGGTGCCCGAGCCGGCCGCTTTGCTCCTCTGTGGACTCATTCTCCCCTTGGCAGCCCGGTTGCGGCTCACGCGCCGGTAAGTGCTTCTCGGCGGTGGTGAACCTGCGGGCGAGCAAATCACCGGCAGCATTCCTTCGAATACCGCGGCCAGGCCTCGGAAAAAGTCGCATCCGCAGCCGATCTTCGGGCCGTAATCTCTGTACGGACAGTAGGTCGCTCGATTGTTAAAACAGCGCTCATAGCGCGCTCAAATGATTGACGGTTTTGCCCCCCCAAACTATTATGGGGGCAATGCTTTCGGGGAAGCTTGCCGGTCGGCGTTTGTCCCGAGGGGCGGCTAGACTCATCTTTTGTGAAGGATTCATCTCGAACGCCGGCTGATACAACGCTAGGACGACGCGCGTCGACATTCTATGCATCGCCATTACTGGCTTGGTCTCTGCCTGGTCTGGGGGAGTCTGTGCGCCTTGGGTGTGACCACCTACGCCTCCGGCGCGGCGAAGCCCAATATTGTGCTCATCGTCTCCGACGATGCGGGCTACAACAGCTTTGGTTTTTCCGCCGCGCTGCTCGGCAGGGAAGCGCGATCGGAGACTCCCAATCTCGACGCACTCGCCGCACAGAGTATGGTGCTCAAACAAGGCTACGTGGCCGATGGTTTGTGCAGCACATCGCGGGCCGGATTGTTGACTGGCCAATACGCCCAGCGATACGGATTCGAAGATAACATTATGGGCGGTTTGAATGTAATTTCGACCGCTGGGAATCAAGGCCTCAGCGATCAGCAAATCACCATCGCCCAGCGTCTCAAAGGGCTTGGCTATAGCACCGGTGCAATTGGTAAGTGGCATTTGGGCTATGCCGACGGTTACAATCGCCCGCTCGACAAAGGATTCGACGAGTTCTTCGGATTTTTCGGCGGCGCGCGGCAATACTTCGGCGCCGGGGGAGACGAATCCTCGATGCGCCGCGGTGACGCCAACATCGAGGCGCAATGGCGCACCGAGGGCGACAAGAGCAAGTACGACCCAGTCAATGGTCGCTACGTCACCGATGCGTTTGGCGAAGAGGCGGTATCCTTCATCAATCACCATTCCGACGACGCAAATCCCTTCTTTCTTTACCTAGCGTTCAACGCGCCCCATTCGCCCTGGGGGGCGAAGCAAGCCGACCTCGACCACTTCTCAAATATTTCTGATCCTACGCGGCGCCTCGAGGCCGCCATGAATTACGCGCTGGACCGGTCCATCGGCGACGTTATGACGGCGCTCGAGGCCAATGGCGTCGATGACAATACAATCGTCGTGTTCATGAATGACAATGGTCCGGCCCCACCTGTGTATAACGAGGGCGATAGTGCCCCGCTGCGTGGCTACAAGGGGAGCAGTACGGAGGGCGGACTCCGTGTTCCGTTCCTGGTGCGCGCTCCAGGGTTGCAGCCGGGCACGTACGATAAGCCGGTAGACGCCCACGATATTGCGCCGACTCTGTATAACGCTGCCGGTGGCGACGTTTCCCAGATCGCGGCAGACGGACACGACGTTATGCCGTTTCTCAAGGGCGAAGCAACGGAAGACCCGAATACCGTGCGGTTCTGGCGTTCGTTTGACACCTGGGCGGTCCGTCGTGGTGATTGGAAGCTTACGTTGCCCTATCGCCCCAATGCTCCAGGCAAATTCCTGTTCAATATCGCGCTCAATCCACAGGAAAATGTTTACTACGGGCCGTCCCGTCCTGATCTTGTGGCCGAATTAACGCGCGAGCTGACGAATTGGGAGGCGACGCTCGCCAAACCAAAGTGGGGATCACTCGGTACGCTCGACCAGAACGCGTTCGACCATTTCGTGTTTCGCAACAATTTGTCATCGACGACCAACTGGAGCACGGCCAACAATTGGCAGCAAGGGGGCACGGCAAACATCGCCACGCTCAAGCCCCAGGACGCCTATGCCAACGCGATTATCGAGTTTGGCACGAGAAATGACGCCGACTACACCGCTACCAACGACATGAAGCGGTTGTCGCGCGAAACTTTTATGCTCAACGAACTAAGACTGAGCGGTAGTTTTAATGGACTGTCAAACCGACAAGGCTTGATCAACGGCAACGCAGTGCTGTTCGTCAAGAGCCTCGATGGCCAATTGCCGCGGATCAACCTCACCGCGACGGCCAGCGGCGGCTCGCAAAGATTCGCCTTCCGCGTGGACACCGAGGTGCAACTGCTGCACAACCTGGAAATCACCGGCAACGGTACACAGAATTTTGTCATCGGGGGCGCTATCCGCGATTACTATGACAGTGCCATGCCCAGCCTCACCTCGCCACACAGCGTGCGAAAATTGGGCACGAGCAAGGTTACGCTCTCGGGCAATAATACGTTTGCCGGCTCGATGACGGTCTCCGCTGGCGAGGTCGTCGTCGACGGCCCGTCCGCCGCGATCAACGGTGCCACTTCGATCACAGTCGAGCAAGGCGCCGCATTCACTCTGCAAAGCGGGCTCGTAAAGACCCCCACACTCAACGTCGCTCCCGACGGCCAGTTCGCTGTCAACGGCGGATTGCTGGAAACCAAAACGATCATCGGCAGTCTGGTGCTCAACCAAGGTACGTTTGCGCCCGGTTTGGGTACTACGATCAGCACCATCAGTGACAGTTTTGTGCAAAATGGCGGCAAGGTGCAACTGCAATTGGGCGGCACGACGCCCGGCACCAGCTTCGATCAGCTGCAGATCGACGACGCAGCTGTGATCGCCGGCGGTTTGCAGGTGCTCTTCGCACCGGGGTTTACTCCTAGTCTCTATCAGACGTTCGAGATTGTGACCGCGGGGAACATCATCGGCACTTTCAGCAGCCATGAGCTGCCCACGTTGCCGAGCGGACTCACGTGGCGCGTACTATATACGACGCACGGAATTTCGCTCGCGGTGAGACCGCCGGGCCAATCGAACACGATCATCCCCACGGGCGACTATAACCTCAACGGCAAGGTCGACGCGGCAGACTATTCGGTCTGGCGAGATTCGCTGGGATCCACCAGTGCGCTCGACGCCGATGGCAATGGTGACCACGTCGTCGACAATCTCGACTACGAGGTCTGGAAGAGCCACATGGGTCAGTCCTTTACGGGGATGGCCGGCGATTTCAACTCTAATGGCACGGTCGACGCCGCCGACTACAGCATTTGGCGCGACGGCCTGGGCAGCAAGTTCACTGTCGACAACTTTAGTCTCTGGAAGGAAAGCTTTCGCAACGAGCACTATGGCTCGGGACTCGGCGCCGATGTGCCGTCCTTCGGCCAGGTACCTGAACCCTCTGCCCTATTCTATCTCATGATGGGTGAGATCGTCCTAGAATGCACGGACCTGGGACGCATTGCGCGAAAGGCCATTAAACGCGCTTTTGACGCTTGAACAATTTCTTCACATTTGATTCATGCGCGGTCCGTTGAAGCCGATGCATTCGCCTCAAGCCGTAGGAGTGGTTATCGGCGGATTCGGCAGCCGGTTTCGCAACCGGTGCCGCAATGGTTATAATAGGGGCGACAATCATCCCCATCCTGCCCCCCCCGCTTTCCCACTTCGCCGTTTTGCTTCCATGTCGTTCTTGCTTCGCAGCGCTCGCGCTCTGGCGTTCGGGCTGATTTGGCTTGCAGCGGCCGCTTTCGCGCCGTCGTACGATGCTGCCGCGGCCGAGCATGTGATCCACGTCAGCGTCGACGGCCTCAATCCCCATTGGATGCAGCAGGTGATCGACGCCGGCCGTGCGCCGACGTTCGCACGATTGGAAGCCGAAGGTGCCTGGACCACCAACGCTCGCACAGACTACTCGTACACAATCACGCTGCCGAACCACACATGCATGATCACCGGCCTGCCGGTGGAGCAGGCGGCCGCTTTTCCAGTGGGCCGCTTTCACGGCTGGACGATCAACGACGTGCCCCAGAAGGGCGCGACGCTGCACAACACGGGGAACCCCGCCGCCAAGTACATCGCCAGCACCTTCGACGTCGCCCACGATGCGGGCTTGTCGACCGCTCTCTACACGACCAAGGACAAGTTCGTCATCTACGACCAGAGCTACAACGCCACGACCGGCGCCGCCAATGCCCACGGCCGCGACAAGATCGACACGTTCTTCTTCCAGGACGACGGTCCGCCCAACTACTCCGACGGCATGAACCACCGTTTTCTCTCCGACTTGGCCGCGAATCATTTCAATTACGCCTTCGTGCACTACCGCGACTGCGATTCGGCCGGTCATGGATTCGGTTGGGGCAGTCCCGAATACTTGCAGGCTGTCGCCTCGGTCGATCGCTGCCTGGCCGACGTGTTGAAACTTGTGGAATCCGATCCCGAATTGAATTGCAAGACGACAATCATTCTCACCGCCGATCATGGCGGAGTGGGCACGAATCACGCCGAGAGCGACATGTCGGTCAATTACACGATTCCGGTGTTTGTGTGGGGCGCCGGCACCTGCCGCGGCGATCTGTATGCGTTTAACTCGGGCACCCGCACAGAGCCGGGTGAATCGCGCCCCGAATATGGCTTCGATCATCAGCCGATCCGCAACGGCGACACCGGAAACTTGGCGCTTAAGCTGTTGGGCTTGGGACCGATTCCTGGGTCGGTGATCAACCCGAAGCAAGACCTGCGGATCGCGTCGCCGGCAGACTTCAATCGTGACGGCAACGTCGACGCCGCGGACGACACGATCTGGCGCGACACGCAAGGCTCGACGACCGACCTCCGCGCCGACGCCAACGCCGACGGTAAAGTGGACGAGCAGGATCGAGAGATCTGGAAGCGCGAGTTCGTCGGAGCAGCGGCGGCGCCTCTCAAATGATAGTGGCACCGGCCGCTGGCCGGTGTCTAAAATGCCGCTATGGACGATCAGCCGTTCGCCATCGACCAGCTTCGCATCCGAAGTCGCAATTTGCCCCATTGGGAAATGGGAGGATCTACCTACTTCGTGACCTACAGGTGTCGACGGGAAATGACCCTGTCCGACGAGAGCCGGTCTCTAGAGCGCCTTTCCGATTGCTGTTCTGCTAGCTGGTTCGGATAGATTATTCTGAGCGGATCCAGGAGGGTCCGTGATGCGAGCTTATTCGATTGATCTGCGAGAACGGGTATTGCTGGATTGGGA
>JBFWSG010000042.1:0-52042 GCA_050248495.1 Pirellulales bacterium | reverse complement strand
TCTTCGTCGTAGGTGTCGGCCACCTTGTAGAGCATCGTGTCGAGCTCGCCCGTTTCTTCGCCGACGTCGACCATGTTGACCACGATGTCGTCGACGATGCGTTGCTTGAATTTCAAGAGGTACAAGAGCAGCCCGATCGGTCCGCCGATGAAGCAGAACCAGAAGAACGCCGCCACCGGATGGAAGCCGGGGATCGAGTTCTCCTTCATTGGTTTGGCGATCGCCTCGCCCTCGCGGATCGCCTCGCTGACCTTTTGGTACATCTTCTCGAAGGTCGCGTTGCCGGCCGTGTCGCGCGTGATCGTGAGCGCTTCCAAAATCGGCACACCGGAGGAGACCAGCGTGCCCAGGGTCCGCGTCGTGCGGGCCAGGATGTTCTTCTCGATTAGCGCGCCGAAAATGGGCACCTTGATGATGAACTGATCCCAGCCGATGCGGCCATGTTTGAATTTGCGAATCAGCTTGATCGTGAGCCAGATCGTGACCGGGATGCCGGGGATCAAATACCAGTAGTTGACCGTCCACTGGGAGATCGACACCAACAACAGCGTCATTTTCGGCAGCTCGAGGTCGAACTCGACGAAGATCTTTTCGAACTCGGGCACGATCTTGATCATGATGAACGTCAAGATGCCGACCGCGACGCTCATCACCACGACCGGGTAGATCATCGCGCCTTTGACTTTGCGCTTGAGCGACTCGCTGCGCTCCTGGAAGTCGGCCAGACGCTGCAGAATCAGTTCCAACGCACCGCCCGCCTCGCCGGCCTTGATCATGTTTACGTACAACCGGTTGAAGCACTTCGGGCTCTTGGCCATCGCTTCGGAGAGCGTGGCCCCCGCTTCGATCTCGTCGCAGGTGTCTTCGAGCGAATACTTGAGGCGGCCGGGGCGGGCCTGGCCGGCGAGAATCCGCAGGCTCCGCAAGATCGGCAGGCCGGCGTCCTGCAGAATTGAAAGCTGCCGTGTGAAGCTGGTGAGCTCCCTCGATTTGACGCCGCCGAACACAAAGCCGCGTTTCTTCTTCGCGCCGGTGGTCGCTTCCGCCTTCTTGCGGCTCTTCTTCACGGTGATCTTCGTGACGAAGTAGCCCATCTGGCGGATCGTAGCTTGCGCATCCTCCTCGGTCGCCGCCTCGATCACGTCCTTGATCTCGGCGCCCGTCGAGTCCATCGCTTCGAATTGAAATGTTGGCATGTTTGCGTTCCCAGTTGGACTGGTCGCTTAAGCGACCAGTCCGAAGCAGAATAAACTCGGCTTCTTCTACGCTTCCAAAATCGTTTCCCGGACCACTTCGTCCGGCGTGGTCGTGCCCTCGAAACAGGCCTTAATGCCGGCGTCGCGGAGCGAGACCATGCCCTGCTTGCGGGCCATCTCGCGGAGCTCGTCGGTCTGAGCGTTGCCCATGATTGCGTCACGGAGCTCGTTGGTCATAACCATCAACTCGAACAGGCCCACGCGGCCCTTGTACCCGGTGTTGTTGCAAATTTCGCAGCCCGCTCCGCGGTAAAACCGTTTGCCGCGGACCATGTCGCTGGTGAGCTCCAAGTCCTCCAGCACTTCGCGGGCCGGAGTGTATTCCTCGCGGCACTGCATGCAGACCTTGCGGACCAGCCGCTGCGCGAGAATCGCCTCGACTGTCGCCGTGATCAAGAACGTGGGGACGCCCATGTCCTTCATCCGCACGATCGTGCTCGGCGCGTCGTTGGTGTGGAGCGTGCTGAACACCAGGTGACCCGTCAGCGAAGCCTGCACCGCGATCTCCGCCGTCTCCAGGTCGCGAATCTCACCGACCAGGATCTTGTCCGGATCCTGCCGCAATATGGCTCGCAAGATCTGGGCGAATGTATTGCCGATCGAAGCGTCGATCGGCACCTGCACGATTCCGTCCATGTCGTACTCGACCGGGTCTTCGGTCGTGATCAGCTTGTCTTCGACGCTGTTGAGCTCGTTGAGCGCCGAGTAGAGCGTCGTCGTTTTGCCCGAGCCGGTCGGACCGGTTACCAGCACGATGCCGTTCGGCTTCTCGATCGCATCGCGGAATTTTTCCAGCGTCTCCTTGTTCATGCCGACCTTCGCCAGGTCGAGCGACACCACCGAGCGATCGAGCACCCGCATGACCACGCTCTCGCCGAACATCGTCGGCAACACGCTCACCCGCAGATCGACCGGGTGGCCGCCGACCGTGAGCTCGATGCGGCCGTCCTGCGGCAAACGCCGCTCGGCGATGTCGAGATTGGCCATGACCTTGATGCGCGTGGTGATCGCGAACGCCAGATGGCGCGGCGGCGGCACCATTTCGTAGAGCACGCCGTCGGCCTTGATGCGGATGCGGAATTCGTCTTCAAACGGTTCGAAGTGCAAGTCGCTGGCGTGCTCCTTGATCGCCATCAGGAGCACCATATTGAGCAGCTTCCGCACCGGCGCGCTATCGGCTAGCGCCGTCACGTCATCCAGATTGATCGGCCCGTCGGCGCTGATCCCGGCCGCGGCCGCGGCGAGCTCCGCGTCCTCTTCCAGCGAAGACACGATACTCTCGACGCTCTCGGTGCTTTCGCCGTAATAGCGCTCGAGCTGCGAAGTCATGGCCGGCTCGGTGGCCACGACGACACGGATGTTGTAGCCCAGAAACGTCCGCAATTCGTCCTGCACGCTGAGGTTTTGCGGGTCGCACGTGGCGACCGTGAGTGTGTCGCCGTCGAATTCGATGGGCACGATCCGGTACATCTGCGCCATCGGCGCCGCCACTAACGCGAGCACGTCGTTCTTGACCTTGATGTCCGGCAGCGACACCGAGTGGAGCGACAGCTGTTCGGCGAGCGCCTGGGCCAGCTGATCGTCGTTGATCAGGCCCATGTCGATGGCCACTTTGCCGAGCAGCTGGCCGGGATGCTCGTGCTGTTCATCTACCAGCAGCTCTTGCTGCTCGTCGGTGATGAACCCCATGTCGACCAGGACTTGACCGATGCGTCGATGTGCCATGTTTGCAAAGTCAAACAGTGAGGAGTTGGGAGTGAGGAGTCGGGAAATCCAGTTAATGTTTGGTTGGCTGCGTGCAGTCCGTCGCATCTACAGGCCCTACGCTTCGGCTTGTTGCTCCATCGGTTGATCGTCGAAGATGCCCTTCTCCGCTTGCGCAAAGCGGCGTGCGAGCTCTTCCGGGTTGTTGCACTTCTCGAGGCCCGATTCCTTGGCAATCAGGCCGTCCTTCCAGAGGTTGAATATATGGTCGTCCAAGAGCATCATGCCGTGCTTCGAGCCGGTCTGGATCGACGACGTGATGCGGAAGATCTTGTTCTCGCGGATCAGGTTGGCGATGCCGGGCGTAACGACCAGCGTTTCAAACGCCGCCACGCGGCCGCCGCCGATCTTCTTGAGTAGCTGCTGGCAGAGGATGCCGATCACCGCCGTGGCCAGCTGCGTGCGAATCTGCTCCTGCTGGTTGGTCGGGAACACGTCGATGATGCGGTTGATCGTGCCGGCCGCGCTACTCGTGTGAAGCGTGCCGAACACGATGTGGCCCGTTTCGGCGGCCGTGATCGCTGCTTCGATCGTCTCCAAGTCGCGCATTTCGCCGACCAGGATCACGTCCGGGTCTTGCCGCAAAGCGCGGCGAATCGCTTCGGAGAACGACGTCACGTCGACGCCCACCTCGCGCTGGTTGATCGTCGATTTCTTGTGCTGATGCTGGAATTCGATCGGGTCTTCGATCGTGATGATGTGGTGGTCGACGTTGTCGTTCAGATAGTCGACCATCGCCGCCAGCGACGTCGTCTTGCCGGAGCCGGTCGGGCCGGTGACGATCACCAAGCCGCGGGGCCGGGTGATCAAGCCCTTGAAGATGGACGGCACCTTCAGCTCGTCCATGGTCCACATCTTGATCGGAATTTGCCGCAGCACCATCGCCAAGGCGCCCCGCTGGCGGAACACCGAGACGCGGAACCGCGCCTGATCGCCGAACGAGAAGCCGAAGTCTGTACTGCCCGTCTCCTGAAGTTCCTGTTGGCAGCGTTCCGGCGTAATGCTCTTCATCAGCGCCGTGGTGTCGGCCGGTTCGAGCACCTTGGTCTTGAGGCGCTGCAGCCGGCCATGCAGCCGCAGCACCGGCGGCTGGCCGATCGTGATGTGCAGATCGCTGGCCCCCTGCTTCACGGCCGCCGAGAGCAGCTTGTCGATAAGAAGTGTGCCCATAACTCAAATTCCTCTAGCTACGTATCCCTGTCAGTGCAAACCGCCCGCGGCAGCGCGATCCGATCGGTCGCGACTGTCGCCCAACGGCGAATCCATCCATCGACAGGCATCGTGGCTAAGGAAGCCTCTGTCCGGCTGTTCCGTGGAGGCCGTTGCCCGCTCTTCCGCGAATGCGGTTGACAGACGGCCGCCAATGATCCCCACGCTAGCTGTTCCCGCTGCGACGCAATCGGCTGGCCGCAAAGAAGTTGCGCTCGATTCCGCCCCAGCGTTGCCCGCGGCGCTCCGGAGCACCGCCTGGCCAATGGATTATTCGCCTGCCAATCTGTCGACTCAAGTTTTCTACGGAAAAATACTTGGCTCTTCGCGTGTCCGGACCCGCGCCGCGAACCGCTGCGAGTCGTCGGCAAGGGTTCGTCGGATCGAGTGCGGATGCGTCGGAAGCCACGGCCGCCGGCCCGTTGGCAACCGCTAGTTTCATGATAATTGGGGTCCAGCGTGCAGCAGCGACGCTGATGCTAAAAGGCGACGGATTGATGCGGCTAACCGCTCTTCTTGGCGACCCGGAAGACCTCTTCGATCGTCGTAATCCCTTCCAGCACTTTCCGGATGCCGTCGTCGTAAAGCGTTGTCATGCCGCCTTTTATGGCTGCTTTGCGGATCTCCTGAGTCGACGCGCCCTGGAAAGCCAGCTCGCGGATCTTCGAGCTCATCGTCATCAGTTCGAAAATGCCCAATCGACCCCGGTAACCGCCATTGCCACAGTGATTGCAGCCCTTGCCCTTCATGAAGTTCGCCGAAGCGGCCTGTTCCGGCGTGATGCCGGCGGCCTGCAGTTCGCGCTCGGTCGGTTGGTGCGGCTGCTTGCACTTGGAGCAAATGACGCGGACCAACCGCTGGGCGAGGATGCCGATGACGCTGCCGGACACTAGGTACGCCGGCACACCCAAATCGATCATACGTGTAACAGCACCGGGCGCATCGTTCGTATGTAAAGTACTGAAAACCAAGTGTCCAGTTAAACTCGCCTGAATTCCCATGCTCGCTGTTTCATAATCACGCATCTCCCCCACCAGGATGACGTTCGGTGCCTGACGCAACATCGCGCGAATAATCTTTGCAAAGTCCAGTCCGATACTATGCTTTACCTCCACCTGGTTGATTCCCGGGAGGTAATACTCGACCGGGTCCTCGGCCGTGATGATCTTCCGGTCCGGCCGGTTGAGCTCGTTCAGCGCAGCGTACAGCGTCGTAGTTTTCCCAGAGCCCGTAGGCCCCGTAACCAGCACAATTCCGTTCGGCCGCTTGATCAGCGTCCGGAAGACCTTGAAGTCGCGCTCGCTCAAGCCCAGTTGGCGGACACCGACCTTGATGTTGTCCTTATCCAGGAGCCGCATCACGCACGACTGGCCATGGTTGGTTGGCAGCATGCTCACCCGCAGGTCGAGCTCCTTGCCGCCGGCCGTAATCTTGATCCGGCCGTCCTGGCAGCGGCGACGTTCGGCGATGTCCATTTTGGCCAGAATCTTGATGCGGGAGAGCAGCGCGCCCAGCAAGCGGCGGGGAGGGCTGTCCCGCTCGACCAGCACCCCGTCGATCCGGTACCGGATCCGCACCTTGTCTTCAAACGGCTCGACGTGGATGTCTGAGGCCCGCAGCTGGACTGCCTCGCCGATCATCAGCTGCACGAGCCGCACGATCGGGGCGCTGAGCTCGTCGACCTCTTCGCCCCCGCCGGCGTCCTGGCCTTCTTCGGTCTCCGTGAAGTCGATCGCCGTGTCGGTGAATTCCTGCAGCATCGAGTCGGCCGACTCGTCGCCCATCTGGCCGTAGTTACGATTGATGGCTTCGAGAATGCTCTCGCGTGTGGCGAGCGCGATATCGACTTTACGATTGAGAATGAACTGCAGCTTCTCCTGCGTCTCGTAATCGAATGGATCGCTGGTGAGCACCTTCAGGGCGCCGTCTTCTTCCGCAAGCGGAATCACCGCGTTTTCGCGGGCCACCGACTCGGGCACGAGTTCGACAATGTGCGGCGGAATCGGCACGTCGCGGAGATCGAAGAACTCGTAGCCGTGCAGGTCGGCCATCGCCTGCATGACTTGCTCGCTCGTGGCGTAGCCCTGTTTGATGAGGACGTCGTGGACCTTGCCGCCATTGTTCTTGGCCAACGCTTTGGCTTCGGCAAGCTGATCCTTGCCGATGATCCGCCGCTCGATGAGAAAATCACCCAGGTCTTTTTTTGCCATCGCCGTGCCGCGCAAAGATGTCTGTTCCGAAAAATCGTGAGAGCGAGCTGCTTTTATCGCACAGCGGGGATGCGAATTCCACCGCGGGCTCGGACAGGAACAGGCCAAGGATCGCCGCCGACGGGCCGCGGATGCTGCACCGGCCGTCCGGCAGGACGCTCTCGAATAGCGTAAACCGTTACAATTATTAGACTAACGGCAATTCTGGCCAGTGTCAACAAATGGCCCGTTTTCCGGCCGATTCCTGCCAGTTCGGCCGTTGCTCCCCAGGAGCGCGGCCGCTCCATTGCCTTGCGCTTTAGCGGTCCGGCTATTGGTCCGTCGAGCCCTTGGGGACCGACTGCGGAATGGGTGTCGACATCAAGTCCGCGGCCGTAACGTCGGAGAATTTAACGCCCTCCGGCAACTCAAACAACTCGTCCGGCACTTCGACGTTGGCCTCCAGGTCGCGAAACACAATCCGCATTCCGGCCGGTTCGCGATCGCCGTTCTTGACGACGCTGAACCAGTCTTTGGGCAACGAGGTTTTGGTCTCCAACAATACGATCGCCTGCTCCTGCGGCGCATCAACATTATAGGAGTACTGATCGTACTGGATGCCTTCGGCGACTTGGGAGCGTTCTTTCTTGCCGCGCGATTTCACGATCGCAATCTGCTCGATCAATCCGTGCGCTGCCAGACCAGATTCAAAGCGGGTCTTCTGTCCATCGCTTTTGCCGGGACTGAACGTGTACATCGTGTCGCCGCGCTGCACGACCACAACCTTCGCGTCTCCCATCTTGATCTCGGATCGAACGTTATTTCCTTTGGCCCAGACCTCCATTTCGATGCCGCGATCGCTGTCGATGAGCGTAATCATCGTGCCGTGCAGCGATTTGAGCACCGGCGGCGCGGCGGCCTTGTCTTGCCCGCTGGCGAACTCGACGAGTAGTAACAGGAGCACCAGCGCACGTGCGGGATTCATGGAACACTCCCTTGGGCTTTGCAGGCATCTGCCACGCAAAATTATAGCCTGGAACAAACCGCGGAAAGGCCGGCGATCCCCAGTCGTTTCTGCCGTGCCGAGCGACAGCCGCCCCCGATTTCCACGTAATTGACCGCCCGGATGGGTCGCCCTATATTCAATGCCTTGCCTCGGTTACCGGCGGTTTGCGATTGCGTGGCTCGATGGCGGGACAGATCCATCGCCACGGAGGATGTTTGATGTCGACGACCGTTGAAGCCGAAACCAGCCCTGCGGCCGTTGATACGCTGTCGCCGCCGGCGAGAAGTGACTTCGACGCGCTGGAGTTGAAGCCGACCAGCGCGCTCCAGCGGCCGATCCCGCGACCACCCTTGGTCGATTCCAAGAGCCGCCTGATCTGGCCGTACATCATCGGCGTCGGCCTGTTCCATTTGGCGATACCATTCGCTTTCTTGCCGAGCATGTTCAGCTGGTGGGGCGTCGCGTGGCTGCCGATCGGTAATTACATCTTCTGCTCGCTGGGCATCGGCGCCGGTTTTCATCGGCTCCTCACCCATCGCGGCTACAAGTGCCCGTTATGGCTCGAGCACACGCTGGCGATTCTCGGTACGTGCACTCTGCAGCAGTCACCGGCCCGCTGGGTCCTCGTGCATCGCTTGCACCATCAACATTCGGACCACGAATCCGATCCTCACACACCGATGGTCGACTGGTTCTGGGGCCATGTCGGTTGGCTGTTTATCGAGAACCGCGAGACGACCGCGGCCGAAACGTATCACCGTTACGCCCGCGACATCCTCAGCGATCGGTTCTACATGCGGCTGGAACGGAACCTGCTGTATGTGTGGATCTTCTTCGCCCACGCGGCTCTGTTCTTCGCCGCCGGGCTGGGAGTCGGATACTGGCTCCACGGCGATTGGGCCGGCAGCTACCGCGTCGGGCTGCAGTGGCTGTTGTGGGGCGTCGTAATGAGAACGATCGTCACCTGGCACGTCACCTGGGGCGTCAATTCGGCCGCCCATCTCTGGGGCTACCGCAATTACGAGACCCGCGAGAACAGCCGCAACAATTGGCTCCTCGCGCTCGCCACCAACGGCGACGGCTGGCACAACAATCATCACGCCGACCCGCGCGCCGCGGCCCACGGCCACCGCTGGTGGGAACTCGACGTCACCTATCTCACGATCTGCCTGTGGGAGCGGATGGGGCTGGCCTGGGACATCGTCCAGCCCACCGAGACGCTCCGCGAGCAACGGCGCCGGCGGACGCCAAAGTAAAGCCGAGTCCTCTTGGCAGATGCGGTTTATTCTGCGCCAGCAGTCGACGTCGAATTGGACTCGGCGCTCAATTCGATGCACGCCAGCGAATTCTCGCCGCGCAGATAGAGCCGCGAACCGACCAATGCCGGATGCGCCAGCGGCTCTCCTCCTCCGTGCCCCTCAAAAACCTGTTGTCGCGAGATGATGGAAAATTCATCGCTCTGCGCGTCGACGAGAATCAATTCGTGCCCGCGACCAAATGCCAGGACGCGATTGTCGCTTACGAACAGAGGAGACGAGTCGCAGAACGCGTCGTCTTCGCCGATCCAAATTGGCTGCAGCTCTTTTGACAAATCGAGGCAGACCATGCTGCCGTTGACGCAGAACACGCGATTCGCCAGGACAGCCGGCGAGCTCACGTCCGGCGTCAATTCGTCCGTCAACTGCAGTAGATCCGGCACGATGCGACCCGTGTCGTCAAACGCATAGAGCCGCGTGCCGTTATTTTCGGATGCCACGAGCAGCTTGCCGTCGACGGCCACAGGCGTGGGGACGTTGAAGTCGCCTTCATACGGCGGCTTGAGCGTCCACAGCCGGTTGCCAGTGGCGATTTCCCACCCACCAAGCGACGTGCGATCGTAGCCCACGATTTGCCGCACGCCGCCGAGCGTTGCCACGATAAACGACGCGTAGGCGTGCCGATCACCGGGCGATTGCCAAATGAGGCCACCCGTCACCGGATCGAGAGCAACGAGCGAAGCCTGCGGTCCGCCCGGATTCACGATCAACTTGCCGTCGACGATCAGCGGCGAGGAGCAGGTACCCCACACAAGATCCGGATCGCCGTCGAACATCTTGAGGATATTCATCCGCCAGACGATCTTTCCGCTTTCGAGTTCTACGCAAGTCAGGTCGCCAAACGCTCCCAACAAATAAACTCGCCCCGCGTTGATCAGGGGCGTCGCGCGGGGCATGTTGTCGTAATCCAGCTGGCCGGGTGCCGGGTAGGACTGCGTCCACAGCGGCGTGCCATCGCGCGCCGAATAACACCGCCATTCATCGAGCATGTTGCCCGCGTCGCGGTCGCCGATCACCACGAAATCTTCGGTGGCCGCTACGCCTCCCAAGCCGGGACGGTGCAGCGGTTGCTGCCAAACAATCGCAGGCTTCTCGGCGAGCTTGAGCGGCAAATATTTGACGCGCGCGTCGCGGTTCGGCCCGCGCCACTGTGGCCAGCCGGACGTCGCCTTGGCATCGGGCTTGGCGACATTCGCCGCCGGTTTCGATTCGTCGGTAGCTCGTTCCGCGATCGGCACAAAACCGACAAGCGACTCCAAAGCCGCGAGCAGCTCGGCCTGTTTGCCGACGTCCAGAAGCGCTTGCCGCACTTCGTTCTGCGTCGCCGGGTCGAGGCGTTCCGCGACGAACGCCGTTATGAATGGCACAGGTGCCGTTTCGCCAATCACGCGGAGATCGCCCTTTTTGATCGTGCCGCAGCCTTCGAGCAGCGGTGCCGCGTAGCTGGAAATGACGGCCGCGGCATGTTCGTTGTCGCCCCATTCGATGATCTTGCAGGCGCCGTCACTGCAAGCCTCGGTCGTCTCCGCGGACTCCGGGGCGGCGAGCTCAATTCCCGCCGCCGCCAGCGTGGCGCGCGCGGCGGAAAACTTCTCGTCGCACGCCGCCGTGCCGTACAGAATGCGGTAGCCCTTCAAGTCTGCGACCGTCTGAGCCTTCTCTCCCGAGCGAACCACGATCAGGCCAGTTTGTGTCGTCTTGCCGTCCTTGCCGGTGAGCGCCGCGACGGGCGTCATGCCAAGCTTCATCTCGGCCGCGTCGTGTCGCACGACCGAGTCCTTGCCGATGGCGATGTCGATCAACTTGCATCCCTCTTTCGCGAGCGCTTTTTCGAACGACTCGGCGAACGTGACATGCACGGGCCGGCCCAGTCTGTCGCTCAAATACTCTGCCAGCTTTTCATACTTTCGCTGAGCGTAGCCATCAACACACGGGCACGAAAGCGGCGCGGCCAACGGATCCATCACCACCAAGGACAGCGTAACCTCGGCATCTTGAGACACGGCCGGCCTCGCTGCCAGGATCTGGCCGGTCGCCAACAGCACGATCATTACCAACAAGATACTGCGCATGGCATCGCCCTCTCGGTGCGTTGTCAGTCAGACAAGTGAGACACAAAGAGACACGCCCATCAATCGCCGTATCCCAAAAGCTTCATCACACCTTTGGCGACGGTCCCGCCGACGTCAGTCTCGATGACGTCCACGCGATACGAAGCCGATTGCTGCAGCGGATCCTCTTCGACAGCTTCCTCGTCCTCGACCGCTGCCGGCGCCGGCGCTTCGCCCGGCTTGAACGGCTCCATGCGGACGATGTGGCCGCGTGTGATGTCGAGCATGTACACGCGGCTGCCGTCACTGTTTACCGCGATCGAGCAGTTCTTGCAGCCGGGCACGAGGTCGACCGAGCCCACCAGGCCCAGCAGATTGCCATCGGGCGAATATCGCTTGATGCGGCCCGTGTTGTCTTCGGCCGTATAGACGGCGCCCTCCGGTCCGAAGGCCACATTCATCGGATTGCAACAGCTGCCAAATCCTTCGATGCCCTTGCGGGCACCGTGGCCCCAATTGCAGATCAATTCGCCGTCGCCGTTGTAGCGACACACGCGATGCTTCGAGTTTTCAGCGACAAACAGGCCGTCGCCGCTCGCCTTGACGTCCATCTGTCCGCAGCAACCGCTCAAGCCGGTGATGATCGTCCTGCCGCCCGCGAAATCGGCGTCCATCTTCCAGACGTCGAAGCCGTATCCTACGGACGCGTGGGTCGTCAAAAACACTTCGCCTTCCGTGGCGCTGATCGACGAGGCCTGTCGCTTGTATTGGATCGATTGCTCCACGAGCTCGTCGATCTCAGACTCCGTCAACTCTTTCGGTTTTTGACGGGCGACCATTTCGTCCCATTGTTTCTTGACCTGTTCGTACTGCTGTTTCATCTGCCGCTGCATGGCGAGCTGCTGTTCGAGCTGTTTCTTTTGCCCGGCGTCGCCAACCTCGCCGAGGTCCGCCAGCTGCTTCTCGAGGTCGGCCGCCTGCTTCTCCGTCCGCTCGATCATCTCGTCATATTGCTTGGCCTGCGAGACGAACATCTCCGCCTGCTGCTTGCGCTGTTCGATCACATCGGCGCGTATCTTTTCGAGGTTTTCGCCCATCGACTCGGCGTGCGGCGCCGGTCGTTCCAGTTCGACCTCTCCCGTCGACGACAAGCGCGCGAGTTTTCCCGCGCCGGCGAGAAAGATCTTGCCATCCGCCCGCACGTAAATTGCCTCCGGCTCGAATGGCGCGGCCCACGACTCGACAAACTCGCCCGCCTCATCGAACACTCGCAATTCTCCCGCGCCGCCCGCGCAGCCCGCCACGATGCGATTGTCCGGAGTCAGGCAAAAGCACTTCAGGCTCCGGTCGGGCATGCCTGCGACGTTTGCCTTGATCAGACCCGTTTGATGGTGAGTCGGCGTGGCGAGCGCCGTTGCATTCGTCGCCGCAGCGGGCGCCGCATCTTCCTGAGCGGCATCGCTCAAGCCCGGAACAGCGACGATGGTTGCGGCGAACAAAAACGCAAACGACACTTGACGAGCGAGGCCGAATTCAATGCGTTGCATGGAGTCCTCCGTGGGGCAAAGAGGGGGCAGTGGAGAGACGAACCAGAATCGAACAACGAACTCTCAAGCGGATGCGTCACCGAAGTGGGGAATTGCTACCTCGAATGGCGGAATTATCGCACACCCAATCACGTTCGACCATCCAAGCAATGCATTCTTGGTGAAGCGTTGGGCTTTCCAATTCGATGCGGGCGTCACTCGAATAGTTCCGCAACCGCTGCCAGCAGCGCGCACCGATTCCTGGAATCTCTTCGCCAATTGCACCACAGATATTGCGGCAGTTTCAAAATCGGCGGCGTCCCGCCAACATCAAAGGCTGTTAAAATGCGCTGTCTACGTCGTGACAAATCGTGTTCCATGCAGCCTCGCCACTCATCCCTCAACGATTCAACATGAACACCACCATAACGTTGCTCGCCTTGGTCACCGCCATTCCCTTCGCCTGTGCCAGCTCCCAGGCGTTCGCTGCCACAACAGTCGTCGTCGCTGCCGATGGCAGCGGGCAATTCACCAAGGTGCAGGACGCCATCATGAGCGTGCCGAACGGGACGGCTGAAAATCCCGTCTTCATTCGCATCAAGCCCGGCACGTACAAAGAGCTGATCTACGTCCAGCGCGAGAAGCGGTTCTTTCACCTGGTGGGCGAGGACGCCAAGACGACGATCCTGACCTACGACCTCCACGCGAACTTGCCCGGCGCCGACGGCAAACCGATCGGTACGTTTCGCACTCCCTCGGTGACGATCGACGCCGACGATTTCACGGCCGAAAACCTGACGTGCGAAAACTCGGCCGGGCCGGTGGGTCAGGCACTCGCGCTCCGCGTCGACGGCGACCGGGCCGCATTTCGCAACTGCCGCTTTTTGGGCAACCAGGACACGATCCTCCTCAATCGCGGCCGGCAATACTTCGAGCACTGCTACATCGCCGGCACGACCGATTTCATTTTCGGCGGCGCGACGGCCTGGTTCGAAAGCTGCGACATCCACTGCCTCAAGAGCAGCTACATCACCGCCGCGGCCACACCCGATTTTCAGCCCTTTGGCTTTGTCTTCCACAGCTGCAGCATCACGGCCGAGCCTGGCGTCGAGATGTACCTCGGCCGCCCCTGGCGCGATTTTGCCGCCGTGACGTTTCTCAACTGCAAACTGCCTGCCGCCATCCGCCCCGCGGGCTGGCACAATTGGGACCTTCCCAAGCGCGAGTCGACGGCCCGCTATGCTGAGTTCGGTAACACGGGTCCCGGCGCGAGCACGAACGAGCGCGTGAAATGGGCCAGGCAACTCACGGAGAACGAGGCCGCGGAAATCACTCCCGAACAGGTCCTCTCCGGCAGCGACCAGTGGCGACCCGCGCGGGCAGACTGATGCGAGCGCCTGCAAATTCGCGTCGGCCGATTGGTCGAGCCGCCGTTCACTTCGCTGCCGACGTGCTGCCCGTAAGGAATTGCGGTCCGGTGACGCCCATCGAAACGTACACACTCATGAACGCGTCGACAGAGATGCCCGCTGGGCGGACCGAAGTTGCCGGGACGAATAGCAGGCTGCCGCCGACTGGGACCGGGGCCGACGGAATGATCACCGCGTTGTAGTCGACGTCGGCGATCCGAAATGTCTCGGGCGTCGCCAACAGCGCGAGAAACGCCGCCCCATTTTCCGCGCCGAAGATGCAGTACACGACGCTCATGCCCTTGAGGTCCGGGCTCCCCTTGGTGTCTATCATTCCCACGATCTGGCGAATTGTGCCGTAGATGCCGCCGAGCATGGGGACACGGCCCCAAAAGCTGTCGAGCAGACCTTGGATGCGGCGGCGAGCGCCGGATTCGATCAAGACGCCGAGGCCGAACACCGCGGCCAGCACGATTCCCCAGCCGATCGTGTAGGCGAACGTCTCGCTGTTGGCGAAGCGCAGGCCCACTCCCTGCAGCCGCTGACCGATGATGGTCCCGGGACCGAGCCAGGCATTCAAGTACTCGGCGACCCAAATCACAATGGCGATCGTGATCACCAGCGGCAGGATCGTGAACAATCCGGCCAGGAAACAGCGGACGAGCCAGCGGAACATAAGCGAGCCGACTAACGAGGGAATCGACGCCTGCAGCACACACGCCAGTCGTGTGTGGGCGGGATTATAACAGGTCGCGCTGGCGGCGCGAGGACCGAAATGCATCGTGGCGTTGAAGCCGCAAGTCGGGCCGGCGACGTGGCCAGTCGATCGCGGAATTAGCTACGAATTAACGCGGCTGGGCGCGGCAGCCGTGGTACGCGGCTGAGAATGGTGAACACCAACAGGAGTGCCGCAATCTGCATCGTGATCGCTGGTTCCGGAACGGCACTGGCGGAGCCAGTGGCATCCAAGCCGAGTGAACGCAAGCTGGCGCCGTTGCCGCCGCTTGATTGGCCGAAGTGGGACCGCCATTGGTCGTAGTCGGCCTGAGTGTAGATCGTGCCGAGGCCGTCGCGCCAGACCGCGTAGTCGGCGGCGTCGACCGTGCCGTCGGTGTTGAAGTCGCCGGCGAGGTTTGCGGAGCCGAATTCGTAGGCGCCGACGTCGATTTTAGCGCCGATCGGGCGCGGCTTGCCGTCGAGATCCACCAGCGGCGCGAGAGTGAGCGTTCCGGCGTCGCGGGCCGCCGCCGTGGCGAGCAGGTGATAGTCGCCGCTGCTGGGGTTCACGAACAGGTTCGCCGCCGTGGCGACGAGCGAATGCAGGTCATTCCCCGTGGCCGTCTGCCATTGGGCCAGGTTGTAGTTCGTGTCGTCGGACGTGAACCGCGAGATGAGGACGTTGTAATCGCTCTCGAAGTCGGCGAGGCAGTCGCCGCAGACATCCATCGCGCCGCGGAACGAATGGTTGTTGAGCAGGATGTTGTTGAACACCTGGTTGCCGGTGCTGCCGTCTTGAATGTTGAGAGCCCAGCGGCCGTTGCTGGCAATCTGGATCGTGTTGTTGATGATTTCGTTGTTGCTCGACCCGCCGCCGCCGTCGATCTGGTAGAGCGAAATGCCGCTCGAGTGTTGATCGTAAATCAGATTGTTCTCGACGCGCGAGTCCTGCACGCCGTCCATGTTGATTCCGCTGCCGCCGCCGGCCCCGTTGCCGAAAATGATGTTTCCGGAAACGAGCGCGCCCGTGATGATGCCGTCGCCGCCCAGGCTGGCGTCGCCGTTCATGTGGATGCCGTTGGCCCGATTGTTCCAGGACACGTTGTTGCGGATCGTCGGGCGGTCGCCGCTGTTGGAGACATAGATGCCGTGTTCGTTCACGGAGCCGGAGGTCCGATTGTTCTCGATCACGAGGTCGTCCACAAAGCCGGTGAGGATGCCCCAGTAGCCGTTGTCATGGGAATAGACGTTGCGGATCGTCACATGCGAAGCGAATGTGTCGCCGTCGACGCAGACGCTGCGGACGCCGGCGCGGTTCATCCCGGTCACTTCGAAGCCGTCGACGATCACGTACGACGCGTTTTCGAGGTTGATGCCCTGATCGGCACGCACGGGATTGGGCCGATTGACGAGCACGCCCGGCTCGGCGAAGAACTCGATCGGCGCGGCGGCGGTGCCGCTGCGGGTGAGGTTGAAGCCCGCGTAGGCGCCCGGGCGAACCGTGACCCGGTCGCCAGGATTCACGCGGCCGGCGGCATACTGCAGCGTTTGCCAGGGAGCGTCGGCCGTGCCCGCCGCGGAGTTGTTGCCGGTGGTGGAGACGTAGAACTGGGCGGCGAAAGAAACCGAAGTCAGGGCGGCGAATGGCAGAATGAAACTGCTGCGAAGCGCGACGCGATGAATTCCGTTCATGTTGTGGCTCCAAAGGATCGTGGTGCGAAACTGCGGCGGTGTGTGGCGAGTGTTAATAGGGTCAGCAGAAGCAGGGAAATTGTGGCTGGTTCCGGGACGGAACCGGCGGAGCCAGTGGCACCTGGGATACCAGCGTGGGGCAGGCTGGCGCCGGCCCCGTCGCGGGAGTCGCCGAAGTGATTCTTCCAGTCGTTGTACTGCGCCGCCGTGTACGTGCCGCCGAGGCTGTCGCGCCAGATGGAGTAGTCGGCGGCGTCCACCGTGCCGTCGCCATTGAAATCTCCGGCGAGCGTCGCGGGCAGCTGTTTGACAAAACTCGTGGCGCTGAACACTGTGTTAATCTGCGACTGGTCGAGCTGCTCCGTAGTACCCTGCGGACTCATTAGATTCGCGCCGCCGTTTGCCGTGTGATTCAGCCCCAGGTTGTGGCCAATTTCGTGGGCCATCACGCTGGCGACGACGTCGCGGCCGCCGGCGAATGTGAGCAAATTGTCGCCTGTGAAAGCGGCAATTCCATTGGCGGCAATCCGCGCGAGGCCCGCGGCGTTGTTCTCGCCCAACGGCGCAAAGCCCGGCACCACGTTGACCATGAACATGTTGAGCACGCTGGAGTCGGCGTTCAGGATGCCCCCTTCCCGCTGGGCGTTCGTGCGAATCGTGTTGAGGTCGCTCGTCGGCCGCGTGCCGCTGCCGCTTGTGCCCTGATAGGCGAACGTGTCGTCGTAGCGGACAATATCCGGCAGGAAATAAATGTCGATCCCCGCCTGGGCCCAGATCGTGTCAATGCCGGCTTCGATTGCGGCCCGCTGCGTGGCGTTGCCAAACACCGTGGCCGGCGACGTGCCGTTGTCGAGCGCCGTCTGGATCAGCTGCACCGTGACACGATGCGTGATCGGCCGCGCCGGATTCACATCCAGCGCCGCCAGCGCATGGGCGCACCAGAGGTGCGCGAGCACCACCGCGGGTATCCCCAGCCGTCGCATCGTTTTCTTGTTCCGCTCACCCGCAGGAAATGAGGACGCGACGGTTACCGGACCGTCACGCGGCGTCGTGTGCGTGGCACGAACGGCGGGCGCAACTCAACTTTACGCGAAGAGCGCGGCGCAAACTATGCGACAAATTGGCTCGTGAGATGCATGAATCGGTGCCGCGATTGCAGCTGTTCTTCACCGTAGCGCAGTCCCACTATGAGCCAGGCCAAAAGCCCAACCTACTTCGGCGGCTGGCGGCGGCTCTCGTCTTCCAACAGCGGGCGCAGCTCCTCAAAGAAGTCGTACACGTCATTGAACTGACGATAGACGCTGGCGAAGCGGACGAAGGCCACTTCATCGAGATCGCGCAAGTACCGCATCACCAGCTCGCCCACCTGCCGGCTTTGCACTTCGCTTTCGAATTGCTGGTAGATTTCGTTTTCGATCGCCGCGGTCGTCGTTTCGATCTGCCGGCTGCTGATCGGCCGCTTCCAGCAGGCCCGCTCTAAGCCGCGCTTGATTTTCTCGCGGTCGAACGGGACGCGGGAACCGTCTTTTTTGACGACCTTGATCGTCGTTTCTTCCGGCCGTTCGTAGGTCGTAAAGCGGCGGCTGCAATTGGTGCACTCGCGCCGCCGCCGGATCGCCAGGCCATCCTGGCTCGATCGAGAGTCGATCACGCGGTCGTTGTCGGCGCGACAATAGGGGCACTTCATATGCGATTCACTATACACGGTGCGACGAAACTCGGGAGGACCCCTCCCCGCAAAGTTTGCCAGCGGGCAGAATGAAGAAGTCATGAAACCGCCGAGCGGAATCTTGGATGTCGATAAGCCCCCCGGCCTGACGTCGCGCGATGCAGTCAACCGCGTCGAACGGCTGTTGGGGCGAGCGAAGTGTGGCCACGCGGGGACGCTCGATCCGCTGGCCACCGGTGTGCTGGTCGTGTGTGTGGAGCAGGCAACGCGGTTGATCCAGTATGTCCAGCAGTTGCCCAAGCACTATCGAGCCGTGTTCCTGTTGGGGCGGCGGAGCGTGACCGACGACGTTGAAGGCGAAGTCGAATTGCTCGGCGAAGCTCCGGTGCCGACACTGGAGGAAATCGAGGCCGCGCTGCCGCAATTTTTGGGCGACATCCAGCAGCGCCCGCCCGCCCATTCGGCGATCAAGATCGCCGGGCAGCGGGCCTACGACCTGGCTCGGCGGGGCGAAGATTTCGAACTCGCGGCCCGGAAGGTCTCGATCTATCGCCTGGAGATCCTCCGCTACGAATACCCGGAACTGGAACTGACGATTGAATGCGGCAGCGGAACTTACGTCCGCTCGCTTGGCCGCGACCTGGCGGCGGCACTCGGGACGGCCGGCGTGATGGCGTCGCTGGTCCGCACGGCAATCGGGCATTTCCGCTTGGAAGAGGCCGTCCAACTCGACGGTCTCACCTCGGAGGAAGCGATCGCGCGGCTGCAACCGCCGCTTGAAGCACTGCGGGCTCTGCCGCGTATCGACTTGACCGAGAAGCAACTGGTCGAGCTGCGGCACGGTCGGCCGATCACGCTGCGCGGGCAAACGCATCCCAGCGCTCTGCCAAATCAGCCGGCGGAGTGGGCGGGCGTCGATCCCGCAGGCAACCTGGCGGCGATTCTATTTGAGAAGCAGCCCGGCGTCTTCTGGCCGGCGCGGAATTTTGACGCATGAGCGCAATTTCCAGGCCGCGGCAAACTCACCTCACCATTTCCACACCGCAATAGAAAAACTGCTGCAGGAAATCCTGCTCGCCGGGGTCGCGGAATCCCATGTCAGGCAGGTAATAGCGAACTCGGTCCTGCGACATGAGAATGTCGTTCACGTAGGTGGCGGTCCAGGCGAATTTCAGCGACGAGCGCTCGGTAATCTGCAGCCCCACTTCGGCCCACAACACTCCGGTAGGTGAAACGCCGTCGATCGACTCGCGATGTGACGAGTAAGTCGGCTGCGCGTAGAGCAGTCGATTGAGTGCGCCGGGAATAAGCTCCGTGCCAATCCCATTGGTTTGCTGGATATCGCCGTCGTTGAGTCCGAGTACGCCAAGCGCGTGGCCATAGAAGTTGATTGGGCCGAACGAACGGTGGGCCACCAGCCCCGAGAATGGCCCGGTGACCCAGTTGTTCGATCGTGTGTCGGAGTAGGTGCGGCCGAGGATGCCTCCCTCAGCCAGGAAACTAAACTGGTTGAACAACCCGAATTCGTGGTAGCCGTACAAGAGACCGATTCCTGCGCGGCGGTGGCCCGCGGCAAACTTCGAATAGGCAGGGCGAAGCTGAAACGGTTCGGCCGCGCGGATGGCGATCACCTTCGAGCCCGTGCCGCGGCGGACCGAGGTGGGCTCCAGTGGGCGATTCTTGACGGCAATCTCGGTCCTTTCGGCGGCAACTTCATCGGGATCAGGCCGCACGCCCCCTTCCTCATAGAGCCAGACAACACCACCGGCATCAAACGCGCGAGCGCCGCTCTGCTGCGCCACGCTGACTTCGTTGAACGCGATGTTGAACGTGTGCAAGTCGCCAAAGTCGGTTAGGGTCGAGAAATGCTCCGCACCGTCGGGGCCATTCTGCACGATTACGATGGAGCCGGGAACACCGCTGTTAGCGGAATCGTCGCTAATACGAAAGAAACTGACGGTATCGCTCGTCTCGACCGCATTGCCACCGTAGTTACCGACATACGCCATCGAACTCATTGCGCTGGTGCCGTACGCCGGTTCACTGTTGATGGAATAGCCGCCGTAGCTGGAGTTGGAATTCGGAGTGAATGCGTATGGAATGGCGGGATCGTAATAGCTGAGCTGCTGGTCATAGGTGGCTCGCTGTGCATACGTAGTGGTCGCAGAGATTGCAGCCGCGACAAGCGCACATAGGATGGCGAACGAGTCCTGATAACCGCGCGGCGTCACGAGCGATCGGTGTCGCATAGAGTATGCGATTGCCAGGGAAGTTCAGGTCGATGCACGAACCGGTAGAAGAGTGATAGCCCGGACTGATTAAGCCGCGTGCTATACGAAAATCCCCCGCTGGGGTCAACGGCGCCGCTGGCGCAGCAACTGGTAGCGGTGGTGCCGGTTGTGCCGGCCTGCCGCCCGCTCCGACTGTGAATCGCGTCGTCTGCAGGCCCCGAGCCTGCTGGTCTTCGGGCTTGAAACGGGGATATTCGAAGTAGCCGCGGCGTAAGACATAACGTGGCCCCTGGGAAATGTGTGGAATGCTAGCGTCCGCGGTCGAAACTTGAATCTGTGCGACGGTCTGCGCCCTGGGAGGTTAATCCCTCGCGAGTAAGCCCGGCATACGTCGCCGATACGGACAGCGCCTCGGGCATGGACGTGCCCTGACAACTCGATCGCACCCTAGACGAATGGTCACGTCCGCTTATCTCGAATTCCGTGTGGGAGGCCTCGCTGAGACCGACTCCAGCTCGTTTTCGGCGCCAATCGGCGTCGGAGACGCCTCCCACGGAAGACGCGCCCGACGTGGCCCCCGACTGCCCTGATGTTTGAAGATCGCAGTTTGAAGCTCGACTTGTGCGCGCTGGTGCTGTTGGCCGGCGTTGCATTCCTGGCGGCGTCGCTCTGGACGTACGATCGCTTCGATCGGCCCAGCACGCTCCTCGATCCGCCGCGAGAGGCCGTTCAAAACGCCTGCGGCAGCGCGGGTGCGTACACCGCCAACTTCCTGTTCGAAAGCCTCGGCTTCGGCGCCTATTACATGCTGGGCTCCCTCGGGGCGCTCACCGGCATGCTGCTCCTGCGGCGCGAGATCGACCAGCCGATCGTGCGTTCCGTCGGTTGGACGGTGTCGCTCATCGGTTTGGCAACGCTGATCGCGCTCCTGGCGCCCAATTGGACCCCGGGACCGGTGATCGGTTCAGGCGGATACGTGGGCGCGATGGGCCGCGGACTCTTGGAGATGCACTTCGCCAAGACCGGGGCCTTCATCTTCTCGCTCAGCGTCCTCGCGGCAGGCTTGCTATTGACCACCGACTACTTCCTGTTGCGAGCGGCCGCAGTGACGACCACAGTTTCTGGCCGGTCGCTGGCGCAACTGGGACACATGGGTCACTCGGTCGTGAAGCGGTCGAACCGCGTGAAGACCGATCTTGAGGACGGCGACGAAATCGCCGACGCCCTGGCTGATGAAGACGAGGAAGAAGAGACAGGCGAAGAGGACGGCGAACGCCAGATTCGCATCCGCACGCCGGCCGACAAGGCTGAGGAGGCGGCGGCCGACGACGAAGAGGACGAAGAATCCGACGAAGAGGAGGCCGGCGAGGAAGAGGATGCTGCCGACGACGAGGAAGAAGAAGCGTCCGACGACGAAGAGGCGGCGCCGACCGGTCGTCGCTTCGCCGATGGCCTGAAGGCGGCCCTGGGCATCAAGAGCCGCCGCGGCGGCCCCGCGGATAAGAAAGCCGAAGAAAAATCGGAGCGCGAGGAGCTGCTAGAGCGACTTGAAGAGGCCGATCAACAGGCCGACCAGGAAATCGCCTACGAGCTGCCGCCACTCGATCTCTTGCTGCCCAACGAGGAAATCTGCTACGAGGAGCACGAGAAGGAAGTCCGCCGCAAGGCGAAGATCCTCGAAAAGACCTTCAAGAACTTCGGCTTCAACGTGAAGGTCGTCGAAATCGAGACGGGCCCCGTCATCGCCCAATACGAAATCGAGCTCGAAGCCGGCCTGCGCCTGGCGAAAATCTCGAACCTGGCCGACGACCTGGCGATCGCGCTTCGTGTGCCGAGCGTGCGCATCGTCGCGCCGATCCCCGGCAAGAACACGGTCGGCATCGAAGTGCCGAACGAGAACCGGCAACTGGTCCGTTTGCGCGAAGTGATCGAAGAGACCAACGGCCGCGCCAAACGGATGAAGATTCCGATCTACCTCGGCAAAGACGTGGCCGGCAATCCGCTCACGATCGATCTCACCTCGCTGCCTCACTTGCTGATCGCCGGCCGCACCGGTACCGGTAAGAGCGTGTGCCTCAACTCAATCATTGTGTCGATCCTGATGAGCCGCGGTCCGGACGAGGTGCGGATGCTGATGATCGACCCGAAGATGGTTGAGCTCAACGGCTACAGCAAGCTGCCCCATTTGATGCACCCGGTGGTGACCGACATGCGCAAGGCCGAGGCGATCCTGGCCTGGGCGGTCGACAAGATGGAAGAGCGGTATCAGCTCCTCTCGCGGGCCGGCGTGCGGCACGTGAGCGTCTACAACCAGCTCGGCGAAGAAGAGCTCCGCGAGCGGATTCGGCCCGACTCGGAAGAGATGTGGAAGCAGGTTCCGCGCCAGCTGCCGTTCATCGTCATCGTGGCGGACGAGCTGGCGGACCTGATGATGACCTCCGGCAAGGAAGTAGAGCAGCACATTATTCGGCTCGCCCAGAAGAGCCGGGCGGTCGGCATCCACCTGATCCTGGCCACGCAGAAGCCGACGGTCGACGTCATCACGGGCCTGATCAAGTCGAACCTTCCCGCACGGATCGCGTTCCAGGTCGCCAGCCGCACCGACAGTCGCGTCGTGCTCGACGAAATGGGAGCGGACAAGCTCTTGGGCAACGGCGACATGCTGTTCCTCTCACCGGGCACGAGCATGCTCCTCCGCGGCCAGGGCACATACCTCTCTGACGACGAGATCACCCGCGTGGTCGACTTCGTGGGCACCGACGATCCGCAGTTCGCCGGCGAGCTGATGCAGCTCAAGACGAAAGAGGAGCTGGAAGCCGTGGCGGCCGGCGGCGGATTGAAGAACCGCGATGAGCTCTACGAGACGGCAGTCGACATTGTGGTCCGCGAACGGCGCGGCAGCGTATCGCTGTTGCAACGCGCGCTCGGCATTGGCTACGGCCGTGCGGCGCGATTGGTGGATTTCATGGCCGAGGACGGCATTGTCGGCGAATACAACGGCTCGCAGGCCCGCGAAGTGATGATCTCGATCGAAGACTGGGAAGCGATGAGCAGTGCCAAGGCCGGCGAAGCACCAGCGGGCGGCGCGGCGTCGGCACTTCCAGGCGGCGGCTTAAGCTCGCGGCCCGCTACGGTAGACGCCCTGCCGCGCTACGAAAAGCCGACACCCGTGACGACGGCCACCCAAACGCCGGCGCCGCGACGCAACCGCATCGTTCCCGAACCGGAGGAGCCCAGCGACCTGGAAGACGATTCAACGGCACCCTTCGGCGACGACGTTGAAGATCAATGGGACGACGAAGACAGCGAGCTGGAGGCGGAAGTCGACGAGAACGAAAACTTCGGCGAGGACAGCGACGCCGATGAAGACTTTGAAGCCGACGGCGATGACGAAGCGGAAGAAATCGACGAGGCCGACGACGAGTACGAGGGCGATGAGGATGAAGAGGACGCCGACGACGATGGTGAATGGGATGAAGAGGAGTCCGACGACGAGGAAGAGGGCGACGCCGAAGAGGAATGGGATGACGCAGACGATGAAGACATCACGAATGAGCAACAGAATCTCGCTGCCCGCAAAGCTCGTCTGAGCGATTGAAACATAGCGGTCCAGCTTCTTGATAATTCTTGCGGCTACCCATCCACGCCGGGTATGATAGAGAGGCGACTTGGAGTTCCGTCATGCCCTACAAAATTCCACTGGTGCTTGCTCCTCAACCTGAAGGTGGCTTCACGGTCACATCCCCGTTGTTGCCCGAACTGGTGACCGAAGGAGATACGGTCGCAGAAGCATTGGACAACGTGCGCGACAGTCTGTCGGCCGTGATTGAGCTCTATGAGGATACGGGGCGCCCCCTGCCCAAGAACGCGGAAGTTGTTTCTCTCGGCGAACCGCTCTGGTTTGAAACCGTGGTCGCCGTCTGATGAAGTACCGCGATGTGGCCAGGAAGCTTGCTTCGCTCGGCTGCCACGAGCTGCCCCGTCGCGGCGGGGGATCGCATCGGAAGTGGACGAACCCGACCAGCGGCCAATCCACAGTCGTACCTGATTGGGGCAGCCGCGATTTGAAACTCGGCACAGTCCGCGCCGCCGTCCGCCAGCTCGGATTGGATTGGCAGGCGTTTCAAAACGCTTAATTGCGTTCGACAGGTGCGTGGAATAGATCTGGCAAGCCGTCGGAATGTCCGGGGCTTTTGGCCGGTGGAGGCCGCTTCCGGCGCGGGCTACAATTACTGTAGCTAGGTGGTCGGTCTTACCGAGGGATTACCATGAGTCTTCAACGTTTCGGCAAACTCGCATTCTCTGCTTTCGTTTTGGCCTACTGTGCCAGCGCGATCCATGCCCAAGACGCCTCGGTCGTCGTCGACCCGGCTGCACAGCCGGAGTTGATTCCCGCGCAGACGACAGAGTTTGTGCCCGCCGAATCGGCTCCGCCGGTGTCGGTGCCTGCCGAGGAATTGGCGGTGCCGCAGGACGGTGTCGTCGTTCATCCCGTGGCGGAGATCAATTACGACGTGACGCGTCGTGCTCGCCGGGCGTTTGCCGGTGCGAAGTTCGTCGAGCTCTCGATGGTCACGCAAAACCCGGCCGACGGCTGCTTCTACGAGATTCCGCTCTGCGTGCCGGAGTGCTGTCTCGGCGAACCGCAGGTCGAGAGCTATTGCGGCCTGTTGGGCCGCGGCGTCGTGAAGTACTGCTATGAGTGTGGCCTCGAAGTGGAAGTGATCTTCCGCCTCCGCGGCGACGTCAAAGTCGAGTACGGGATTTAGCGTCGTCTTGGGTAGTAGGTGCCATCTGTTTTTGGTTGGACGACTCTCGCTGCTGCGGCGAAACTTGACCGACCCCCGCTCGACGGCTATGTTTGGATAGTCAGCCAAAACTGTCGAATTCGGACGATTGTCGGGCCTCCAACTGTGCGTAAACTCCTGTCGAACATGAACGAGCGCCGCACCGGTTTTGCCGGTGGTGCGGAGATTGTCGGCGCGATCGACGGGATTATTGTCGGGATTATTCGCACTCTGCGGAGGCCTTGAGGTTCAGTTCGACTTTGCCATCGAGACACACGAACCCTGAGGCCGAACAAGCCTCAGGGTTTTTTTGTTGACTGCGACGACGATCGACTAGCGCAAACATGGCGAGAACCAAACCACGTTCGCGAGCCTCGCACAAAAGCCCCGAGCGTTCGCCTGCGCTCGGCGTGAACGCAGATTCGCGCGCGTCGACGTGGCGTAACGTGGCCTTCGTCGGCGTGTTGTTCGCGATCACGCTGGCGACGTACTGGCCGGCACTTGACGGCGGGATGCTGTGGGACGACGACGCGCATGTCACGAGACCCGACTTGCGCCCTGTCAGCGGATTGTATCGCATTTGGTTCGATCTGGGGGCCACGCAGCAGTATTACCCGCTGCTCCACTCGGCGTTCTGGTTCGAGCATCGGCTGTGGGGAGACGCGACGTTCGGCTATCACCTGGCGAACGTCCTGCTGCACGCGACGGCGGCCGCGCTGGCCTATTTCACGCTGCGGAAGTTGCAGGTGCCGGGCGCCGCATTTGCGGCCTTGTTGTTTGCGGTGCATCCGGTGCAGGTCGAATCCGTCGCCTGGATCACCGAGCAGAAAAACACCCTGTCGGCGGTCTTCTACCTGGCGGCACTCCGCACGTATCTTGAATTCGACGAGTCGCGGCGCCGGCCCTCGTATCTCGCGGCGCTGGCGTGCTTTGTGCTCGGCCTGATGACGAAGACGGTCACGGCGACCTTGCCGGCGGCCCTCTTGGTGATTTTCTGGTGGCAGCGGGGCCGCCTGGCGTGGCGGCGAGATGTCCTGCCGCTCGTGCCGTTCTTCGTACTCGGGGCGGCGGCCGGTTTGTTCACCGCCTGGGTGGAACGCAAGCTGATCGGGGCGGAAGGCGCGGACTTTCAGATGCCGCTGGTTGACCGTCTGCTGCTTGCGGGGCGAGTGCCTTGGTTCTATTTGTCGAAACTGGTTTGGCCGGCGAACTTGATGCTGTTCTACCCACGCTGGGTCGTCGACCCGAGCGTCTGGTGGCAATGGCTGTTTCCGCTGGCGACCCTGTTGGCGGTCGTTGCGCTCTGGGCCATTCGCGGTCACTGGCGGGGGCCACTCGCCGCGGCGCTCTTGTTCCTCGGCACGCTGTTTCCCGTCTTGGGTTTTCTCAACGTCTATCCGTTTCTGTTCTCATTCGTCGCCGATCACTTTCAATACCTCGCCAGCCTGAGCGTGCTTGCCGCCGCGGCGACCGGAGGGGCAATCGTCGCCGCCAAGGCGCCCCACTCCATGCGGAATGGAATCTATGCAGGCGCTCTCTCGATCGTTGGAATTCTCGCATTACTCAGTTGGCAGCAGAGTCACCAATACGCCGACGCCGAAACTCTCTACCAAACCACGGTTGCGCGCAATCCGGGCGCATGGCTGGCTTGGCACAATATCGGCGTCCTGCGCAATGAAGAGGGCCGGCCGCTCGAGGCGATCCAGCTGTTCGATCATACGATCGGCCTTCAGCCCGGCTATGCCAACACCTATTTGAACAAAGGCACGGCCCTCATCGCGCTCGGGAGGACGCCGGAAGCGCTTGTGTGTTTTCGCCAGGCCCTCGAACGCCGCCCCGGCTTTGCGGAGGCGCACAACAATCTGGCGAGCGCGCTGCGTTTGACTGGAAATGTGCGCGAGGCCGTCGAGCACTATCAGGAGGCGGCCAGACTGCTCCCCGACCACGTACAGATTCGCTTGAGCCTCGCCGACAGCCTGTTGCAGCTGGGCGAAGTGCCTGGCGCGGTGCAGCAATTGGAGCGAGCCGTGGAGCTTGACACGGCCAATGTGACCGCCCGCCGCGATTTGGCGCAGGCGCTACTCGATTCGGGCGAAGCAGTGCGAGCAGCCGAACAGGCGCAAGCCGCAATTCGACTGCAAAGAGACGACGTTCAAGCCCACAATATCCTGGGCGCCGCTTTCGGCAAACAAGGCAAATTCGCCGACGCCGCGGCCGAGTTCCAGGAAGTCGTCCGCCTGCAGCCTAAGCTGGCACAAGCAAAATGCAATTTGATGTACGCCTTGGCCGCACTCGATCAGCGCTCGAACGCAATCAAAATGGGCGAAAATGCGCTGGCTCAGGCAAGACAGAATAATGAAGCCGCCCTGGCGGAACGCATTGAAACCTGGTTGGCAAAATACAAAACCGACGCAACATCGAAATCTGCTGATCCAACCGCGCCGACTGATTCGAAATAGTCTCAGTCCGCCAGCCGTTAAATTTGCATTCGTATGCACGATTCAACATCGACCACCGCTCGCCTCGAAAACACGCGACGCCTACGACTGGTGGCGGCGCTGCTGCTGGTCGGTGCGGTTTGGGCTGTGTACTGGCAATCACTCCACTCGCCCTTTGTATGCGACGACACGAGCACCGTTGTCGAGAACCAGTCCTTGCGACGACTCTGGCCGCTGGTGGGCGACGGCGAAGTACGCGGACCGTTGAGCCCCGCGAAGGACCTGCCCACGAGTGGCCGGCCGCTGGTGAACTTCTCGTTTGCTGTCAACTACCATCTGGGCGAGCTCTCGACGTGGGGCTACCACGTCTTCAACGTCGCGCTGCACACGCTCAATGTGCTGCTGCTCGCGGCGCTCGTGCGGCGCGGTTTGCAGCTGCCGCGCTTCTACGGCAAGTTCACCGACGCCGCGGGGCCCATCGCGTTCGCCGTCGCGCTCCTCTGGGCGGTGCATCCGCTCAACACCGACGCCGTCGTATATCTGACGCAGCGGACCGAGTTGATGGTCGGCCTGTTTTACCTGGCAACAATGTACGGCGGCCTGCGGTTTCTCGCGGACCGGCGCCCGGCCTGGGGATTCGCCGCCGTCGTGGCTTGCTGGGCCGGCATGGCGTCGAAGGAGGTCATGGCGACCGCGCCCGTGATGGTGCTCCTGCTCGACCGCACGTTCATCGCGCCCACACTCCGCGAGGCCTGGCAGAAATCGCGGGCATTCTACGTCGGTCTGTTCGCCAGCTGGTTGCTGCTGGTGTGCCTCGCCGGGCCAGGGCCGCGATCGGCCTCCGCCGGCTTCGGCCTCGGCGTCGCGGCGACCGATTGGTGGCTCACGCAGTCGCAGGTGCTTCTCATGTATTTGCGTCTGGCCGTCTGGCCGTGGCCGCTTTCGGTCCACCACGAACCGCCGTATTTGACCTCGCTCGGTGCGGCGTGGATGTACGTCGTGCCCGTAGCGGTGCTGGTCACCGGGGCATTGGTGCTACTTTGGCGGCGGAGCGCGGCGGGCTATCTGCTGAGCTTCGCCCTGGCCATCCTCGCGCCCACATTGGTCGTGCCAATCGTCACGGAGATCGCCGCCGAACGGCGCATGTATTTGCCGTTGGCGGCGCTTCTCACGCTCCTTGTGGCAGGCGGCTACGCGGGGCTACGTCGCTTCATGCCGGCACGAACTGCTGCCACTGCCGTTGTGGCTGTCTCGCTCCTGCTGGCCTTCATTGGCGGTGTCGTGAGCGCGACGCGGCTAAAGGCTTTCAACGACGAGCTCGTGCTCTGGCAGGATGTAATCCAACACGACCCAAACAACGCGACCGCGCACTACAACGTCGGCACGACGCTTTTGGAGCGCGGCTCACCGCAGGCTGCGGCCGATCACTTTCGCAGGGCGATCGAGCTCCGGCCCGACTACGCGCGAGCATATCACAACTTGGGTTCCGCCCTGGGCGCACTCGGCCGCCGCGACGAGGCCACCAAGGCGTTCCAACGTGCGGTCGAACTCGAACCGCGATATTCTCTGGCCCACGTAAAACTAGGCCTCACGGCGCTCAAAGCCGGAGCCACCGACGAAGCCCGCAAACACTTCGAAACAGCGCTACAGGTCGCCCCCTACGACGCCGAAGCCAATGCCGCGATGGCCGAACTGATGCTCAATAGCGGCGAGCTGGCGGACGCCGTGCGCTACGGCCGGGCCGCGGTCGAATCGGCGCCCAACAATTCGAACGCCCACGCGACGCTCGGCGCCGCCTTGGCCCGTCAGCAAATGTATACCGAAGCCATCGAGCAATTCGAGGCGGCCGTCGACCTCGATCCCGACTCGTTGCAGGCGATGGCAAACCTCATGGCCGCCTATTCCGCCGCCGGCCGGTCGCAAGAGGCCCAGACCACCGCACAACGAGCCCTCGAACTTGCCCGCGCCCAAGGCGACGCCGCCATGGTCGAGCGAATTCAAGCGTTTCTCGCGGCGACGCCGACGGGCGCCGCCCCACAGGAGTCGCCCGATGCGGCCAGCCGCTGACGCCACAACTCCGCCAAGCGCGACGGCGACGTTGCAGCACACCGCGGTGAATTCACCGCTCGCGGTCGGCCTGATCTTCGCCGCAACGATCGTTGCCTACCTGCCGGCGATGCAGGGCGGCATCCTTTGGGACGACGACGCCCATATCACGCGCGAGGACCTCCGCTCTGCCGACGGGCTGCGGCGAATCTGGTTCGAGTTGGGCGCGACCCAACAATACTATCCGCTGTTGCACTCCGCCTTCTGGGCCGAGCACAAAATCTGGGGCGATTCGCTGCTCGGCTATCACCTCACCAACGTTCTTCTCCACGCGACGGCTGCATCGCTGGTGTACGCGGTCGTCCGCAAGCTGCAGATTCCGGGAGCACTTCTGATTGCGCTCGTGTTTGCCGTGCATCCCGTCCACGTCGAATCGGTGGCCTGGATCACGGAACAGAAAAACACGCTCTCGGCAGTGTTCTATCTCGCGGCGATGTGGAGCTACCTGAAGTTCGACGACCAGCGGCAGCCCCGCTTCTACTGGCTGGCGCTCGCGCTCTTCGTGCTGGGCCTCCTCACCAAAACCGTCACCGCCACGCTGCCGGCGGCGCTAATGGTGATTTTCTGGTGGCAGCGCGGCACGCTCTCCTGGCGGCGCGATGTGCTTCCGCTCGTGCCCCATTTCGCGCTCGGCGCCGTCGCGGGGCTATTCACTGCCTGGGTCGAACGCAAGCTGATCGGTGCCGAGGGGGCGGCCTTTGAAATGTCGTTGGTCGAGCGTGGCCTGCTCGCCGGCCGCGTCCCCTGGTTTTACCTGTCGAAGCTCGTCTGGCCGTGGGACCTGATGTTCGTCTATCCCCGCTGGCAGATCGATGCCGCACAGTGGTGGCAGTGGCTGTATCCGGCCGCCACAATCGGCCTGCTAGTGCTGCTTTGGTCCCTGCGCCGCCGCTGGCGCTCGCCGCTCGCCGCCTGGCTGTTCTTCGTGGGCACACTGTTTCCGGCGCTCGGCTTCTTGAATGTGTATCCGTTCCAGTTTTCATTCGTGGCCGATCACTTCCAATACCTGGCGAGCTTGGGAGTGATCGTATTCGCGGTCGGGCTTTCTGCTCGCTGGGCGGATGATTTGCCCCAGACGGCACGTGGTCTCGCTCGCGTCGTAGCCGCGATTGTTGTCGTCGCATTGGCAGCTCTCACCTGGCAGCAAGCGAGCCTCTACGCCGACCGCATCACGCTCTACGAAGCCACGCTCGCCAAAAACCCCAACAGCTGGATGGTCCTCAATAACCTGGGCAATGCGTATACCTCCGCCGGCCGTGCGGACGAAGCGATCGACCTCTACCGCCGCGCGCTCACTGCCTGGCCCGACTTCAAAGACGCGCACGCCAATTTGGGCATCGCGCTCAAGGCCGTCGGTCGCAACGAAGAGGCACTCGCCGAGCTCCGCGAGGCGGTGCGGCTGCAGCCCGATTCCACTTCCGCCCGTTACAACCTGGGCTACACCCTTGCCACTGTCGGCCAGATCGACGAAGGCATCGAACAAATCCGCGAAGTGGTCCGCCTCAAGCCCGAGGCCTACCGCATCCGCAACAATCTGGGCGTGATGCTGTTCACCGCCCGCCGCTATCCGGAAGCAATCGCCGAGTTTGAAAAAGTCCTTGAGATACAGCCCGATTTTGCCGAGGCCCGCGAAAACCTGAACCGCGCCCGCCAGGCAAGCGTCTTGCCCCAAAAAGCCGAATAAATCACCATGAACCGTTTGCCGAGGCTCCCATGACCAAGATCCAGCTCTACGACACCACGCTCCGCGACGGGGCCCAGGGCGAGGGAGTGAATTTCTCGCTCCAGGACAAGCTGCTGATCGCCCGCCGGCTGGATGAGCTCGGCTTCGACTTCGTCGAGGGGGGCTACCCCCTCTCCAACCCAAAGGACGCCGAATTCTTCCAGCGGATCGCCGCCGAACCGCTCAAGCACAGCCGCGTGGCCGCCTTCGGCATGACCCGCCGCAAAGGCGTCCAGGCGGCCGACGATCCGGGCATGCAGGCCCTGGTCGCGTCGCAGGCCCCGGTCGTCACCATCGTAGGCAAGACACACGACTACCACGTGACCGAAGTGCTCCGCGTCTCGCTCGAAGAGAACCTCGCCATGATCCGCGAGACGATCGCCTTCCTGAAGTCGGTCGGCCGCGACGTGATCTACGACGCCGAACACTTCTTCGACGGCTGGAAGGCCAACCCCGAGTACGCGCGAAAGACGATCCGCGCCGCCGTCGAAGGCGGGGCATCGATTGTCGTCATGTGCGACACCAACGGCGGCACGATGCCCGAAGAAATCGCTTCACTAACCAAAGAAGCTGCAGCAGCAATTGACACACCGCTTGGCATCCACACCCACAACGACTGCGAGCTCGCCGTCGCCAATTCGCTCGCCGCCGTCGGCGCGGGGGCGGTCCACGTGCAAGGCACGATCAACGGCCTCGGCGAACGCTGCGGCAACGCCGATTTGCTTTCCGTGGCGGCGAACCTCGCGCTCAAGAAGTCGGGATACGAGGTTCTGGCCAGCACCGATGGCAAGAGCAACGTCTCGCACCTCACCGAGCTCTCCCGCTACGTGTACGAAGTCGCCAACATGCACTTCCGCGTGAACCAGCCCTTCGTCGGCCCGAGCGCCTTCGCCCACAAGGGCGGCATGCATGTCCACGCCGTCAACCGGGCGGCAAAGACCTACGAACACATCGAGCCCCAGCAGGTCGGCAACGAACGCCGCGTGCTGGTGAGCGAGCTCTCGGGCCGCTCGAACATCGCCGCCCTCACGGCCAAGAGCAACCTGCAGGCCGACAGCGCGCTCATGGAAAAGGTCCTCCGCCAGGTCGTCGAAAAGGAAAACCACGGTTATCAGTTCGAGGCGGCTGAAGCCTCGTTCGACCTCTTGGTGCAGCGAGCCGCCGGCACGTTTCAGCCTCACTTCGAGCTCGTCCACTATCGCGTCAACGTCGAAACCAACACCGCCGGCAACACGGTCACTGAAGCCGCCGTAAAGCTCCGCGTCGGCGACGAAGTGAAGCACGAAGTGGCCGAGGGCGACGGCCCGGTGAACGCCCTCGACGCCGCCCTGCGAAAAGCTCTCAACGGCCACTTTCCGAACCTCCGCGGCGTCCAGCTGGTCGACTACAAAGTCCGCGTGATCAATTCCGACGCCGGCACCGCCGCCGCAGTTCGCGTCGTCATCGAAAGCCACGACGACGACGGCAACACTTGGGGCACCGTCGGCGTCCACGAAAACGTCATCAAAGCCAGCTGGGACGCCCTTGTCGACAGCATCGAATACAAGTTGTACAAGGATGCAGGCGCTTAGTCGGAGACTGCGTATGAGCTATACAATTGTAATCCCCGATGATCTATTCCGTGTTATCGTGCAGCGCGCTGTAGCTGAGGAGAAAACGATACGAACGGTTATTCTCGAAGCTCTTTGCCGCGGCTTGGGAATCGAGTTCATCGCTGAATGGGCAGACTAGCTACATACGAAGGATCAAGAAGATCCGAGCGAATAGAAGTAACGATTTCGGCAGTTTGACCAGGCCATGGATGTGCCGGCTCTTATCTCGTGGATTTAACGCAAGCTAAAAATATGGACTTCAAATCCCTCCCTTCCCAATACGATCATGCCGCGGCCCAGGCGAAGTGGTATCCCGAATGGGAACGCCGCGGTTACTTCCACGCCGAAGTTGGCGCCAAGGACTCCGCCGGCCAACTCAAGCCTCCCTTCACCATCGTCATCCCGCCTCCCAACGTCACCGGCGCCCTCCATCTCGGCCACGCGCTCAACAACACGCTCCAGGACATCCTCATCCGCATGAAGCGGATGCAGGGCTTCAACACGCTCTGGATGCCCGGCACCGACCACGCCGGCATTGCCACGCAGGCGGTGGTCGAGCGGCGGCTCTTCGAAGAGGAGAAGAAAACGCGTCACGACCTCGGCCGCGAAGGGCTCGTCGCGCGGATCTGGCAATGGAAAGAACAGTACGAAGCCCGCATCCTCGGCCAATTAAAACAGCTCGGCTGCAGCTGCGATTGGGCCCGCACGCAGTTCACGTTCAACGAACACAATTCGCGGGCCGTCCGCGAATGGTTCTTCAAGCTCTTCCAGGACGGCAAAATCTACCGCGGCAAGCGGCTCGTTAACTGGGACACGTTCCTGCAGACCGCCGTGAGCGACGACGAAGTCTTCCACGAAACCGTCAAGGGCGCGTTCTGGCACTTCAAGTATCCGGTGATCGACCCCAAGCCGGGCGAGCCGACGCACGTCACCATCGCCACCACGCGCCCCGAAACCATGCTCGGCGACACGGCCGTCGCGGTCCACCCCGACCCGTCCAAAGCCCTCGACCGCGCCGAAGCGGAGCTCAAGGAAAAACTCGCCGCCGCCCCGGTGAAAGAACGCGAGGAAATCCAAAAACAAATCGACGCCGTTAGCGGTCGCCGCCAGGCGATCCTCCCTGGACTAGTCAGGTTGCGCGACATGGCCCTGGCCGGCCGTAAGCTCCATCTCCCCCTGGCCAACCGCGAAATCCCCCTCATCGCCGACGAATGGGCCAAGCCCGAGCTCGGCAGCGGCTGCGTGAAGATCACGCCAGCCCACGACGCCAACGACTACGAAGTCTACCAGCGTCACCCCGAGATCGGCATCAAGAACATCATGACCGTGGACGGCCTCACGAACGACGCCGTACCGGATAAATACCGCGGTCTCAAAATGCACACCAAGGCCCGCGAAGCCGTCGTCGCCGACATGGAAGCGCAAGGCTTTTACAATCCGGAAACCGACCGCGAAGACCGCGAAATCGACCTCGCCCACTCCGACCGCTCCAAGACGCCGATCGAACCGTACCTGGCTGACCAGTGGTTCGTGAAGATGGACGAGCTCGCCCAAACGGCGATGGACGCCGTCACGAGCGGCAACGTGAAAATCACGCCGGAGCGATACGCCAAGGGCTATCTCGATTGGCTCGGCGAAAAGCGCGATTGGCCCATTGGGCGGCAATTATGGTGGGGACATCGCATTCCAGTCTGGCAACTTGAAGTTCCAATAGATAAGGATCCGCAGCCAGCCATCGATGCGTTCATAGAAGTTGCAGCATCGCTGAAATTCGAAAGTGACATTTCATATCGCTTTGACGAAGAGCTAGACGCTTGGTGGATTTGCGCCCGCACAGTTCACGCATTAGATTGTATCAATGCAATCGTAGATGAATGGTATCCACCACAAGTTGACACTACCCGGTCCCCAGGTGGCAAATTTACTCGCATTTCACGACCAGAGTCGAGTAGGCATCTTGCGGGTGCAATGCCATTGGTGCACGCGCTTCGGGGGCCAGCAGTAAACTTAATTCCGGAGTCCGACGTCCTCGACACCTGGTTCTCCAGCGCCCTCTGGCCAATCTCAACGCTTGGCTGGCCAGACCAGACGCCCGAACTCAAAACGTTTTACCCCACGTCGACCCTCATCACCTCCCGCGACATCATCACGCTCTGGGTTGCGCGGATGGTCATCGCTGGGCTCTATAACCAAAAACAAATTCCCTTCCACGAGGTCTACATCACGCCCAAGATCCTCGACGGCTACGGCGAGACGATGTCCAAATCGAAGGGCAACGGCGTCGATCCGCTCGATGTGATCGAAAAATTCGGCGCCGACGCCCTCCGCTTCGGCCTCGCCTACCTCACCACCGACACGCAAGACGTCAAACTGCCCGTCGACTTCGAATGCCCCCACTGCGGCGCCCAGTTCCCGCAAACGAAAAAGAACCGCCAGCTGCCGCGGATCGAATGCGAGAAGTGCAAACAGCCGTTCCGCACCCAGTGGGCCGAGAAGCCGGAAGACAAGGAACTCGCCCGCGGCTCGGTGGTCAGCGAACGCTTTGAGCTCGGCCGCAACTTCTGCAACAAACTCTGGAACGCCTCCCGCTTCTCGTTGATCAACCTCGAAGGCTACACCCCCTATATAGCCCCGGCCTCCGGCCGGGACGACACCGTCGTCGCCGACAAGGACCTACTCATCGAAGACCGCTGGCTCCTCTCGCGCCTCTCCACGGTGACGGAGCAGGTCACCGCGCTGCTCGAAAAGTTCCGCTACGCCGACGCGGCCCGCACGCTCTACGACTTCGCCTGGAACGAGTTCTGCAGCTTCTACGTCGAAATGACCAAGGCCCGCTTTGCGCTCCCTGTGGGAGGCGACTCTGTCGCCGATTCAGGATCGTCAGCGAATTCGGCCTCGATCGCCGTCGGAGACGCCTCCCACAAGAACCGCCAGACCGCCCAACGCGTGCTAGCTCACGCTCTCGACACGCTGCTCCGCCTCCTGCATCCCATGATCCCCTTCCTGACCGAAGAAGTCTGGCAGCTGCTCGCCCAGGTCGCCCCCGACCGCGGTCTCAGCGAGCAAAGCGAGCCGGGGCGTCCCCGCCCCCGAGAATCCGCCCCAAGCGTGTGCATCGCCCCCTGGCCTGTGCCCGACAAGACCCGTCAGGACCCTACGATCGAAGCCCAGTTCGCCGACTTCCAATCCGTGCTCGGCGCGCTCCGCGAAACCCGCCAGCAGCGGAACATCCCTTTCACCGAAACGCTCGACTTCACCGTCCGCTGCGACGCCGCCACTGCGAAGCGGCTCGAACCAATGCAGCCCTACTTTGCCCAGATGGCCAAAGCGACGGGCGCCAAATTTGGTCCCCAAGCCGAAGCTCCCGCGATGGCCGCCCCCACGATCCTCAGCGGTCAATCGGGCCCGCTCGAAGTCTACGTCGACGTGAGCCGCTTTATCGACGTCGCGGCCGAGCGCAAGAAGCTCGATAAAGATCGCGAGACCGCCGTCAAATTCATCGCCTCGATCGATGCCAAGCTCGCCAACGCCGCCTTCGTCGACAAAGCCCCGGTCGAAGTCGTCCAGCAGCAGCGCGACAAGCGCGCCGAGCTCGCGGCCCAGATCGAGTCGATCGACGCCGCGCTCAAACAGCTCGGTTAAGCAGTTTCCGCAGCCCGAATCGGCCCGATCTCTCTCGATGGCTGGCCCCGCCGCGGCTGCCTATAATGGAGTAAACCAGGCTCATTCTGCTGCTCTCGCCCAAGGATCGCCCTCATGCCCGTCGCGATGGAACTGGCTCGCATCATCATCAGCGAGATCAACGATCAGCAGGTGATCTACCTCAAGGAGACCGATGGGAACCGCATGTTCCCAATCCTGATCGGCATCTTCGAAGCGACCAGCATCGACCGCCGCGTGAAGGGCTTTGAAGCGCCGCGGCCGCTGACGCACGATTTGCTGGTGAACTCGGTCGAGGCGCTGGGCGGCGAGTTTCAAGACGTCGTGATCAGCGAGCTCCGCGAGCACACCTACTACGCCAAGCTCCGCGTCCGCCAGGACGGCGAGCTCGTGGAAATCGACGCCCGCCCGAGCGATGCGATCGCGGTCGCCGTGACCTGCGACCCGCCGCTGCCAATCTACGTGGCGGAGGACGTCCTCAACGACGTCCTAGGCGAGCAATCCAGTTAGCGTCGACTACGTTAGCGTCGTCGGCCACGACGAATCTCCCTGCCACCCGCGCCGCCACTCTTCCACCGCCCCACGACTGCTCACCAGTGGGTCCCCCGGTTGAGCAGTCGCAAAAACTCGAAGTTTTCGCGCGAATCGCCCGCCGAACAACGACGCGACTGCTCAACCCACCAGCGCCTTCTGGCGACCTCACGCCAAAACATCCGTGAACGCATATTTGAGCGCCGCCAGCGCCGCCTTGCCCTTATCGGCGGCGACGACCATCTGCACACGCACTTCGCTCGTGCTCACCATCTCGACGTTGATCTTCGCCTCGTTGAGCGCCTTGAACATCCGCAGGCCGACGCCCGTGTGACTGCGGATGCCGATGCCGGTGACTGTGAGAATCGCCACGGCCGGTTCGTGCGTCACTTCGCCGCCCAGCTCGTCGGAGAGCTTCTTCACGACCGACAAACTGTGATCGAGCTCCTTGCGGGGCACCGTGCAGCTTACGTCGGCCAGGTCATCGCGCCCCATGCTCTGCACGATCATGTCCACGAGCACGTTTTCCCGCGCAATCGCCTCGAAGATCGTGGCCGCGATGCCGGGTCGGTCCGGCACGTCGAATAGCGTCAGTTGGGCCTGCGTCTCGTCGAGCGAGATGCTGTCGATCGTAAGGTCTTCCATCCGCTGCAGCCGGGCCACGATGTCGACCGGCGTGCCGCTCTTGACGGCGTGCGGCACCTCGCCAAAGGCCACCCGCTCGCTGGGCGGCTTGTCGAGCTCGAACTCAGTGTGGACGGCCCGCAGGGCATCGACGGCCCGGTCGCGGGCCACCAGGGCCGAAACCTTGATGTCGCTGGTGGTGATTGCCTCGATGTTGATCCCCTCGTCCGCCAGCACACGGAACATGCGGTCGGCTACGCCCGTCTGCGTGGCCATGCCGAGGCCCACGATCGATACCTTGGCGAGGTCAGCGTTGTGGGTGACCCCTTCGGCCTGGAGCTCCTGGGCAGCCTTCTCGACCGCGGCCAGCGCCTTGGGCAGCTCGTCCTCCATCACGGTGAACGAAATGTCGGCCCGGCCATCGGCGCCCATGTTCTGCACGATCATGTCGACCGCCAGGTTCATGCTGGCCAGCTTCGAGAAGATCGTGAGACTGGAGCCCGGCGTATCGGGGACGCCGGCGATCGTGATCTGGGCTTCCTTTTTGGTCAGCGCTGCGCCGCTTACGGCCCGATTCGTCGACTCGGCGACGGCGCCGATGATCGTCCCCGGCTCGTCGCTGAAACTGGCCGAGTTGCGGACGTGGATCGGCACGCCGAACTTCTTGCCGAACTCGATCGAGCGGCTGTGCATCACGCCGGCCCCGAGGCTGGCGAGCTCGAGGATTTCATCGTGGCTCACGCGGCTGAGCTTGCGGGCGTCGGCCACGAGCCGCGGATCGGTCGTGTAGACGCCGTCGACGTCGGTGTAGATTTCGCAGACGTCGGCGTTGAGCACTGCCGCGAGGGCAACCGCCGTAGTGTCGCTGCCGCCACGGCCGAGCGTCGTGATGTTGTAGTCCTCATCGATGCCCTGGAATCCGGCGGCGATGACGATCTTTCCCTCGTCGAGCAGCTTCTGCATCCGCTCGGTAGAGATCGATTGGATGCGGGCCTTGGTATGCGTGCTGTCGGTACGGATGCCGATCTGGCCGCCGGTGAGACTCACCGCCTCATAGCCCAGCGAATGAATCGCCATCGCCATCAGCGCCACACTCACCTGCTCGCCGGTCGAAAGCAGCATGTCCATCTCGCGGGCCGGTGGGTCGTCGCAGATCTGCTTGGCCAGGTCGACCAGGATATCGGTCTGATGCCCCATGGCGCTCACGACCATCACGACCTGGTTGCCATCCTGCTGCGCACGAATGGCCCGCCGCGCGGCCGCCTGGATCTTTTCCGCATTGGCGACGCTCGTGCCGCCAAACTTCTGAACGATGATTCCCATTGCAACACTACACTTTCAAACAATTGATTCACCACGGAGTACACGGAGGACACAGAGAAAAGTTAGCGATTGCGCGCCTAAGGTCTTCTCTGTGTACTCTGTGCTCTCTGTGGTTACTTCTTCTTCCCGATGAACCACCCCATCGTCTGCCAGCCTTCGTCGAACGCCAGCTTCGAGAGGGCGGCGTTGGTGTCGCCGTAGGCGGCGAACCCGTCGGGGGCGATGTCAGTGCCGGCCATGGCGACGGGGACGTTGCCGTGCGTGTGGACCTTGGTGCGGAGGAACGTCGGGTGATCGGGCGAGATCATCATCCGCCAGTCGCCCTGCTGTTCGAGGGCTGTTAGCAACGGGCCGACGACGTGGCGGTCGATCTCTTCGAGGGCCTTCACCTTTTCGTCGACGCGGCCTTCGTGGGAGGCTTCGTCCGAGGCTTCCACATGCACGCACACGATATCGTACTTCGAGAGGGCGTCCACCGCGTAGCGGCCCTTGGCGGCGTAATCCGTGTCCAAATAGCCGGTCGCGCCTGGCACTTCGATGCGGTCCCAACCCACCAGGGCCGCGATGCCACGCAAGAGATCAACTGCCGTGATCATCGCGCCGCGCGGGCCGTATTGCTCGGTAAACGGCGTGAGCTGCGGGGCCTGCCCCTGTCCCCAGAGCCAGACGTTGGTGGCCGGCCGCTTGCCGGCTTTGATGCGGGCGACGTTGACTGGATGATCTCGAAACACGCCTTCGCTCGCGGCCATGAGCTCGCACAGCACGTCGCTCCCCGGGCCACGGGGATGCTCGGCGAGCACCGATTGGTCGGTGATGTCGTGCGGGGCGCGGGTGCGGGTATCGCTCATCGAGAAGGGCGGGGCGAGCTTCTCGCCGCGCCAGATCAAGAGATTGCGGTAGCTCACGCCCGGCGTGAACTGGATCGCGCCGCGAAACTTTGGATCGCTGGCAATTTGCTCCTGGGCCGTGGCCAGCAGCTGCGTCGCTTCCTCGGTCGAGATATGGTCGGCCGTGAAATCGCGCATCACCTTGTCTTCCACGGTGACCAGATTGCAGCGGATCGCCCAATCAGTCGGCCCGAGCTGGATCCCTTGTGCGGCCGCTTCCATCGGAGCCCGGCCGGTGAAGTATTCGAAGGGGTTGTAACCCAACAGGCTGAGATTGCCGATCTCCGAGCCGGCGGGCAGGGCAGGGGGTGTGTGACACGCGCGGGCCACGACGCCCAGCGTCGCCACGCGATCCATGTTGGGCGTGCGCGCGGCTTCGATGGGCGTTTTGCCGCCCAGCGACTCTTGCGGTTCGTCGGCTGCGCCGTCGGGGATGACGATCACGTATTTCATTCGTTGGAACGCTCTTGCGAGGGGCATTCGGCGTGGCCGCCGACGCTAACTAGTCTCTGACCCAAATGCGGACTGCCTTGCCCACTGTGCAATCGAGCTTGTCGATCGCCAGACAGGCCTTCCGGGTCGCGCCTTCCGTAGTTTTGTGCGTCATGACCACCAGCGGCACGACGCCTTCGTTCGACGTTTCTTGCTGCAGCACCGAGGCGATCGAGATTTCGTAGTGGCCGAAGACGTCGGCGATCTGCGCCAGCACGCCGGGGCTATCTTTCACGGTGGCCCGAATGTAGAACCGGCCGGCGGCCTTGGCGTAGTCGCGGGGGCCGACGCGGGCCTTCCGCTTCGACCAGAGCTCCAGTGTGCGGAACGTGATTGCGGTGCGGCCGACTGCCGTGTCGATCAGATCGGCGACCACGGCCGAGGCGGTCGGCATCTGCCCGGCGCCCTGACCGTGATAGAAGAGCGGCCCGACGGCGTCCCCTACCACGCGGATCGCGTTGAAGGCGCCCTGCACGTCGGCCAGCGGCAAACCGCTGCGGACGAGCGTCGGCGACACGTAGAGCTGCAGCCCATCGCCCGACAACTGCGCGACGGCCAGCAGCTTGATGCGGTAGCCCATCTCCTGGGCCATCTTCACGTCGATTACCTCGACCGTGTCGATGCCGACGCGCGGAATCTCCGCCCAATGGACGCGGGCGCCGAACGCGAGATGGGCGAGGATGGCGAGCTTCTGGGCGGCGTCGCTGCCATCGACATCCAGCGTCGGATCGGCCTCGGCGTAACCGAGCCGTTGCGCCTCGGCGACCGCGTCGGCGTACGCGGTGCCGTCGCCGTGCATTTTGCTGAGGATGAAATTGCTGGTGCCATTGAGGATGCCGTCGAGCGATTCGATCTGGTTCGCCGAAAGACACTGGCTGATGTTGGCGATGATCGGGATGCCGCCGGCCACCGAGGCTTCAAAGGCAATTGATCGGCCCAGCTCGCGGGCACGATCGAAGAGCTCCGCGCCGTGCTCGGCGAGCAGCGCCTTGTTCGCGGTGACCACGTCCTTGCCGCTTTCGAGCAGCTTGAGCATGATCGTGCGGGCCGGTTCGATGCCGCCGACCAGGTGGGCGACGACCTTGATCTCGGGGTCGTTGATCACCGCGTCGACCTCGTCGGTGACGACGTCGGCCGGCGGATCGTAGCGGCGCTTCTTTTTGAGATCCTTCACGACCGCCTTTTCGAGCCAGAGCCGGCGGCCCGCATGGCGGGCGATGCGGTCGCCGTGTTCGACCAGCAGCTGTGCGACGCCCGAGCCGACTGTCCCCATGCCAAGGATGGCGACCTTGGTGATCTCTTTGGGCTCTTTCGGCTCTTTGGGCGGATCAGAAATTGGCACGGCAGCACCTCCTAGCGAACCGTCGCTAGCAGGGCCTGCTGCAATTCGCGCCGCGTGGAAAGGGAATATTCTAGATCGAACCAGACGACCTTGCCATTGGCGTCGAGGACGAAGGTCCAGGGCAGCATCTGCGAGCCGACCTGTTTGAATGCCTTCCCGTCCGCATCGACTAGCTGCGGAAACTTGGCCGCGGTCTTCTCGGCGGTCGATTGCGCTTCAGCCGCTTGCTGGTCGACCGCGACGCCAATCACTTCGACTCCGCGCGAGCCAAACTTGTCGACGACGTCCGGTCCAAGATCGGCGAGCTCGTCGAGCGCCATCTGCCGGTCGCCCTTCCAGAAGACGATGACCGTGGCCGCCTTGCCGTAGAGCGACGAGAGTTTCGCATTGCCGCCGCTGGTCTTCGGCAGCTCGACGTCGGGCAACGCGTCGCCAACTTTGACGCGGACCAGGTCGGCATGCTCGCCAGAGAGCTCCACGGCGGGCACCGTGGCCGGCTCGGCAGCCGGATCATCCGCAGGCTTTGCAGCAGCAGGCTCGGCGGCCTCCTTGACCTCGTCGACGATCTTGAGCTGGGCCTGCTCAACCGCTTCGTCCCGCCTGGCGGTTTCGGCCGGCTTGGCCTCGGCCGCATGGTCGGTAGTCGACGCGATCGGTTTGGCGGCGGGCTCCTCGGCAACCTCTGCGAGCTTCTTTGGCTCGGTGGGCGCCTGCTGGCTGCAGCCATTGAACATGGCCAACAAGCCGACCGAGAACGCGAGGAGTTTGGCTCTGTGCATAGTTTTGACCGGGTAAAACCAGCAATTGTCCCTCACCGGGGGCGGGGCGTCAACGCCGCGGATTTCGTTCTGTGGGAGGCGTCTCCGACGCCGATTGAGGAGTTTGAGCAGACTTCGCGCGGTAGCAACTTGGCGATGGGAAATCGGGGTCGGAGACCCCTCCCACATTTTTCAACCGGCCAGGGCGGATGCTACTTGTCGAGCTTGATCGCCAGCTCCTTGAGCTGCTTCGTCTCGACCGCACTTGGGGCGCCCGTCATCAGGTCAGTCGCCTTCTGCGTCTTGGGGAAGGCGATGCAGTCGCGGATGTTGTCGAGGCCTCCGAAGAGCATCACGACGCGATCGATGCCGAGCGCGATGCCGCCGTGGGGCGGGGCGCCGTAGCTGAGTGCCTTGAGCAAGAAGCCGAACCGCTCCTTGGCCGACTCCTCGTCGATGCCCAATAGGTTGAATACCTTTTGTTGAATTCCGGCATCGTGAATACGAATCGTGCCGCCGCCCGCTTCGTAGCCGTTGATCACCAGGTCGTACGCCTTCGCGCGGCATTTGCCGGGATCGGAATCGAGCAGCGCGAAGTCCTGGTCGCGCGGGGAGGTGAAGGGATGGTGCATCGCCACCCAACGCTTTTCCTCGTCGTCGTATTCGAACATCGGGAACTCGACGACCCAGGAGAAATTCATCGTCTTGGGATCGTATAGCTTCATCTCGGCCGCGATCTTGCAGCGCAAGGCGTAGAGGGCCTTGCAGGTGACCTTCCACGAATCGGCGACGAACAGCAGCAGGTCCCCCGGCTCGGCCTGGAGTCGCGTACCGATTTCCTTGAGCAGCTCCGGCTTAAAGTTTTTGGCGATCGTCGAGGCGAGCGTGCCGTCGGCTTCGACTTTGAACCAGGCGAGACCCTTCGCGCCGTGGCCGCCGACGAACTCGGTGAGCGAGTCGATGCCGCGGCGGGAATAGAACTCGCCGCCCTGCTTGGCGTTGATCGCGCGGACCTTGCCGCCGGAGGCCGCCACGCTCGAGAAGACGCGGAAGTCGCTTTTCGCCGCGAGGTCGGTACAGTCGACCAGCTCCAGGCCATAGCGGATATCCGGCGCGTCGTGGCCGAAGCGCTCCATCGCCTCGTCGTACGTCATCCGCGGCAGCGGCAGCTTGAGCTCGATGCCGAGCTCTTGTTTCGCCAATCGCGCCATTAGGCCGTCGATCGCGCCCATGATGTCTTCGGCATCGATGAACGACATCTCCACGTCGAGCTGCGTGAACTCCGGCTGGCGGTCGGCTCGCAGGTCCTCGTCACGGAAGCAGCGGGCGACCTGCACGTAGCGATCGTAGCCCGACATCATCAGAATCTGCTTGTAGAGCTGCGGCGATTGCGGCAAGGCGTAGAACGATCCGTGGTGCACGCGGCTGGGCACCAAGTAGTCGCGAGCGCCTTCCGGCGTGCTGCGGCCGAGGATCGGCGTTTCGACATCGATGAAGCCGAGGTCGCCAAAATAGTTGCGCATGCTGCGGATCAAGCGGTCGCGCAAGAGCAGGGTCCGCTGCATGTCGGGCCGCCGCAGGTCGAGGTAGCGATGTTCCAGCCGCAGCTCTTCGTTGGGCAGGTCCTGGCCGTAGGCGCTCGGCGAGACCGGCGGCGTAATACTTTCGTTGAGCAACTTGAAGTCAGTGACGCGAAGCTCGATTTCGCCGGAGGCGTGTTTCGGGTTCGCCATGCCTTCGGGGCGCTTGGCGACATTACCGGTGACCTTGATCACATACTCGGCCCGCAACTGCTTGCTCAGTTCGATGATCGCGGCGGATGTGTCCGGCGGATTGAAGACCACCTGCGTGATGCCATAGCGGTCGCGGAGATCGACGAACAGGCCGCCGCCGTGGTCGCGGTAGCTGTCGACCCAGCCGCAGAGAGTGGCCGTCTTGCCGGCGTGTTCAGGTCGCAGTTCGCCGCAGGTATGGGTACGCAGCACGAGGTTGACTCTCCCATCTCGTTCCCACGCTGGAGCGTGGGAACGCAAGACTTAAGACGCTCCGCGTCGATCGTAGTGTTTTGTACAGCCGCAGGAGCGGCCAGGAATTACGTCCCCACGCGGAGCGTGGGAACGAGGTTTAGTTGGTAATCTTGCGATTGTAATTGGACGCCGTCGGCCGGCAAAGACCGCATGAATTGGGGCTAATTCCCGCGTCGCAGCCACTCGCCGAGCCGCTGCATTCCTTCGGCCGTCGAAACCCGCGGCTGGTAGCCGAAATCGCGGCGGGCGGCCGAGATGTCGAACCAATGGGACGTGGCGAGCTGGCTGGCTAGGAAGCGCGTCATCGGCGGCTCGCCGGGGAGGCGGGCAACTCGCCAGAGAGCTTCGCAGGCGAGGCCAATGCGGCGCGCGGCAGCGCGCGAGATTGATTTTTGCACGGGTCGCAAGTCGACCTGGGCAAGGATCTCGTTGATCCATTGCCAGCAGTTGACAGGTTCTCCTTGGCTCAGGAAGTACGCTCTCCCCCCGACCGCTGAAGCGGTCTCGCCGAGGGCGTCGGCGGCGCGGAGATGGGCCTCCGCAGCATTCTCGACATAGATCATGTCGACGAGGTTCGCTCCCGAGCCCACGCGACGCAGGCGGCCGGAGCGGGCACGGGCGATCAGCCGCGGGATGAGGTGGCTGTCGCGGGGGCCCCAGATCAGGTGCGGGCGGAGTGCGCAGATGCGAAGTGACGCGCTGTTGGCCGCGAGCACTGCTTCTTCGGCGCGGGCCTTGGTGAGCGAGTAGTAAGCGCGATTTTGGCGCATCCAGTTGAAGTCGTACGGCACTCGTTCGTCGCAGCCGCTTTGATCGACGCCGGCGAAGACGACGCTGGGGCTACTGGTGAAAACGAGGCGACCGACGCCGGCGGCGCGACACGCGTCGATCACGTTGAGCGTGCCGAGTCGATTCACCTCCTCGTAGAGCCGCCACTGCATGTCGATGCCGGGGCGGGCGGCAGTATGGAACACGCAGTCGATGCCGTCGCAAGCAGCTGCAACCGACTTCGGATCGCGTACGTCGCCGCGAGTCATGTCGACGCCAATTGCTTCGAGGTCTGGATAGCTGCCGCGAGAGAGTCCACGCACTTGATCGCCGCGTGCGAGCAAAGCTTCGACGATGTACCGACCGAGAAAGCCGCCGGCGCCGGTGACGAGGGCTCTCATCAGGCCAGCTCCGGCAACTTGGTTGCGGCCCACTCGGCGAGCAACTCGCGGTTGATCTTGGCGTTGTGGCGGACGTCGACGGGGAAACGTTTGTGCGGGAGGAAATGACGAATTGACGCGGTGACGTCATGTCCGGCCGCGATCTTCGCTAAGTCGGACGGAATCTCTGCGGCGATTTCCCATGGCATATGCGGGCCGTCAGGCGATGGATTGTAAATTTCGCGGGGCAGATTCTCCTCGTACACGAGAATGGGAGTCTGAGCGTTCTTCGGCCCGATACCGACAAGTGCGCACCGTCGGATCCAATGGTAAGAGTCGAAAACTCGTTCCACGCACTCGGAAAACATAGGGCCGTTTGCGCTCGTCACACGATGCGACTTACGGCCGCAGTACCAGAAGCGACCTTGGTCGTCGAGGTAACCGACGTCGCCCATGCGGTGCCACACACTCGGGGGCGAGGACGCCCCGGCTCGCTTGGAATCATCGCAAATCTTCGCGGGAGCGTTACACTCGGTGCGCGTGACGTAGCGGGGCGAAGCTTGCGGACCGCGTACGATAAGCTCGCCTATTTCACCAGTCGGCAGTTCTTCCGCTTCATCGATCGTGGCGATGGGCTCGTCGGTGATGCGGATCACGCGCCACTCGATCGAGTCGAATTTCCGGCCGACGCAGACGCCGCCACCCTCGGCCGCGCGGGCGGCCGTTTCGCCGAGCACCTCCGCCGCTTCGATGGTCGCGACGGGCAGGCACTCGGTTGCGCCATACGGAGTGTGCATCTTGGCATTTGGGGCCACGTATTTGAATGCTTTCTTCAGGACTTCAGCTGGCACCGGCGCGCCGCAAGAAAAAATATGTCGCAAGGTCGAGATGTGAGTCTCAGTACAACGGCAATGCTCGCTCAGATTTGGCCACACCGCGGGAGATGCAAATGCTTGCGAAACCTTCCAATCATTGGCCGCCCGCAACAGCTTGGATGGCCGCGCGGCCGCTGGACGCGAGAAGTCCATCTCCGGGAGCACCGTCGTGACGCCCATCGCCGAGTTGAAGAGGGCGAAGAGCGGAAAGCAGGAAAGGTCGACGCGGCCGGGTTCGATGCTGTACATCGACTGAATCTCGGCCACCTGGGTGTCGAACATCTGGTGTGTGTAGAGGACGCCCTTGGGTGGGCCCGTGCTGCCGGAGGTAAAGATGATCGCGGCGGGGTCGACGCTGCGCGTGGCGGGGAGCAGGGGGCAGGTGGCAGGGAGTGAATCGCCGCGGTGGCGGAGTTCGTCGAGCGTCGGCCCGCCCCAAAACCAGCGGTGGCCGACTGTCACGTTCCACTTCGCGCGGAGAAAACTATGGCGATACCACAGCCGGGCCGCCTGGGCCGCGGGGATGCCGACAAATCCTTCCGGCTCGGCTTCGGCGAGGCAGCGGACGAGGTTTTTGCGGCCGAGGCCCGGGTCCACGAGCACGATCACTACGCCCGCCCGCAGTAGCGCAAACACGAGCGTGACAAAATCGATGCCGGGGCGCACCAACAGCGCGAGCCGCGTGCCTGGTTTCACGCCCCAGTCCATGAGGCCGCGGGCGATGCGGGTGGCGTCGGCGTCCAGTTCGCCGAACGTGATTGTGTCGTAGTGCGATGAACCGCGCCGTGCCGCGGCGACCGCCAGATTCTCCGGCATGCGGGCCGCGAACTCCGCGAGCCGCGTCGCGACGTTGACGCACTGCGTCGCGGCGGGAGCGGTCGAGGGCATAGATTCCACGTCGGCCATGCCATCGAGTGTAGGCGAGGCCAAATGGACGGTCTACCGCGTGAAGCGTTCAGGAGCCCACGATGGGCCGGTGGGCGGAACGATGTGATCGACCGGCGGCGACTTGGCAGTTTCGCCATCCGGCCGGCTCGGCGACCAGGTGGGAGCTTCAGCGACGCGGTAGCGATCGCGGCCCGCGACAGGACGCAGCGCGGTCGGAGTGTTGGTTGATTCCGAGAGCGGCGTGGGTTCGGCCGCCGGAATCGGCCGCGTGGCGACTTTCCATTCGGAGAGCGAGATGCCGGTGGCCGAGGGTCCGGCGGCAGGTTCGCCCGGCTTGGCGATTTGCCAGCCGTTGGGATCGACGTTGGCATCGAAGACCAGTCGCTTCGGCCGCGACTTGGGCTGGATGGGAACTTCGGCACTCGCAGCTTGGGCGACGTGGCGGCGCGGCTTCTGGCCGCGCTGCGGAGACTGCGTTCCATTTGCCGGCTGCACTTCGGCCGTGGCGAAGCGGCTGCTGCGTCTCAAGTCCATCGTGGTGCGACCGAGCAGTTTTTCTCCATCGTCTGGTAGCAATCGCACCCACAACTCGAGCGGCCGATTGCGCGGCGATGCGGCGGGGAGTTGCAGCGGAAATTCGTATCCGTGGCCCGATTTCGCGTCAATTAACAAGTCGGCCAATTCGCCCGGCTGAAAGTCCCAGCGCGCGAGTTGCCGTTCCTTTTCGCGCGCGGCGGGATCGAGCACGAGGATGGACAGCCGGCCCTGGAATTCGACGATGTGTCCTTCGGCGTCGACGGGTTCGACGTTGAGCAGCACTCGCGGGCCAACGTCCTCCGACTTGTCGTGATCGGCTTCAATCTCCACTTCGCCGCGCAACACGACGGCCGTGGGTGGGGCCGCCAGCACTTCGATCTCGGCGGAAGCCTGTTCGACGGCATTGTCGGCGATTTGGTCGGGTTCGTTGGCGGACGAAGCGTCGAGCGGCGGCACCGCGGGCGTCTCCAACTCCAGCGGCGGTACGTCCGGCGCGGGCGTGGGCTCGGTGGCAGGACTCGTGGTTCCCGGGGGAGGCGCGGGAGCGGTGGCGGGCGGCGAAGGCAGTGAATCGGATTCGTCGGCGGCACGCGAGGGCGCGCCGCCGCGGAATTGGCCCTGCACCATCTGCCGCTTGAGCGATGCGTTTTCCGCGCGGGCGTCGCACAAGAGCTGCTGATACTCTTGCAGGTAATCTTCCAGCGCGTAGATCTGGTCTTCCTGTTGCCGCAGTTCGCGCTGCACGACGTCGCGCTCGACGCCGGAGCGGCAGCCGACAAGCGACGCGGCGATCATCAGCGAAGCGCAGTATGTAGGCCGAGCGAGTGGCACGACGATGTTCCGGCGCGTGGGAGGAGGAGCCGAGGCGGGGAATGAATAGAAAATCGCCCGCCAATCGTCAAGCCGAGGCAGGTGCTAGCGGTGAAGGCACGCCACGCAGAGAGCAAATTAGCGGTCGGGTTTGCCCGACGAGGTGTGGCTGGGCTTGGCGACCACCAGCAGAACGGCCAGCAAGCTGGCCTGCTAATTGGCGAGATGACTGAAATGATCGCGGCGCCGCGGATCGTCTTACGGCTTTCCGGCCGATGGGAGGCTCGTGATCACCTTGTCGATCAGGTTGTATTCGAGCGCTTCCTCGGCCGACATGAATTTGTCGCGGTCTGTGTCGCGCTCGATCTGCTCGAGTGAGCGGCCGGTGTGATTGAAGAGGATGCGGTTGAGGCGGTCCTTGGTGCGCTTGTATTCGGCGGCGTGGATCATGATTTCTTCCGCCGTGCCTTCCATGCCGGCGGACGGCTGATGAATCATGATCCTGCTGTTCGGCAGGGCGTGCCGCTTGCCCTCGGCACCGGCCGCCAGCAGCAGCGCGCCCATCGAAGCGCACTGGCCAAGACAGTAGGTCGCCACGTCGCAGGAGACGAACTGCATCGTGTCGTAGATCGCCATGCCGGCCGTGACGCTGCCGCCCGGCGAATTGATGTAGAGGTGAATATCTGCCTTCGGATCGTCCGATTGCAGGAACAGGAGCTGGGCGACCAGGCTGTTGGCCACTTCATCGTTGATGCCCGAGCCGAGCATCACGATCCGGTCCTTGAGCAGCCGGCTGTAGATGTCCATCGCCCGCTCTTCGCGGCCGCTTTTTTCGATGACGAAGGGGATCAGGGACATGGGGGGATATGCCTTTTGATTGTGATCGGTGGAATGAAATGACGAATTGCCGAATGTCTAATGACGAATGCAGACCAAACCCTGCTCATTCGTCATTCGTGCTTCGTCATTCTCCTACTCATCATCTTCCTGTTTGGCGAAGGTCTGTTTCGTGAGGATATCGTCGACGATGCCGAAGGTCTTCGACTCTTCGGCGGTCAGGTAATAGTCGCGGTCGGTCGCCTTGGCGATGTCTTCGACCGTCTTGCCGCAGTGCTCGGCCAAAATCTGGTTGAGCGCCGTCCGGGTGCGAATGATTTCGTTGGCCTGAATTTCGATGTCGGAAACCTGGCCGCCGACGCCGCCGTGCGGCTGGTGGATCATCACCTTGGAATGCGTGAGCGCGTAACGCTTGCCTTTTTCACCGCCCGCCAAGAGCACGGCGCCGCCGCTCGCTGCGAGGCCGACGCAATAGGTCGCCACGGGGCAGGAGATCATCTGCATCGTGTCGTAAATCGCCAGGGTCGCGGTGACGCTGCCGCCCGGCGAATTGATGTAAAAGTGGATGTCTTTGCGGCGATTTTCGCTCTGCAGATACAAGAGCTTCATCACCAGCTCGTTGGCGTTGCCGTCGTAGATCTCGCCCTGCAGGAAGATCACGCGGTTTTCCAGCAACAGGTCGCCGAGGGTCATCTGCCGCTGGCGCTGGTAGTCGCGCATCGACTGGGCCGAGAGCCGTTCGGCAAACTGGATCCGATCAGCCGCGGAGAAATCACTCATAGAAGTTCCTTTCAGGCTTCGCGGGCGGCAATCTGCCGCGTCGCGCTCACCTGGCAATTGTTGCCGTCGCGTAGTGCCGGACAAGGAGACCCAACAAGAGGCGTACCGCACGGGCGGCCGCAAAACTGGACACTCCCTGTCGCCCGGTCCCCACGCTCCTGGTTTTATCTTTCTTCCGGTTTCGGTTCGGTGACTTCCGGGATCGCCGATCCGCCGCCGCCGCCGGCAGCCATCGAGATCGCCTCGGTATCGACCCTTTCGGGAACGTACTTTTCGTCCTTGAACTTGGCCTCTTTCTGCACCTTTTCAAGCACCTTCCGCTCGATGATCTGGTTCCGCAGCACATCCATCAGGCCGCGTTTTTCGAGCTGGGCCCGGACCCGGCGGGGCGATTCGCCGCTTTGGGCCGCGATCAGGAAGATTTCCTTTTCGTAGTCGCCGTCGGCCACGTCGATATTCTCGTCCTCGGCGATCCGCTCGAGGATGAAGTGTTCCTTGAGGGCGGTGGCAGTCGACGCCTTGCTGTTCTGTTTGAGCAGGTTTTCGCGGGCACGAATTTCGGCTTCGCTGAATCCGCTGCGTCGAAGCTCCATCACAGCCCGTTCCAATTCGCGGGCGCTCTGCCGTTCGAGGAGCCCTTGCGGCAATTGCCAATCGGCGCTCTTGGTGAGCAGCGCCGTAATCTGCTGGCGGGCATCGCGCTGCTGTTGGTAATCGAGCTGCCGCTCGAGATTCTGCTTGATCGCGTCGCGCAGCTCTTCCGGCGTGGAGAATCCGCCCATCTCCTGCAGGAATTCGGCCGTCAGCTCCGGCAGCTTAAGCTGCTTGACTTCCAGGACGTCGAACTCGACCTCCACGGACTTGCCGCGGAGCTCGGCGTTCGGCGCGTCTTCGGTGAGCTTGACCTTGGCCGTGCGCTTGTCGCCGGCCTTCGCGTCCTTCATGAGCTTGTCAAAGCCCTCGATCTGGCCGTCCGTGAAGCTGAGCGTCGGGCGGATGTGAACGACGGCCTCCGTCTCCTGTGCCACCTGCTTGCCGTCGGCGGTCGCCGTAATGTTCGCCGTGACGTAGTCGCCGGCCGATGCGGCGCCGTCATAGGGCACCAGCTGCCCGTAGCGCGCGAGCATTTGCTCGAGCTGCTGCTCGACGTCGGCCTCGGTGAACTCGCGGACCAGCCGCTTCAGCTTGAGGCCCTTCCACTCGGGCATGTCGAACTCGGGCCGCACCTCGATCGTGAACTCGAACGTCATCGGGCCGTCATCCGGCACTTCGACGGCATCGAGATCGAAGTTCGGCTCGCTGATGGCGGTGAATCGTTTGTCGTCGCTGATCTGGCCCAGGCTGTCCATCAGCAGCGAGCTCTTGACCTGGTTGGTCACCTCTTCCTTGTAGCGGTGCTCGACGATCTTGCGCGGGGCGCGGCCGGTGCGGAAACCGGGGACGCTCGAATTCGGCATCAACTCGCCGTACGCGTTGTCGTAGTAGCGATTAATGTCGTCGCGCGGAATGGTGACGGTGACGCGGCGCTCGCACGCGCTGGGGCTCTTAATGTCGACTTCGAGGTTGAGCGGTTCCGGCTCGCCTTCTTCCTCGGTCTCGACGGCCACATTCGACTCGTCTTGCAATTGCTCGTCAGCGAGTTCTTCCTCGTCAATCTTCTGATCCTTCGCCCGTTTCGCGGACATCGCAGCACTCCCGAAAACAAAGTGGCCCGCGCCCTCGCCGCTGCGAGTGCGGGCCGCACAGCCTTATGTACCGATACTCAAGAGCGGGTGACCGGATTCGAACCGGCGACAACAACGTTGGCAACGTTGTGCTCTACCAACTGAGCTACACCCGCAA
>JBFWSG010000041.1:0-53126 GCA_050248495.1 Pirellulales bacterium | reverse complement strand
ACGCGTGCGCAAACGTCGCCCCAAAGAATACACGCTCATGAACGCGCCTCGCTGCCAGCTAACACAACAACTGCTATACAAAAGACTTACGCCTTAACTTCACGCCATTCGTTCCTGGAACCTTTTTGTTGCTATTCGCCTGTCGCGGTGCTGGTGGGGGCGCTGGCAGGCTCAACAACCTGCAGCCCGGTCGAGAGATGGAACGGCAGCGGTTGGCCGGGGAATTTCACTTCGGCAAACACGGCCTCGAAGCCGTCGCGGGGACGGGGTAGCTCGATCGCGTATTTGTGCTCGCCGGTGCTCTTTGGTTCCGCCGGCTTGGACGACCATAGGGCTTCGCGGAAATCGCGCGACGGCGCCGCAGCCGACCAGGCGAGCACTTCGAGCGGCTCGGTGTCGAGGGACAGCTCGAGGTGGACCGCGTCGCCGTCGTCCTTGAACTGCCAATCGATTTTGGGCAAGGGCTTGCCGTCGCACGCACTGCGATACAGGGCCAAGATCGAGCCGACGACGCGCGGGAAATCGCGGATGCCATGCCCATTGTTGGGCACGTAGAGGATGTACTTCTCGCCAGCGAGCGCGTCCCAATACAAATTGAGCGAATCGACGGGCCAGTAGCGATCGTTGGTGCCGAGGATGATCAGCTTGGGTTGCGCGATCTTCTGGCGGTAGCTGTAGGGATCGACGATGGCGCGGAGGTCGGCGCCCCGCTTGGTGCCCATCAGCTTGTCGATGCCGCGGTCGGTGTAGTCGCTGATTTCGTCGGAGAAGCCGCCGAACGACTTCTTCTGCAGCTTCATGTGGGGCTCCATGTTGAGCATGTTGATCACCAGCGGCGCCAGGCCGCAGACCCGCGGATCGACGGCGGCGGTGAGCCAGGTCGTCCAGCCGCGCTTCGAAGCGCCGGTGACGACGAATTTGTCGATCTCGACTTTCCATTCCTGCCGGGCGAACTCCTCGACGGCATCCATCGCGCGGACGGCGCTTTTAACCATCGGCAGGAGCAGCGGCCAATCGGTGTCGCCGGTCTCGCAATACTTGGCGAACGTGTAGGAAATGATTTCATCCTCGTGCATGCCGTCGAAGAGCGGCTGTTCGGGCACCTGGCAGACGATGGCGACCGGCGTGTGGAGCGCCTCGGCGATCTGCGCGATCACGGCCGCCTCGCGGGGCATTTGCTCTTCGCCGGCGGCGGGCGCTTCGGCGAGGGCATCTTTCCAGTCGCCGCCGGTGATCAGCAAGAGCGCGTTTGTGGACTTGGTGACTTGCGACGGCCGGTAGATGAACAGCTGATGCCGCCACTTCTGATCGCGCCAGGTTTGCGAGGTGAGCGTCAATTCGACGAAGTCCCCTTGCATGAACTTGCCGCTACGGCGAAGTTTCCAGGCGTAGCTGTCGTCGGGGGCGGCGACGTAATCGGCGAGCGCGTCGGCGGGCGATGGAGTAGGATTTGGTCGCTTGGCGAACGCCCGCGGAGCGGCAGCCAACGCAATCAGAACTATGCAGACCATGGTCCATCGGTGTGAGATCACGGCACGCCTCACGTGGTCGAGTGCAAATCGAATGAAACAGAACGCCAATTAGGCAAGTTTCGAATTGTACTGCGATTGTGCGGTTGCGGCGACTGCGGCTCTACAGGCCACGTTTCTTGGATGGTATCGTTAAGAGTCGCCGCAGAACGGCTGGATCGGGTGTTACCACGCGGAGCGCGGGAACGAGGAGCCGCAGAGGGCTAATTTTGATCCCCGAACACTTCGTTGTATTTTGGATTCAGTTTTAGCGAATAAGTAATGGGCTTGGCCCACTGGTCGTTGCGAGCTGCTAGCGCTCGCAAAATGTCGTCGGAAGTGTTGGGGTTCCGGGCCAGGCACAGCTCGGTGCCAACCTGATCGGGGCGACCGTGAAGCAAACGGAGCGTGTCCGGTGGCGTGTTTGGGTTCGAGGCCAGTCGATTGTCGAGTTCGTAGCCGGCCTGAATGCCATCGAACCGCGCCAACTCACGTAACCTTTCAGGCGGAGTCGAAGTTTCCGCAGCCTCTATGAGGGCTCTTCGCGCCTGGTCGTATTGGATGCTCGACCAGGAGATTGCTGCGATCCAAATCAAGATCAGGCCGGATGCAGCCACTCTCCACCAACGCTTTTTCTGCCAAGCGACTGCGAGAAGGGACAAGGCGACTATGCCGGTAATTCCCCAGAAGAGAAGCTTGGCGGCCAAGAACATGTACCAGATCGCCATCTGAGGATCGGTTCCGTATTCATTCATCATGCCGTACTCGGAGACCACTCTGAGTACCACGAGGAGTACGACGAGCAGTGTCACCGTCGGCAGTGAAACACTTTTGGCGGTCATAGACGCGGGCCACTTTCTTACAAACACTTGACCGTTTTGAATTCTACGCAGGGTGATATAGAGCCACAAAGCGGCGAACGATAAGTTTACGGCAACTGGCGTGGTTGATGCGAGCGAGGTGGCGGCTTTGCACGGTTCGTGCCTACGAGAGTGTATTCGTTGCCATGTGCTGAATCTTTTTACCATCAAGCCCGAGCTGCCGCGGAGCGGCGGAGTATGGCGTTACCACGCGGAGCGTGGGAACGAGTGTAACTACACTATTCTCCTTTAAGAGGTGCCAAGGCCAAGTCGCCGTGGAGCGGCTGAGTACTGCGTTTCCACGCGGAGCGTGGGAACGACGTAAGGGGCGTCGTTGGCAGGGAATTCGTCGTGGCCGACGACGCTAACGGCGTTGGCGGCGGGCGCTTGCAAAGAGTCCAGCGCCGGCGACTAGCGACAGTCCGAGTGAGGCAGGCTCGGGCACCGTGATGCTGGTCAGCTCGAGGATCACGTCGGTTGGCGTGTAGATCACGTTCCAGTGGAATTGCTGGCCGGCGGCGTTCGAGATGGGGTTGTTCTCGAACGTGCCGTTCACGCCGCCCAGCGAGGTCAGGATCGTGAATGTGTCGCCGACCTCGGGCAGGAACAGTCCGCCGCCGGCGTCGATGAGATCGACTTCAATCTCCCCCGCGAGCGTTGCTGCGCCGCCCATCAACAGCCGGTCGAAGTCGCTGGGCAAGATTCCACCGAGTTCCACGAGCCACGTTCCGCTCGAGTAACTAGTGAACCGATCGACGGCGGCGGTGCCTGCCGAGTTGCCGATCGCGAGGAGTCCGCGGTTGGAGAGTCCGACACCACCGAGCGACACGTTGTCGGCCAGGATCATTTCACCCGTCGTGCCATTTTCGAGAATGCCGTCGCCGCTGAACGTGGCATTGGATTTGACCGTCGTCTGGCCGGTGAGCTGGAGCCGCGTGTCCGACTCGTCCAAGTTAATGACGCTGCTGTTCTCGAACGTCACATCCGCCGACACGCGGACCCGGTGCTCCACGTCGACGTCGCCGGTCACGCGCATGCGATCGCCGCTGAGCCGGTCGAGCGGGAACGAGGCCAGGCTCATGCCGGAGAGATTCAGCTCGCCGGCCATGGTCCACTCGGTGAACGCTCCCGTGAGATTCACGGTCAGCCCATCGCCGACGAATCCGCCACCGATATTCATCACTCCGTCGAACGTGTTGCTGAGCGACGAATCGACGCTGCCGACGTTGGCGACGAGGCTGTGGTTGATGTTCCATTCGGTGCCGCCGCCGCCATCCATGTCGAGAACTTCGGCCGTGACGACCGTGGGGCCGCTGACCGTGGCGTCGCCTGTCTGCATGGCGATGCCGTCGATCGTGACGTCGCCATCCCAATCGGTGTCGCCGCCGAACCGGACAGCGCCTTCGACGCTCAAATTGCTGTGTGTGTGAAACGTGCCGCCGTGGAGAGCGGTGGTGCCGTTGAAATCGAGATCGCTCTCTAGGCCGAGCGTGAAGTTGCCGCCCTGGACCGTGGTGGTGCTGGCGCCGGCAAAGCGGACGTACGCGTTGTCGGCGATGTCCACGGTGGCCGTAGTAGCCAACACGGCGTCTGCGTCCACGTGGAGGACAGCGCTATGGGAAACGTCGAGCAAACCAGCGAGCGTGACCTGGTCGCCGGTCAAGGTTCGCGGCGCCGAGTCGTAGTAGAAGACGTCGATCGTGCTGTTCGCGTCCGCGGTCCAGGGGCCGACCGACATATTGAGCGTGGAGTGGGGACCGAACTCGATCGTGCCGCTGAAGGAATCGGTCAATCCGCCGCCGGTGAAAACGAGCACGGCGTCGGGGTGGTCGCCGCCAGCGCTGCTGACGGTGATTTCGCCGTCGCCCGAGAGTCCGTCCAGGTTGAAGGAACCGCCGTTCAACTGTGTGTAAGTCATGCTACCGGGGCCGTGGGACAGGTCGCCCTCGTTGGTCAAGGTCGTGCCGGTTCCGGCGAGCTGCACCGCGCCGATCCCGCGAAACTGTGCGCTAGCGCCGACATTCAGCTCGTCGCCGAGGCGAATTTGGGAATTGTTCAAGAGCGCGAAGTTATCGAGGACATTCAGCGTCTCTGATTGAAAGTCGATTCCCGCGCCGGCGTTGTAGACCACCAGCCGCGCGTCGGTCCCGATCGAGGTCACGCCGAGCACGGTCAGCTTATTGCCGACGACTGCTTCGCCGCAGCAGTCGACGCTGGTTTGCAGGCCCATGCCGTTATCCAGGACGAGGTTGCCGACCGTAACGTCCACGTCCATGAACACAGTGTTGTCCACGACGCCGGGCAGAGTGCCGATGAAGGCGTTGTCGATGGCGGCGGGTGCACCGGGGAGAGTCCACTTGGCGGCTTCGCTCCAGTGTCCCTGCTGATCGACAGCGTTCCAGTGTTTGTCGGCTGCCAGCAGGGACGCGGGGGCGAATAGTATCGCGACAATCAGAGTCAGAGAGTTGATGCAACCGAAGGGCAAAGCGCGTTTCATTGGGACTGCCTGTGGCGGGAAGGAGGGAGTGCGAAAATGTGGCCAAGGGGGCGGGACTCCGGATGGTGGGGAGTCCGCAACGGGGAGAACGTCAAAAGCGTCTGGCGGCGACACGGATTTTTTGAGAAGGTGCGCCAGTTTCGAGTTTTTGCCAGCGGGAGGTGCTTTAAAGGCTTGGCGCGATGAGACTTGTGATTTTTGAGCCTGCAAGGCAAAGTCGCCGCGGAGCGGCTGGGAAGTGCGTTACCACGCGGAGCGTGGGAACGAGGCGAACGGCGCTGGGGCGAGGGCGGGGGTTACGCTTCTTTGAGCGCGGCGACGATGTCGACGACGGCCTTCTTGCCGTCTTCGAAGAGCATGAGCGTGTTGTCGGCGGCGAATAGCGGGTTGGGGATGCCGGCGAAGCCGGGGCTGAGGCTGCGCTTGACCACGACCACGGTGCGGGCCTCGCCGACGTTGAGGATCGGCATGCCGGCGATCGGGCTCTTGGGGTCGGTGTTGGCGAGCGGGTTCACCACGTCGTTCGCGCCGATCACGATCACCACGTCGGTCTGGGCAAACATCGGGTTGGCCTCGTCCATCTCCTTGAGCTTTTCGTAGGGGATGTCGGCCTCGGCCAGGAGCACGTTCATGTGGCCCGGCATGCGTCCGGCCACGGGGTGGATGGCGAACTCGACGTCGGTGCCGCGGCTTTCGAGAAGGTTGTAGAGCTCGCGGACGGCGTGCTGAGCCTGAGCGACGGCAAGACCATAACCAGGGACCACGACCACGCGGCGAACGCCGTCGAGCATCATCGCGACGTCTTCGGCCGTGGCGGATTTCACCTTGCCGCCGTAGACCTCGTCGGCCGAGGCGACGGTGCTCGCGTCCATGCGGCCGAACAGCACGTTGGTGAACGAGCGGTTCATCGCCTTGCACATGATGATCGACAGGATCAGGCCCGAAGAGCCGTCGAGCGCACCGGCGACGATCAGCAAGTAGTTGTTGAGGACGAAGCCCATCAAGCTCGCCGACAGGCCGGCGTACGAGTTCAACAGCGAGATCACGGTCGGCATGTCGGCCCCGCCGATCGGCATCACGAGGCAGACGCCGAACGCGAGTGCGAGCACGATCAGGAGCAGGAAGATCACGTAGTGGCCCGGATAAAAGATGAGCCACAGGCAGCAGAGGAGCGCCGCCCCGAGCATGGCGAAGTTGATCAAGTTCTGATTCGCCAGGCCCTTGATCGAGCTGGGGATCATTTCCTGCAATTTGCCGAAGGCGACGAGGCTGCCGGTGAAGGTGAGCGAACCTAGCAACACTTCCAGCGCCAGCACGCCCATCGTGAAGCGATCGAGCGCGCCGTCGTCGGGTTCGTAATAGTGGGCGATGCCGACCAGCGCGGCGGCGAGCGCGCCGAAGGCGTGCGAAAGGGCCGTCCGCTGCGGCACGGCGGTCATCGGCATCCAGATGGCCATCGGCGCGCCAACCAGCGAGCCGAGCACGATGCCCACCAGCACCCACTTGATGCCGATGTGGAACAACAGCAGCGTGCCGACTACGGCGAGCGCCATCCCGATCTCACCCGCCAACACACCGCGGCGCGCGGTGCGAGGGTGGCTGAGCCACTTGAGCGAAAGGATGAACAATGCGGCTGCGGTGAGGCAGGCGAACCAATACAGCACGGTCCACGCGTCGTAGACGTGCTCCACGGCGGCGAGCGGCCAGGATGTCGGGAAGACGCTCGTCACTTGCGCGTCTCCTTGCGAAACATCTTCAGCATCCGGTCGGTAATCCAGAAACCGCCGACGATGTTCACTGTCGCGGCGATCACGGCAAAGGTGCCCAGCACCGTGCTCAAGCTGCTCTGCGATTCGCTGATGACTTGAATCGCGGCCACGACGGCGATGGCGGAGATGGCGTTCGTGAGCGACATCAGCGGCGTGTGCAACAGCGGCGACACGCGGCGAATCACTTCCAGCCCCAGGAAGGTGGCCAGCAGGAAGACAAACAACTTGGCGTCGAGGTTTTCCATGGTGGGTGCGTGGTTGCAGTCGTTGAAATCGCTGTTCGTTATTTGTCAGCCAGATGGTCGACCGGCGGGCTGCCGGGTTGCGGCGTGGCGAGCGGCGGCAGCTCGAGCAGCTCGCGGAGTCGCGGGTTGACGACTTCGCCGCGGTGAGCGGCCAGGGTTTCGCGGACGACTTCGTCATCCAGGTTCAAATGCACTTTGCCGTCGCGGGCCACGAGCTGCACGAAATTCGTCAGGTTCTTGGCGTACATCTGGCTGGCGTGGGCGGGGACTTCGCTCGGCAGATTCGTGGGGCCGAGGATCGTGACGCCGTTTTCGACGACGACTTCGTCCGCGCGGGTCAGCTCGCAGTTGCCGCCCCGTTCGGCGGCGAGGTCGATGATCACGGAGCCGGGGGCCATGCCGCGAACGGCGTCGGCGGTCACTAGCACGGGCGACTTCTTGCCGGGAATCGCGGCCGTGGTGATGCAGACGTCGCTTCCGGCGACCGTCATTGCCATCAGCTCGCGCTGTCGGCGGTAAAAGTCTTCGTCCATTTGCTTCGCATAGCCGCCGGCACCTTCAGCGCTCTCCGCGGCAAGCGGCACTTCGACGAACTTCGCGCCGAGGCTCTCGACTTGTTCCTTCACGGCAGGCCGCACGTCGTACGCATGCACGACCGCACCGAGTCGACGCGAGGAGGCGATGGCCTGCAACCCCGCGACGCCGGCGCCGATCACGAACACCTTGGCTGGCGTTAGCGTGCCGGCGGCGGTCATCATCATCGGGAACATCTTGGGCAGATGGTCGGCCGCTTTGAGCACCGCCTTGTAGCCGGCGATTGTGGCCATCGAGGAGAGCACGTCCATGCTCTGGGCCCGCGTGATGCGGGGGATCAACTCCATGGCGAACAATGTCGCGCCGCGATCGGCGAGCTCTTTGGCCGCGTGCGGGTTGCCGAGCGGATCGGCGGTGCCGATGAGCACCAGGCCGTCGTGAACGAGATCCAGATCGGCGCGGCCGGCATTAGGATTCGCGCCGAGTGTGCGAACCTGCAGCACGACGTCGGCCGCATCGAACAACGCCCGGCGATCGGCGACGATTTCCGCGCCCGCGGCGCGATAGGCGTCGTCGGTGAAGCCCGCGGCGACGCCGGCGCCCGCTTCCAACCGGACTGCGCCTCCGAGCTTTTTGAGCGCGGCGATCGAGGCCGGAACCAATGCCACGCGCCGTTCACCGGGATACGTCTCTTTGGCAACGGCAATGATCATGGTCGATCGCGCGAGGCGGCTGGGGAATCCGGATGTGGAGGCGTGGTATTGTGCAATCGTACTGATCTGGAAGTGTACAACGCAAATCGAGCGCCAAGTTTCGCCAAATTGTGACAAAACCGAGAATGCGCCGACAGTGGGGGCGCGGAGAATCTGGCAGGGACGGCGACTATTCGAGCGGAATCGCTTGTGTGACCCAGATCGCACGGTCGGCTGTGCCAGTGTAGCCCGTTACGCCGGCCGGATGGTCGATGATCGAACCGACAATGCCGGCCGGATTCAGCGAGCTTTCGACCGCCGGATCGAGCGGCTCGGCCGAGAGGAGCGTCAGTGTGGAGTGGTCTTCGGTTTCGAGCTGGTACTGATAGACGTCGCCGGCGATTTCGCCGCCGCTGAGCGTGCCGGCGAGAAACACGCCGCCGTGACGGCGATGGGGCGAGGTGATCCAGATCGTGGCGATGCGATCGATTTCGGATCGCGTGTGCGGATCAGAAAGCACGGCGCGGAACAGTTGCTTGGAGTCGTCGATCAACTGCTCTGCCTCGGATGGCGACTGAGCGCGGTCGACGAACGTCACCGCTTCCGCCAGATCGCAAAGCTTGGCATAGCTCATCCCTTTGGTGCGGCGGACGGCGGCGTCGCTCAGGTCGCCCGTCGTGAGGCCGGCTTCGGCCGACTTCGCGGCTGCGAGCGCGGAGGAAAGTTGGTCAACCGAAACTGCAGTGCCCTGGATCGGCAGCGGCTTGGAGGCGGGGGCAGTCGTGGCCTCGGCGATCGGTTCGGCCTTGGGCTCATCCAGCGGCGAGGGTTCGGTGGCGTAACGATCGTCGCTGGCCGGTGGTGCGGCGGCTGTCGCGTCCTCTTCCGGCTTCTTCACTTCTTCGGTGAACGTCGCCGGGATGTTTTCCGGTTCGGCCGGAGTCGATTCGGTTTGCACCGGCGGCTCGGATTGAACCAGGCGCGGGGCCGGAGTCGGATGGAAGGATGACGGCAATACGGCGCTCGGCAGGTATTGCGCAACTTGCAGAAAGTCGCCGTCGGGACCGAGAATCCATAGCAGCGCGTAGAAGGCGCCGATCGTGCCGACCACGCCGCCCAGCGCCACGCCGGCCAGGAGGCGAACGACGCTGCGCTTTTTGCGCGGCCGCGGCACGCCCGGCAAAACGAAGGGAGTTGCCGGAAGTGTCGACTCGCCCGGTTCAGCAAATACCGCTGCGTCCGCTTCGGCCGGTTCCTCGTCGAGCGTCGACTGGTACTCGTCCGACTGGTACTCGTCCGACACCAGTTCTTCGTAGGCGATCGGCTCGTCTTCGGTCAGCAGTTCCTCGTCGGCCAACTGCTCCTCGTCCGGCGTCGAATCGAAGTCGACCTGGTCGAGCTCGAACTCCGATTCCGCGGCGGGACCGAGCGACATGGACGAATCGAATTCGATCGTCGCTCCATTGTTCGGTGTGAGGGCAACATTCGGGAGGTCGAAGGAAGGGCCGGGAGCGTCAGCCGCTTCCTCGCGCTCGGCGTATTCGTCGGCGCGCGGCATCCAGTCGTCGCGCGGCATTAAGTCGGCGAGTGTCGTGGCGCCGGGACGGACTGCCGGCGGCTCGGCCGGTTCGACATCGAGTTGGTCGAGTTGGTCGTCGAGTTCGTAGTCGGGGGATTCGAGCTGGTCCTCGGCCGATTCAAGCCGATCGTCGGCAGGATTTAGCTCGTCGTCAAACGATTCGAGTTGGGCAGCAACTGGTTCGAGATGTTTTTCGTCGGCGTCCAGTCGCTCGTCGATGAATTCCGGTTCTTCATCAATAGATTCCAGTTGCTCGTCGACCGTCGTATCCGCTGCGGCCAGTGGAAATTCTGCGGCCAGCGGTAGTTCTTCGTGCGGCGGCAATGCTTCTGGCGGGACGGCGGCGATCACCAGTTCGTCTTCGAGTTCTTCGACAACATCATCGCCGACAACATCGTCCTCGAGATCATCGATCGAATCTTCGGCATCGGCCGGGTCGTGCGCTTGCGGAGTGATTCGGATAGGCCGCGTGTCGGACGTGGTCAAATCGTGAATCCGGACGGTCGGCCGATGCCACTCGTCGAGCAGCACGCTCTCGGCCATAAAGTCGGGCGTGGAACCCTCGGGCGATTCCAACGAATCATCTGTTTCGGCTACAGGCTCTTCGAGCGGCAGGGCGGCGCTGGTTTCCGGCAGCAGATCTCTGCCGGCTAACTCGCGCTCGATGTGCGATTTGATCTCTTCGATGACGTCGGGTTCCTGCGACAGCTTGTCGTCGGCTGCGATCTCAAGAACTTCGTCGACCTGCACTTCTTCTTCGGTATCCGCGATTGTCAGCTCGTGCGCGTGGGCAGCGGCTGCCTCGGTGACCGGCTCGGCAACTTCCGACTTTGGCCGCCGCACGACTTCCGGAATCGCGCGGAGCACCGCCCGGGCGATGTCAAACTCTTTGGCGCAGGTCGGACATTCGACCAACTCGTCCGGCTCGATGCCGTCGGGGACGACCAATTGCAGATAACAGTGGGGGCAGATGGCTACGGAGGCCATGGCAGGAAGAACTCCGACAGAGCGAGCTCAGGGACCTAGACGCAAACGGCATAGTTGGTACGTCCGGTACCGGCCGCATGTTTTCAAAGTTTACCTTTGTCCAAGAGCGGTGTGCCATCGGAAATCTGGCCGATTCGCTCAAGTTTGCCTAGCTGCGAACTTCGCTGCTCGCCCTAAACCGCACAGCCGGCAAGGTCTACTGGGATAAACCATACAGCGGCCCGAACTTGCCGCGGAGGTAGCGGATCAGGGGGGCATGGGAGATGCTTTCGCCCGTGACGCCGCGGACCAGTTGCTCGGGAGTGTAGCGGCGGCCCGGCTCGTGGACGTTCGTCCGCAGCCATTCGCGCAAGGGGAGAAACTCTCCGCGGCGGAACATGTCGGCCAGGCTGCCCAGCTCGCGCTCGGCGGCGTCGAACAGCTGGGCGGAGTACAGGTTGCCCAGCGAATAGGTCGGGAAGTAGCCGAACAGGCCGGCGCTCCAGTGGACGTCCTGCATCACGCCATCGGCGTCGGTCGCCGATTCGATACCCAGGTACTGGCGATACTTTTCGTTCCAGGCGGCAGGGAGGTCGGCCACGCGGATCTCATCGAGCAAGAGGGCCTGCTCCAGCTCGAAGCGAATCAGCACATGCAAGTTGTACGTCGCTTCGTCGGACTCGACGCGGATCAGCGAGGGACGGACGTCGTTGATGGCGAAGTAGAAGTCGTCGAACGAGACGTCGCTGAATGCGGCCGGGAATTGCTGCTGCGTTTGTGGGTAGAAGTATTCCCAGAACGCGCGGCTGCGGCCGACCAGGTTCTCCCACATCCGCGACTGCGATTCGTGGACGCCGAGCGAGACCGCTTCGCCGGTCGGCAGGCCGTACTGATCGGCGCGGAGACCCTGCTCGTAGATGCCGTGGCCGGCTTCGTGCATCGTGCTGAACAGCGCGCTGGGCATGAAGTCTTCGTAGTAGCGCGTGGTGAGGCGGACGTCGCGCGGTCCGGAGGTGGAGCAGAACGGATGGTGCGTGACGTCGAGGCGGCCGGCGTTCAGGTCGAAGCCGATTGCTGCCGAGACCGCGAGGCCGAACGCTTCCTGATCGGCGATCGCGCAGTGGCGCCGCATGACGTCCATGTTGGGGTGGCGGCCGCTGTCGACGATCTCGGCCACGAGCGGCACGAGCTGCTCACGCAGGCCGGCGAGCACCCGGCGAACTTCGGCTGTCTTCGCGCCTGGCTCGTAGTCGTCCAGCAGGGCGTCGTAAGGCACGTCGTCGTAGCCGATCGCGGCAGCTTCCTGCTTTTTGAGGTCGACCATTTTTTCGAGGATCGGCCGGAAGCGGGCGAAGTCGTTCGCCTTGCGGGCTTCGGCCCAGAGCTGTTGGCCGAGGACGCTCGTGCGGGCCAGCTCTTCGACCAACAACTGCGGCAGCTTGGTTTTCTTGTCGTAGTCGCGTTTGAGGTTGTGGATCACGCAGCCGGTGTCGCTGTGGCGCTCGGCGGCGAGCGGGCTTTCGAGTAGCTCAGCCAGGTATTCGCCGACGGCAGGTTCGGTCAGCTTGCTGTGCACCAGGCCCGCGAGGTAGCTGACCTGCTCGGCCCGATAATCGCCGCCGGCGGGCGGCATCTTGGTCCGCTCGTCCCATTCGAGGAGCGCCTGCGTGGATTTGAGTAGCGCCACCTCGCGCGAATGTTTGACGAGGCGGTCGTAAGTCGACGGCAAAGTGGAGGGCGTGGCGGTCATGCCGCCCAGGATACCGGATTCGCCACGCAGAATGCAGGGGGCGGAATCCTGCGTGTGGAATCGCGCTTAATGGGACGGAGTGCCCGCTTGAAACGGATTCTGCACGATCGGGTCGTCGCTCGATAGCCGCGAGTCAATTTCCCGAGCCCGGTCGTCGCGCAAGCGATTGAGGTCCCAGGCCTCGGGCTTCCAGAGAGCGCAGCCGGGGAGCGCGCCGAGCAAGGCGGCAAGGCAGGCGAACCGTCGAATAGGAATGAGAGGGCGTGCGAGCAACGGAGCTGCTCCGCTAGCGGATGGAGAGACTTGGCCGCGGAGTGTGGCAGAATTCGGCGAGCGAGGCAAGTTGAATGATTGCAGTCACCCCACGAGCAGTACGTGGTTTGCCAAATGGCTCAAGCTTGATACCTGGCTAGCCGATAACCACATCGCGCGTGTCTCTATGCGCGCGGCCGTTTGCTAGCAGGGGGGCTGGAAACGCGGTTTGCTATCCAGCCGATGTTGCGCCGTTTGGGTCGCCTCTGCCGTCTTTGGTGCGCCGCCGCCGCGCTTGGCGCTGCGCTCGGCTCGAGCGGCTGCAATCTGATCATTCCGCAGATCTCGCACCAGCCGGTGGTGCACAATCCGTTTCCGCAGCTCTCGAAGGTGGCCATCGTGCCATTCTTCAATCAGAGCGATGAGCCGACCGTAGACGGCCGTGAGTTTGCCCTGGCCTATTTCGCGGAGCTGCAGGACGTGCCGGGATTCGAGGTAGTGCCGCTGGGCGTGGTGGAAGAAGCCATTCAGTACGAGCAGATCGATCTGTCGAACCCGGCGGGTATTCGCCGGCTGGCGGATGTGCTGGAAGTCGATGCGGTGGTCGTCGGCGCGGTGACGGACTTTTCGCAGTATTATCCGCCGCGGTGTGGCATGCGCGTCGAGTGGTATGCCCGGAACCCAGGTTTCCACGAGATTCCCGCGGGTTACGGTTTGCCCTGGGGTACGCCGGACGAGGAATTCATTCCGGCGCCCTTAGTGTTTGAAGCGGAGCTGGCGCTGGCCAAGGCGCAACTGGCAACGCAATCGCCGAATTGCGCGACGGCGGCGACAACGAACGGGCCGGCGAAGCCGCCTGGCCCGGTCAACGGCGACGACATGGTCCCCGAGCAATCACCAATCAACGGCGACAAGATGGTTCCCGGCGCGAAGCTCCACCAATCGAGCGACCATCAACAAGCGTCCTACGAGCAAACAGAAGAATTGCAAGTCGATCAAACGGCGGTGCCTGCACCCGATATGTCGGGCGCGACTGCTGCGAGCGGCACGACCGGCGCGATCGGATTACCCGCTATGTTGCCACCGGACTGGCCGGATGAGCGCGGCTTCATTCCGCCGCCGCCGAGTCCCGTGCGTCCGCCATGTCTGTCTACGGACGGTCCGGTTATGACGCACACGCGCATTTACATCGGAAATAGCAGCGAATTCACAGAGGCGCTCGCCAGCTACTACTCGTTCCAGGACGACGCGCGGTTCGGCGGCTGGCAGACGTATCTGGAGCGCAGCAGTGACTTCATCCGCTTTTGCTGTCACATGCATATCAGCGAAATGCTTTCGGCGCGCGGTGGAGCCGGTGAATCCAGAGTGGTGTGGCGCTGGCCGGAGAACCGATAACAGGTTGTTAGAGTCGAGCACTTGTTGCGGTCAGGTAAACCGGCCAAACGTTACCGAGCGACGAGCCGCGCGACGAAGCCTCCAGCCGACCCGCGCCAGGCTGCCGCAGCACCCGTCGGCCTCCCCCCGCCCCGCTGCATGATGGAGAAGTGATCCACGTGAACGACGACATCAATGTCCTCGCTCTGGTCAAAGGCAAGGAACGCTACATCTTCCTCTATGATGATGCCCATCGCGCGGAGACGCTGCGAATGCTTGGGCGTCATGCGTCGAACCCGGAGCTGAGCTTCTCCTGGTACGATGCGGCGGTGCTGAGCCAGAAGATCCGTGCCGAAGAGCGGGCGCAGCGCAAGCAGGCCAGCCGGTTAGGCCTGCCGCAAGTGAGCGACACGGAAGAGCTGTTCTAAGGAGGAGGATTCAGGAGCCAGGAGTCAGGGAAAAGCACGCGAAACTGATCAGCCTTCACTCCCTGAATCCCGACTCCTGACTCCCGAATCCTTTCTGCCATGCGCAAGGAAATCGGCAGCTTCCTGCAGTACATGCGCGTCGAGCGCGGCGCTTCGGAGCACACGCTCAAGAGTTATCGCGAAGATTTGTCGGCGCTGGCGGAATATCTGGCCGGCGAGGATGGCAGCTGTCCTGCGCCCGGCGGCATTTCGGTGGTTGAGCTGCGCGGGTTTGTGTCGGCGCTGCATGAAGCGGGCTACGCGAAGTCGTCGATCGCGCGGCGGCTGGCCTCGGTGCGGAGCTTCTTTCGGTTCGGGCAGCGCGAGGGCTGGCTGAAGGCTAACCCGGGCAAGGCGCTCCGCAATCCCCGGAAGTCGCAGAAGCTGCCCCATTTCTTGTCGACCGACGAAATCGGCAAACTGCTCGAGGCGCCGCGGGGAAACGAACCGCCGGAGCTGCGCGACCGGGCGATTCTCGAGACGCTCTATTCCGCGGGTTTGCGGGTGAGCGAGCTGGTCGGCCTTACGGACGGCGACCTCGATTTCAAATCCGGCGTCATCCGTGTCCGCGGCAAGGGAAAACGGGAGCGGATGGCTCCCATCGGATCACACGCGATTCGGGCGCTCAGGGAATGGCTCGCCGTTCGCGAACTCTCGCCGCGCATCCCCAGCGGCCGCGAAGCGCCGGTGTTCGTCAACCGCTTCGGCACGCGCCTCACCACTCGCAGCGTCGCGCGGATGCTCGAGAAATACTTGCGCGAAACCGGTCTCGACCAGCGAACCAGCCCCCACACGCTCCGCCACAGCTTCGCCACTCATCTACTCGACCGCGGCGCCGACATCCGCAGCGTGCAGGAACTCCTGGGCCACAAGAGCCTGGTAACGACGCAAATCTACACGCACGTCAGCACGGCGAGCCTCAAGGCGGCGTACGAGAAAGCGCACCCGCGGGCGGGGTGAGCGATCGCGGCACGCGATGTGCTTTACATCCGTTCAACGCGCTGTTCTCGCCATTTTTCGATCGATCGCGCCGTGTGTAAAACTCCCAGCAGGCGCAATTCTTCGTCGTCCGAGTCAAACAAGACGATGTAAGGAAACCGCTGGACTCGGGCATAGCGGATTCCGCCCGCCAGCGACGTAAATCGATTGGGTCGGCAATCACTTCTGAGGTTGCCTGCCGGACAAGTTCGACGAACGCATCGCCAAGGCCCGCTGATCGTCGTTCGTACCATTGAACCGCCTCGCGCACATCGCATTCGAAGAGTGGATGGTAGCGAAGCGATCTAGCCATTGCGGTGATTGATCCGCCGCCAGGTCTCCTCATGGGTCAACCCAAACGACGGGTTGGCCATTTCCTCGCGTCGCCGAATTGCTTCCTGCTCTGCCCATTCGGGAATTGGAATTGCGGACGAAGAGCTGCCGAGATCATCCCAGAGAAATTCCACGATGCGCAGTTTTTCGGCGGGAGTGAGAGACTGGAGATCAGCTAATTCAAAGGACATCCGGCGCAACTCCGCATCACTTGGACATCGAACTCATCGGCATTGAATCTCCCAATTGTATCTGTACCCAGTGGCGGATTCCAATGTGGGATTGCAGCAGCAGATCGGCCTCCGGCGAAGAAGCAGAACAGGGCCGGTCGCCGCGCCCTCGGCACGTCCGTCATAACCGGCCTCCATTGGTTGCAAAATCGGCACTTCGTTGCCCCTCGGTCTGGCGTGACGTAGATATTTGGCGACAGCCCTGCAGCAAAGCTGCGCTAGAATTCCCTGCCCGGCGAGTTGGCCGGCAAATCGACGCGGCGGAGCCGTTCGACGCACAACGAACCATGGCTGCCGAAAGACGGTTGCCGAAAGACCCCGACCGACCCATGAGTAAACGCTCCCTGCTACTGGTCGATGACGATCGCCGCGTGCTGGAATCGATGGCCGACTGGCTCCGCAGCCAGGGTTATGACCTCGACACGGCCGCCCGCTACGGCGACGCGCTCGAAACGCTGCGGCGCAAGACCTACGACCTCGTGCTGTGCGACGTGCGGCTTGGCGATGGCGACGGCTTCGATCTGTTGGAGCATTGCCGCCGCAACTGGCCCTCGACGCAGGTGATTTTGCTCACCGGCTACGGCACGCCGGATGGGGCGATCGAGGCGATTCGCGCCGGGGCGTTCGACTACCTGACCAAGCCGCTGATCGACGACGAACTGTTGATGTCCGTCGAACGGGCGCTCTCGCAGCGCAACATGATGGCGGAAAACAGCAACTTGCGGGCGCAGCTGGACCGCCGCGTCGGCCTCGACAACGTCGTGGGACGCGATCCGCACATGATGCGGGTTTACGACATGATCAACAGCGTGGCCGATACGCGGGCCACGGTGCTGATCACCGGCGAAAGCGGCACGGGCAAGAGCATGATTGCCCGCGCACTGCATCGCCGCAGCAGCCGCGCGAAGGGACCGTTCGTCGAAGTCGCCTGCGGGGCGCTGCCGGAAACGCTGCTCGAAAGCGAATTGTTCGGCCACGTCGCCGGCTCGTTCACCGGCGCGACCGGCGAGAAGATCGGCAAGTTCCTGCAGGCCGACGGCGGCACGATCTTCCTCGACGAGGTCGGCACCGCCAGCGCCGCGATGCAGGTGAAGCTGCTCCGCGTGTTGCAGGAGCTGAAGTTCGAGCCGGTGGGCGGCACGAAGACGTATGAAGTCGACGTCCGCGTCGTGCTGGCCACGAACGAAGATCTGGCGAAGCTCGTTGCCGCGGGCCGCTTCCGCCAGGATTTGTATTACCGCATCAACGTGATCAACATCGAGCTGCCGCCACTGCGGGCGCGGGCCAGCGACATTCCGCTGTTGGCGCATTCGTTCCTGGAGCAGGTTCGGGAGGATGCCCGCCGCACGGTATCCGGCATTTCACCCGAGGCGATGGTCGCGCTGGAACGGTACAGCTGGCCGGGCAACGTGCGCGAATTGCAGAACGTCGTCGAGCGGGCAGTGCTGCTCGGGAAAGAGCCACTGATCATGCTCGCCGATTTGCCGGCCGAAATCCGCGGCGCGATGAACGTCGTGGTCAGCAATCCCAGCGGCAAGCAGACGCTCAAGGAAGCGCTCGAAGGGCCCGAGCGACAGATCATTTTGAGCGTGCTCGAATCGAACGGCTGGAACCGCAACATGACGGCCGACCAGCTGGGCATCAACCGCACGACGCTCTACAAGAAGATGAAGCGGCTGGGCCTGGAAGACGGGCACCCGCTGTCGATCTAGCAGAATGGACCGCGTGTTCGGCGAAGGACTGGTCGCTTAAGCGACCAGTCCGAAAAAGTTGAAAGATTCTTGCTTACGACTCCGCCACCACGCGGACGAAGTCGAACGACGTGATGATGCCGTAGAGATTGTAGCGGTCGTCCATCACCAGCACGCGATGAACGTCGTCGTTGAGCATTTGCTTGGCGACCTGCTTGACGGGCGTGTCGCGATCGACCCAGATGAGATCGCGCGACATCACCTCTTCGACGCGAACGTCGCCGAATTCTTCGAGCCCGAACGCGGAAATCGGCACGCTCTCCCAGCGGCCGTTTTCGCTGTTGAAATGCTGCATCATGCCCTTCTCGGCGCTGTCCTCGGCATGTTCTTCTTCGAATCCGAGAATGTCGCTGGCCGTGATCAGGCCGATGCAGCGTGACTTGGCGTCCATCACCGGCAGGCCGGTCACGTGATTGTCGGTCATCAGCGCCAGCGCGTCGCGGAGCGTGTCGTTCGGGGAAACGGTGACCATGTCGCGTTGCATGACGTCGGCGGCGACCAGGTCGCGGAGCGTCGTATGGCTCATGATGCACTCCGATCATTCCGTGATGTAGAAAAGAAGGACTCGCGGGCAGCTGCCTGTCCACGTCCTTCAATATAACGCGCGCGAGCCAGCGGGGAATCACAAAGTGACACAAAATCGTCGCACGCAGCGGCAAGCGCATTGAGCGAGATGCTCAGACGGAAATGAGCAGTGTGCAGAGCGGCGCGCTTAGGTCGTCGACTCGTCAGCCTTGGCTTCGGCCTCGGCTGCTGGCTGCGTCGATTCTGCAGCCGGCGCTTGCTTTGCGGTCGACAGCGCTTTGTCGACGACGGGTAGAAACTCCTTGGCGAACTTCATGCAGGAGCTGTCGTCGGTCGTTTCGCGCAGATCGCGCATGTTGCTGGTGAAGTACAGCTTATAAAGGCTCGGAGCATTGCCGAATTCCCAGCGGACAATCTTCGGCGCTTTCCATTCGACGGTGCCATCTGGCGAGGGTTTGTGCCAGGACCAGAACACCCGCTTCAACGACCGCCCCGTGGCATCTTCTTTAATGAAGGTGTTGGTGTAGAAGTCGCCCATCTCCTTGCCGTCGAAGACAAACGTCTGCAACGAGTTTTCCGGGGCCCGCATGATGAAGCCCGAGGAAGGATAGCAAATGTCGGGCGTGTGCCGCATGATGTCGCGGGCGTGGCCGACGATCAACCAGATTTCGACCGTCTCGCCGGTGATCGTGTTGCGATAGCTGCGCGACACGTATCCGCGCGCGCCGGCCGTCTTCTTAACCTGATCCTCGACGGGCAAATCGGTTCCGACCCAATCGCCGATGTCCTTCGGCACGTTCTTGAGCATCGCGGCGAACTGTTCTTCCGTGATGTCGGAACCTTCAAAGCGTCCCGACATGCGGGCTTGCGCGACCGTGAAGCCGACCAAGGCCAACACGCCGAGAATAAGGGGCACCTGACGCATCATGGAACGATTGCCTCGTATGCAGTGAATCCGCGGTGGCGGCAAGAAGCCGAGCCGACCCTTTCACGGTAGGCTCATGCCCCAGGGGTGTCAAGCAAACGAGCCGCCCTTGCCGATCGGTGATCGGCAAGGGCGGCACAATCGTTATTTCTATCGCTAGCGGCAACGAGTTAGAGCGACGCGCTCTGGGCCCAGGGGGGCGCCGGAGGCGGATCGTTCGTAGACACCCGGGCGTTGGCCGGGCGGCGGAGCTGCAGCGACGGAGCGCGGCCCTGGCCCTGGCTGCGGCTCGTGCCGGTGAGCGAGCGCGGCAACGTCGGCGGCGGATCATGTTCGCCGGTCGGACCGAGCGGCGAGGCCTTTTCGGCATCCGGCAAAGGAACATTCGGGAGAGTCGATTCACCGCCCGGGGCTGCGGCAGGCGGCTTCTCGCCGGGAGTCTTTTCACTACCTTCTTCGCGCGGACGCGCCGATGAAGGGGGCGCTGCCGCATCTTCCATTTCCGCTGGCGGTGTTTCGGCCGGGCCTAGCTCCTCACTGATCCGCCCGGCCTCGGTTGGCGATTTGGCCGTGGGTTCGAGCTTGGCGCCCGGCCAGGTGCGCCAGCGCGCCTGGTAGAAGCCCCATTTGCCGGTATTCGGATAGCAGATGCCGTCGGCCGCACAGGGTGGCGGCGTGGGCGGATCGATGAGCGGTGCGCCTCCCCGCGAGGTCTCACAAACCGTGCAGATCGAAAACAAAAAACACCAGATTTCAAACCGCTTCATGTATCTGCCTCCCCATGCTGATTGCTAAATATCCTGACTCGAATTTCAGAGTTCGCCCGATTACGTTACTGCAAGCCCAGGCCGAAGCGGTCGATCCGGTTGGCCATCGCGGTACCGAGTGAGACGAAGCCGAAGATTCGTTCAAACGGTGCGGTGAGCTTCTGCACCACGCGATCGAACGTGAGATACGGATCCTGGGCGATGAACAGGCGGTCGCCGGGCAGCAACTGATAGTTGGTGGCGGTCGAAGCGCCTTGCGTGATGTCGTCCCAATTGACGGGGAGGATCTGCTCGCAGCCCACGCCGTTCGGCGCCGGGCGCGCGATCCAGATTTTCTTCGAGGAAAGCTGCGACAAGCCGCCCACGGTGGCGACGGCATCGAGCACTGTTTCATTGCCGGTGATGGGGGCCGTGGTCACGTTGTCGCCGAAGCCGGCGCCTTGCGTGACAACGTAATATTTCTTGCTGTTGTAGGCGAAGATGTCGACCACCACCTGCGGACTTTCCAGGTAGTTGGAGAGCTGCTCTTCGATCACCGATCGGGCTTCGTCAACCGTCAGGCCCGTCACATACACCGAGCCGTAGGTGCCGAGGTTTACGCGGCCATCGGGGCCGACGAGGTGCTCGCCGACGATTTGTTGGGCGCCGGAGGAGAACGCCAGCGACACCGACACTTGCGGCGCCTGCAGCACCTGGGACAAGTGTTGTTGGATGGCGGCCTGCGCTTCGTCGGTGGTGAGTCCGACCACTTTCACGTGGCCGTACGATGGACCAAGATCGACCGTGCCTTCCGGGTCGACTGCGAACGCGTCGGCAATCGGTTGGTCGGGCAGCGTGCCGAGCACGCGAATCAACAGGCCGTCGAACGGCTCGATGCGATGGGGCGGCTTGGGGACCACCTTGATCGCGTTGATCATCAAGATATCGGGCGGTTCGATCACGTAGGGCGGCAGCGAAACCTTATCCAGTTCGCGCGGCACCGGGCTGGTGGGCGACGCTTCGGAGGGCGTTTCCGGGTAGGTGTTGATCGGCCCGAAGAACGTCGTGCAGCCAGTGAATGCAGAGACCGACATCGCCAGGCAAAGTGCTCCGGCGACTCGCCGCGACAGGGTGCGTGAACGGAATTGCTTCATGGCATTACTCAATTCGCGTGGGCGAACCAATGATCGAACGAGCATGCGCTCGTTCCTCCTCCCAGCCGACAAAATCGGCACACTCGTACTAATCGGAAAAGTTTGCCACCGACTTTGCCCCGGCCGGCGAAATTCGAGGATTCTTGATGATGGCGGCCCAACGGCAGGGGTTGGATGGGTTAATTCGGGAATTGTGGGAGGTTCGAGAGGGATTCGGTCGGGCGTTTGGCGGACTTTCGGTGAGCTTCTGGAATGGTGGCGTGGACGTGCTGGAAACGCTTGCGGCCGCGGCCTGGCGTGGTGCGCTGCCGCCCTCCGCAGCGAGCGGCCAAAACAGTGCTCGCGACACCAGCTGCAGGTCAGAGTCGTCGCAACCGATACAGCTTCGCGCCGCTGTCCGAATAGTCAGAAACTCCCGCGTTTTTTTACATTTTTTCGCGCGCACGAAGCGCGCCAGCGGTTTGACAGATTTTTGCGATCCGCTTATCCTCAACTTCGTAGATCAAGTGGCCGGCAGAGCCGGCGGAAACGCTTGACTTCACGAGATGAGCGACGGTTATCGGATCAAACCGTCGGAGTTGCGGAGGTCCTTGTCGATCGCATCCGCTGGAACGCCCGCGTGAAACGCCGTTACACGCAGCATGCGGCCGGCGGCAGGTTGCCGAGTCAGTCCGCGACCTTTGGAGCAGAGAATCTGTTTCGGCAAGAGTGCCGTTCAGTCGGCGGGCCCGACGGTGATCGTCGGCTTGGCCCGCGGTTCATCAGATATTGTTTGACGCCTTCTCTTTTGATGCCTTACTTGCGAGACGCACATCCCATGAGCCAGCCCGTTCGTCCGTCCGTCAACCCCACGTTGCGTCCCGCCAGCAAGCCGGTCGCTCCGTCATCGGAGAGCATTTGGAGTGATCCTGCGCAGCGGAATCCGATCATCGCAATTTGCGTGCTGACGTTTCTGCTGGTTTTGGCGTACCTCGATACGCTGTCGTTGGTCAAAGACGAGTGGTCGAATCCGTTGTATTCGCACGGCTACATCGTGCCACTGTTCGCGCTCGGTTTGCTGTGGGTGCGATTCCAGCCGTTCCGGCCCGTGCCTGCAGCCGAGCGCTGGATCGGACTGGGAATTCTCGTGCTGGGACTTTCGATTCGATTGATCGGTGTTTATCTGACGATGGCGCCGCTCGATCGTTACTCGTTTCTGGTATCGATATTGGGCGTGTTCATGATGGTCGGTGGCTGGCACACGATGCGCTGGGCCGGTCCGGCGCTCGGTTTCTTGTTCTTCATGATGCCGCTGCCGTCGGTAATCGAGCAAAACGTGTTATGGCGCTTGCAAACGCTGGCCAGCGTGGGCAGCACCTTTGTGTTGCAGACGCTGGGAATGGCCGCGTTCCGGGAAGGTAATTTGATCAAGATCCCGGGAGCGAATTTGAACATTGCGGACGCTTGTAGCGGTTTACGGATGTTGACGATCTTTCTGGCGCTCGCGGTGGCGATGGTGTTCTTGATCGAGCGCCCCTGGTGGGACAAGTTTATTATTCTGCTCAGCGCGATCCCGATTGCGCTCGTTGTGAACATCATCCGGATTACAGCGACCGGAATCCTGTATTGGCTAGTGGGTCCGGAAAACGAGTTTGCGAAGAAACTGGGCCACGATTGGGCCGGATTGTTCATGATGCCTTTGGCGCTGGGCTTTTTGTGGATGGAATTGCAGTTGTTGGAGCGGCTAACCGTTCCCGTGGAAGTGGCTCAGTACAAGCCGGTGGGCGGCCGCGCCGCCACGATACCGGTCCGCTAGAGTTTGTGGGCTGAGCCTTCCCCGCGGGCACTTGCCGTTGAATAATTGCCACATCGGTTGAAAAAACGCAGCACCCTTTTCCCGGACGAAGTCTCGGTGGGGCTTTTCCCGCGAGTTTTCGCCGTGTTTTGCGGTCGGGAGCCCGGTCGGGCTGGCTTTGGCAAGCGAGTTGCGGTTTGCGTCCGACCACGGCTGCTGTTCCTTCCGCAGCCCTGTCGTCCAATAAGTTGAAGATCCAGCGCAGATCGAGTCAGCGTCGCCTGTTCTAACGGGCCTTACCGTCAACACCCGAGAGTTGTTCCATGACGTATCGCGAAGACCAAGAATCGCCCGCTCCGAATTCCCCGCACGCGATGGTCGGCACCCAATATTCGCAGGCACTGGTGCCGCAGACGAACGGTCACGCTCCGGCGATCATTTATCCGCAGGCCGCGGCCTTGCCAGCGACCGACGTGCTCCGCGGCGGGATGGACGCCAACTCGTTTGCCAACTGCCTGCGCCGCCGCTGGCTGCTGGCGCTGTGCATGGGTTCGGTGGTCGGGCTCGCCACCGCGATCGTCTTGTATTTCGTCTTCCCCGAGACGACCCAAGTCAATGCACTGTTCAGCGTGTCGAGTGACGAAACTTCGCTACTGGGAGATCAACGAGTCCGCCCGGCCAAGGATTTCGAGATTTTTCAACGCACCCAGCTGGCGTACTTGAAGTCTTACTTCGTGATCCAGTCGGCCCTGGGGGCGCCCGGCATGGAATCGCTCGGCGTGTTGGCGGGCGAAACGGACAAAGTCCAGTGGCTGATCGACGAGCTGGTGCCGACGTTTCTGCAGAACAGCGAGATCTTGAGCCTGAGTTTGACGGGCGACTCTAAGTATAAGGAAGACATGCGCCAATTGGTGGACGCCGTCTCCGAAGCTTATCTGAAAGAAGTCGTGTTCGAAGAAGAACAACGTCGCCTCGTGGTGCGGGACGCCTTGCAGCAAAGCTTTGCGACGCTCACCGAAGAAATTCGCAACAAGCTCGACGTGCAAAACGCATTGCAGGAAGACTTGGGGGTCTCGGACCCCAAGCAGCGCGATCCGGAAACCGATCTGCTGATGCGTGAAGTGGCGGACGCCTCCAAGGCCAAGGGCGACTTGGAAGGCAAGCTGGCCGAAGTGCAAACCTCTTACATGGTCGCGGAGCAGCAGATGAAGGACCCCTCGGCGATCGACATGATGGTCGACGAGATGATGCAGGGCGATCCAAACATGGACATGATGAATCAGGAGTTGATGCAGCTGCAATATCAGCTCAGCAGCCAGGAAGGAGTTATGAAGTATGGGCGCTCGAAGGAAGGCGATCGGATTAAGGCACAGATACAGGCCAAGCAGAATGCAATTGCTGAGTATAAGGCCCGCATGAAGCAGGGCATCGCCGGCGAGGAAAAGAGCAAGCCGAACCAGCAGCTGCAGATGCTCAGAAAAGAATTCCAGATTCGGGCCGGCATCCTGCAGCAACAGATCGCCACCCTGGACAAGGCCATGCAGGAGAAGCGCGAGAAGCTGACCTCCAAGAGCCAGCGCTCCGTCGAACTCCAGGTCGGCGCCTCGGAGCTGGAACAGCTCCAGGAAATCGCGGCCGACATGAACTTGAAACTCGAGCAGTTCGACGTCGAAGACGTCGCGCCCGATCGTATCCGCCGCATGCAGAAAGCTACCCCCGCACCGGCAATGAGCGCTACGATGCGGTATTCGATTGTCGGCTTGGGCTCGGCGGTAGCATTCGCGCTGACCTGCTTCGGCATCGCCTACTTGGAGTTCCGCAATCGTCGCCTCGACGGTCCGGATCAGGTGGGCGAAGGCCTCGGCATTCGCGTGGTCGGCACGCTGCCCGGCCTGTCGGCCCGCAAGATGCTCGACCCCGATCACCCGGTGGTCGCGCAGCTGACCGAATCGATCGACAGCGTGCGGACGCTCTTGATGCACGACGCCTCGTCGAAGCGGCGGCAAGTCGTGATGGTAACCAGCGCCAGCACTCAGGAAGGCCGCACGACGGTCGCCAGCCAATTGGCCGCGAGCCTGGCTCGGGCCGGCCGGCGGACGCTACTCGTGGACGGCGACTTGCGTCGCCCCGCGCTGCACGGGCTGTTCGACGTACCGCTGGAAGACGGCTTGTGCGAAGTGCTGCGTGCGGAAGTCGACGTGGCCGATGTGATTCGTCCGACACACGCGGAGGGCCTCTGGCTGCTGACGGCCGGTTACTGCGACGTGGACGCGATCCACGCCCTGGCGACCGAACAGCTGCAGCCCGCGTTCGAGAAGCTCCGCAGCGAATATGACTTTGTGATCATCGACGGCGGCCCGGTGCTGGGCATGTCGGACGCTTTGATCTTCGGTCAGTACAGCGACGGCGCGATCCTGTCGGTCCGCCGCGACTACAGCCAGATGCCCAAGATCAACGAAGCGGCCTCGCTGCTCAAGAGCGTCGGCGTCCGCCTGATCGGCTCGGTGGTGAACGGCGTCCACTCGAAGTGCGACGACCGGATCACGCAGCTGCGGCTGGTGGCGCCGAAGTCGGAGCGGCAGTTGCAGGGCGTATAGACGCGACGGGCAATCAACTGAAAACTCACATCGGGCGGCCAATTCGGCCGCCCGATTTCGTTCCGGTGCCCCTGGCGCCCCCAGTCGCCCACTGTGGATTTCTCGTCCGCCCGCCAGCTCCGCTTGCTGTTCAAGCGACCTGCCTTCGGCTAGGATGCGTGGTTCAATCGCGGTCGGCGGAATTCAAGTTCAGGCGGAATCCTCGGGCCGGCGGTTGTCGTGGAATCGTCGCTGATCCGGACGCGCTGGCGGCAAGCGCCAGCACTTCCCCAACGACAATGTGTCCGCGCCGGCGCCCGCCGGCCGGGTTCGTCGTTCCTTCTGTTTCAGTTTTGGAGAGATTCGGACATGGCTGATTTGACTCCCCAGGCCGTCCTCGCAATGTGTCGCGAGCGGGACATCAAGGCCGTCGATTTGCGATTCATGGACTTCCCCGGCATCTGGCAGCACTTCACGATTCCCGTTCAGAAGTTGGAGGAGGAAATCTTCGAGGAAGGCCTCGGCTTCGACGGCTCCAGCATCCGCGGCTGGCAGGCGATCAACGAGAGCGACATGCTGCTGCTGCCGCAGGCCAACACCGCATTCGTCGATCCGTTCACCGAAATCCCCACGCTCTGCATGATCTGTAATGTGCAAGATCCGATCACGCGGGAAGACTACACCCGCGATCCCCGGAACGTGGCACGCAAGGCGGTCAATTATTTGAAGAGCACGGGCGTCGCCGACACCTGCTTCATCGGTCCGGAAGCCGAGTTCTTCATCTTCGACGACGTCCGTTTCGATCAGACCGCCAACAGCGGCTACTACTTCCTCGACAGCGAAGAAGGTCAGTGGAACCGCGGCCGCGACTACCTGTCGGAAGGCCTGGGCCCGAACCTGGGCTACAAGCTGCGTCACAAGGAAGGCTACTTCCCCGTGCCGCCGGCCGACGCACTGATGGACATTCGCAATGAGATGATGCTCACGATGATCGAGTGCGGCTTGGACGTCGAAGCCCAGCACCACGAAGTGGCCACCGCCGGCCAGTCGGAAATCGACCTGCGGTTCTCGCCGCTGGTAGACATGGCCGACGCGATGTGCTTGTACAAGTACATCATCAAGAACGTGGCCAAGAAGTATGGCAAGACGGTGACGTTCATGCCCAAGCCGCTGTTCTCGGACAATGGCTCCGGCATGCACACCCACATCTCGTTCTGGAAGGGCGGCCAGCCGCTGTTCGCGGGCAATGGCTACGCCGGACTGAGCGAGCAGGCGCTGTTTGCCATCGGCGGCATCCTCAAGCACGCCCCGGCGATCCTGGCCTTCTCCTGCCCGACGACCAACAGCTACAAGCGGTTGGTGCCGGGTTACGAAGCGCCGGTGAACCTGGCCTACTCGCAGCGGAACCGCTCGGCCTCGTGCCGCATTCCGATGTACAGCCCGAGCCCGAAGGCCAAGCGGATCGAGTTCCGCTGCCCCGACCCGAGCTGCAATCCGTACCTGTCCTTCGCCACGCTGATGATGGCCGCTCTGGATGGCATCCAGAACAAGATCCATCCGGGCGAGCCGCTGGACAAGGACATCTACGACCTCGCGCCGGAAGAACTGGCCGAAGTCCCAAAGACGCCCGGCTCGCTATTCGAGTCGCTCGACGCGCTGGCGAAGGATCACGAGTTCCTCTTGCGCGGCGACGTCTTCACCGAAGACGTGATCCACACCTGGATCAGCTACAAGCGGAAGAACGAAGCGGAAGCGATGGCCCTGCGCCCGCATCCGTACGAGTTCTGCTTGTACTATGACATCTAGTTGCTCGCCAGCACGATCGCTACATGATGCGAGCGGGACGCTTCCACGTCCCGCTCGCTTTTTTGTGCGCTATCGCCCGGCTCCAACCAGCAATTCTTGAATCGCCAGTTCGCAGCGTTCCATCTCGAACTCGACGCGGCGGCCCAGCTCGTGATATTTGTCGCAGCGCCCCGTGCGGGCCGCGGTTTCGAGTTCCGTCACCACGGCGCAGAGCCGTTCGGCCGAGACATTGCCGGCGGAACCCTTGAGTTCGTGGGCGATGCCGGCCACGGTTTCGGTGTGATCGTGGGCGATCGATTCGGCGAGCTGTTCCATGCTGGTCTTCGCGGTCCGGACGAAGATTTTGAGCAGCTCGTGGATGAAAGCCTGGTCGCCAAGGCAGCGTTCCTCCAGCGCGGGAACGTCGAGCACGGGCCCATCCGCTTCAGTCAACTCGGTTCCGCCATGATCTTTTGCCGGCCGCAGGACGCTGTCGTGCATTTCGTGGGCGGCGCCTTCGGCGAGGCAGGCCTCGATGGTGCGGAGTAGCTCCTGGCGTTTCACGGGCTTGGTGACGTAGTCCGTCATGCCGGCGGCGAGGCATCGTTCGCGGTCGCCCTGAATCGCCTGCGCCGTGAGGGCGATGATCGGCAGCGGCCGGACCGCTTCGCCCGCTGCGGCGCGTCCGGCCTCCAGCGAGCGGACCAGGCGCGTGGCGGCAAAGCCGTCGAGCTCGGGCATCTCGCAATCCATCAGCACCAAATCGAAGTTGCCGTTGCGAATTGCCGCGACGGCTTCCTGCCCATTGCTCACAACCGTCGGTTCGTAGCCGGCGATCTGCAGCATCTCGCAGGCCACGAGCTGATTGATTTCGTTGTCGTCCGCCACGAGCACCCGCAGGCTGCCGCGCTCGCCGGCGGCGGGCGCGAGTGTGTTCTCGGTTGCCGCCTCGGCCCGCAGGTCGCGACCGCTGGCGCGCATTGGTTTGCGGCGATCGGCGAGAATCATGAACGTATCGAGCCAGGTCGACTGCCGCACCGGTTTGCGGAGGCACGTCAATTGAAGTCGTTGCATCAGCGCCGGCGAGAGCTCTTCGTCGAGCGATGTCAGGACCACGAGCTCGACGCTGCCGATGCGCGGGTCCAGCTTGATCTTCTCGGCCAGCTTCAGACCGTCGACGTCGGGCATGGTGCGGTCAACGATGGCGATGGTGAAGGGCTTGGCGGAGGCGGCGGCGGTTTGCAAGATGTCGAGCGCATCGACCGCGCAGCGGGCCTGGGCGACGTCGACACCGCAGCGCGAGAGCTGGCCGCGGATCACGTCCAGCAGCGTGTCGCTCTGGACGGCCACCAGCACGCGTGTGCCTTGCAGGCGGGCGCAGTAGCTGCCCACCGCCGCTTCGTTCGGATCGAGCACCAGAGGCAGGCGGAACCAGAAGGTCGAGCCGCGGCCCGGCGTGCTGATGACGCCGATCTCGCCACCCATCAGCTCCACCAATTGTTTCGAGATCGCCAGCCCCAGGCCCGTCCCGCCATACTTCCGCGTGGTCGAGGCGTCGGCCTGTGAGAAGGACTCAAACAGCCGTGTGATTCGGTCGGCGGGAATGCCGATGCCCGTGTCGACGATTTCGAAGCGCACGGTGACCGATGCGGCGTCGCCCGTGGTTTCTTCCGGCTGAACGCGCAGCAGCACGCCGCCGTGCTCGGTGAACTTGAGCGCGTTACCCATCAGATTCACGAGCACCTGCCGCAGGCGGTCGGGGTCGCCGAGCACCTGCCGCGGCACGGCGCCCACCAGCTGGCAGTTGAGCTCCAGCTTCTTGGCGTGAGCGCGATGGGCGAACATGTCGGGCATCGATTCCAACAGATCGTGCAGGTTGTACGGGATTCGCTCCAGCTCCAGCTTGCCGGCTTCGATCTTCGAGAAGTCGAGCACGTGGTTGATCAGGCTCAACAACACGTCGGCCGACGACTTGGCTAGCTCGGCGTAACGCCGCTGCTGTTCGGTGAGTTCGGTGCCCTCGAGCAGGTCGAGCATGCCGATCACGCCGTTGAGCGGCGTACGGATTTCATGGCTCATGCTGGCCAGAAACTGGCTCTTGGCCCGGTTGGCCGCTTCGGCGGCTTCTTTCTCCCGCAACAGATGTTCGGCCTGCTTACGGTGGGTGACGTCTTCGACCGTCCCTTCGTAGTAGAGCAAGTGGCCGTTGTCGTCGCGGTAGGCGCGGGCATTCTCTACGATCCAGATCGTCCTACCGTCTTTGCGGCGGACCTCCGACTCGAAATCGGTGATCACGTCGTTTTCGGCCATCAGGTGCTGAAATTCAGCGCGCCGCCGCGGGTCCACGTACAGCTCTGCGGCGATGTTCTGAATTCCCGCCTGCATGTCCTCGACGGTTTCATAGCCGTAGATGCGGGCGAGCGCCGGATTCGCGGCGAGGTATTTGCCTTCCTCGGTCGTTTGAAAGATGCCTTCCACCGCGTTCTCGAAGAAGCGGCGGTATTTGTTGGCCGAAGCAATCGGTTCGGTCTTCATCAGCAGCGTTCCTCAAAGTTGCCGGCGCGGCTGTTACCAAGTGCTGCGTGCCTACGCGCGACCTCGCGCGACAACAGCAGCGCGACAGCCTCCCAGCGACCGGTGGCGGACGTGAATTATGGTGGTGTGTCTCTTCGTGCGCAAAATCCAAGGGACACGCGCTGCAGCCGTCCGCCTAGCCGACAGAAGCGCGGTCGAGAATTGCCCACGGGCGGCCAGGGTAAAACCACTAATCCCCCCGATACTTGAAAGTAGGTCGCGGAACGTAAGTCGCAGCAAATCTATGGCATTTCTTCACATGGATTTGCCTGTGCCAGCCCTGGTTTCCGCTGCATCCGCAAATTCGTCACAACGCGCAAAAGTTTCTGTCCCGGTCCATGCGACGCCGGAGGCGGGTAAATTGAAGCCCATGCATCACATGAAGATTCGGCTGAGAGTTCGCAGCGCCGCTTGCGGTTTGGTTTTGCTGGCGGCTGCGGTCGCGCCGGCGGCCGAACAATCGTGGATCCGCGTCAACCAGGTGGGCTACTTGCCGGACGATCCCAAGATCGCGGTCCTTTCGAGCGACGTGCCCCTCTCCGGCGAGTACTCGATCGGCGATCACCGGGCGAGTATCGGGCCGGATCAGGGTGCGTGGGGGCCGTTTGCGCATAATTACCGCCTCGATTTCTCCAGCGTCCGCAGCCCGGGGCGATATCGAATCAAGTTCGGCGACGTGACGTCGCCCGAATTCGCGATCGGCGAGCGGGCGTATGACGGCGTGCCAGACAAGTTGCTCGAATTCATGCAGCTGCAGCGGTGCGGCGAGAATCCGATCACCGGCAAGAAATGCCATCAGGAGGATGGTTATGACACGACGAGCGGCGAAATGGTCGACCTCGTGGGCGGCTGGCACGACGCCGGCGATCGGCTCAAGCACATGATCACGACGACCTATTGCGTCGCCGCGTTGTTCCTGGCCGATGCGAACGACGAGGCGCGCCACGGGGCGGCGCTGGTGAAGAAGCTGCATCCCGCGCCTGAAGTGCTCTATGTGCAGATCGGCGACGATCGCGACCACATGCCGCCCAACACGCTCTGGCATGATGACCAGTCGGATTACGGTCGTGGTCCAGGCGGGCCTCGCGCGGCGTGGCGGGCGACCGGTGCGCCAGAGGGGCCGAAGTATCAGAACAAGTCGAGCGGATTGGCGAATCTCGCTGGCCGTTCGGCCGCAGCGATGGTGCTGGCGGGCGATCTGGAAGCGGCGAAGTCGCTCTACAAGCTGGCTCAAGCGAAGCCCGGCGTTGCCATGTCGGTGCCCGTGCGGGCGCCCTACTACTATGGCGAGTCGAGCTGTTTTGATGATCTCGAGTGGGCCGCGACCGAGCTCCACCTCGCCACCGGCGAGAAGCAATATCTCGACTATGCCATTCGCTATGCCGACCAAGCGGGCGATAACCCCTGGATGGGAGCCGACAAGCATGGCCACTACGAATTCTTCCCGTATGTGAACTTGGCGCATTGGCGGCTCTATCCGCATGTCGACGGCGAAACGCAGAAGCGGCTTGCCGGCTACTACCGCGCCGGGCTGGAGCGGATTCAGCAGCGCGCGGAACAGAATCCGTATCGCCTGGGGACGCCGCTCGTGTGGTGCTCGACGAACGACGTGGTGGCGCTCGCCACGCAGGCGCGGCTTTACGAATTGATGACGGGGGACACGACTTATCGCCCGCTCGCCGCGGAGGCGCGCGACTGGATCTTCGGCCGCAATCCGTGGGGAGTGTCGATGGTGATCGGCGTGCCGGAGAATGGCCGTCACGCCAGTCGGCCCCACCACTTGTTCTACAAGCTCGCCAACCATCTACCGGTCGGCGGTCTGGTCGACGGGCCCGTGTCGAAGGCGATCAACGACAGTCTCAAATTCGATACGTTTTCGGACCCCGAGCTGGAACATTTCCAGTCGGACGTGGCCGTGTACCACGATCAGTTTGCTGACTTCTCGACCAATGAGCCGATCATCGACGGCACGGTGTCGCTGCTCTTGCTGCTGCACGTGTGGGAGCCGCAAGCGGCAGTCGTGCGCGAGCCGCATGGGGCGATCATTCGCGGCGACACGTCAAAGAAGCAGCTGGCCCTGGTGTTCACGGGCGACAGTTACGCGAATGGCGCGACGCCGATTCTCGACGTGCTGCGTGAGCGTGGCGTCAAGGCGGGCTTCTTCTTGACGGGCAACTTTCTTCGCAACCCGGAGTTTCGGCCGGCGATCGAGCGGATGCGTGACGAAGGCCATTACATTGGTCCGCACTCGGACAGTCATCCGCTCTATTGCGATTGGACGGTGCGCGACAAGAGCCTGGTCTCAAGGCAAGCGTTTACCGAAGACCTGAATGCGAACCTGGCCGCGCTGCGCACGGTTGGCGCGCTGGCCGCTACTGAGCAGCCGCTCTTTATCCCGCCCTATGAGTGGTACAACCGCGAACAGGCCGCGTGGTGCAAAGAGCTGGGGGTGAAGCTGATCAACTTCACGCCCGGCAGCGGGTCGAACCGCGACTATGCTCCGGAAGGCGATCGCGCGTTCGTGTCGTCCACGCGATTGCGGGACGATATCCTGGCCTACGAACAGCGGGACGAACATGGCCTCAACGGATTCATCTTGCTGCTGCACGTCGGGGCGCAGCGAGAAGACTTGTTCCACACGCAACTCGGCTCGCTGTGCGACGAGTTGCGCGACCGCGGCTACGAGTTTGTGCGCGTCGATCGCTTGCTCGGCCACAGTGTTCAAAGCGGCTTGGCCAAGAACAACGACCGCCCGGCCCCGTTGCCGTAATCGGGCGCGCTGTATCCTGCGGCTTCATAGACTCGCAGCGCAGGATTGTTCTCGAGCACTTCGAGCGTCACTTTGCAGCAGCCGAGCGTGCGGGCCTGTTCCTCAACGGCCGCCAACAGTTGCCGGCCGACGCCACGGCCGCGATATTCCGGGATCACGGCGAGGTCGTGCAAGTTCAACAGCCGCCGCGCGACGAACGTCGACAGACCCTCAAAGCAAGTGGCGATGCCGACCGGCCGTTCGCCGTCATAAGCCAAAAGCACAACCGCGGTTGGATGATTGCGCAACTCGGGCACAAGTCGTTCGAGCACGTCCGGCGGCAGCGGTCTGCCATTACCCATCGGATCGCGCGAATACGCGTCGAGCATGTCGCGGATCGCCTGCTGATGCTCAGGGCGATCAAGATCGGCTTCGACGACGATGATGTTCGGGACACCGGTCATGCGAGACGCTCCAGCAGTCCGGCGCGCGGCGTCCGATCCGGGAAGGGGACGCCTTTGAGCCCCGCAGCGCGTCGCCAGATGCTGATCTGGCCGATGTGCATGCTCTCGTGGAAGACGAGCAGATCCGGCAGCATGAACTCGACCGTGGGATACATCTTGGCCCAGCGTTCGAGCGACGGCAGCTGCTGAAAGGCTGCGGGCTTGGCTGCGAGCAAGGCCTGCGCCACCTTCTCGTGTCCTTCGCTGAACCAGGAAACGATCTTTTCTTTGCTGCCGTAGGCCTTGATATCGTCGACCGGCCCCTGCCCCGCGAAACCGAACAGCGGGTCATTCTTGGGATCGTCGACCGCCTCGCCGTTCAGGAGCTGCACCGTCACCGGGTGATACATCGCCAGGTGGCCGAGAATCCAGGCCGGATGGTTCATGTTGCCGCCCGGCCGCAACACAAACTGCTCATCCGTCAAATCGGCCGTGAGCGCCTGCGCATACCGCAGCTGATTGTCCCAGGCGTAAATCATCGACTCGACGCTGAACATCTGCAAATCCTCCAGGGCAAAGTGATTCGCACCACGACGGTGAGATCAATGTAGTCGGGCCAGGCGGAAGCCTCCAGCCGCCGCGATCAAACTCGGAATCAAGAGACGCCGAGACGATGACGAGGTTCACCCCGACCGGAGTGTGCCAGGCGGAATCATCGTGAAAGTCTGCCAGGCCGCGGTCAGCATCTGCCAACTTCCCTTTACAAACATGGACGTCAAGCGGATATTGAAACCAGCGTCAGTTCGCGGGCCGCGGCGGGTCTGCCTGACGTATAATCGGGTAGGGACTCCCGGTTCGGCTGCGGTGGGCAGATGTCATGGTGGATTCAGAACAATCTCCGAGCGAAGCGGCAGTCGCGCCGGCCCCGCGCATTGCCGCCATCGACATCGGCTCGAACAGCGTGCGGCTGGTGGTGGCCGAGGTGCTGCCGTCGGGCGGCTACCGCGTGCTGGATGAAGAGCGCGAGAATACGCGGCTGGCCGCGTCACTGGTGGCCACGGGCGAGCTGAGTGCCGCCGCGGTCGAGGCCACGATCACGGCCCTGCGCCGCTTTCTCTCAATCGCCAATGGATACGGCGTCGGCCGCGTGGCGGCGATTGCCACCAGCGCCGTCCGCGACGCCGAAAATGGCCCCGAGTTCTGCCAGCGGGTCCGCAACGAGCTGGAACTCGACGTCGAGGTGATCTCGTCGCAGGAAGAGGCCCGGCTGGCGTTCTTGAGCGTGCAGCGGGCGTTCGACGTCTCGGGCCGCGAGGTCGCCGTGGCCGACATTGGCGGCGGCAGCACCGAGATCATTCTGGCTTCCAGCGGCCTGGTGGACCAGATCTACACGACGCCGCTCGGGGCGGTCCGCGTCACGGAAAAGTGCGACGCGGCCGGTGTGCTCAACGCGAAGGGCCTCGAAAAGCTGCGCAGGTACGTCGACCGCGTGCTCAAGCGGGACGTCGGCAAGCCGCCCTTCGTGCCGAGCATGTTCTACGGCACGGGCGGCACGTTCACGGCGCTGGCATCGATGATCATGGCCCGCGAAGGGCAGTCGGGCCAGCCGATGTGGGGCTTCCGCGTAACGGGCGCTCAGATTCGCCACCTCGTAACCGATCTCGCTCAACTCACACTCGAGAAGCGCAAGAAGATCGCCGGCCTCAATCCGGCGCGGGCCGACATCATCGTGTCGGGCCTGGTGATCATCGAGCGGATCATGAGCCACCTGCACGTGAACGTGGTTCAGGTGCATACGCGCGGCGTCCGCGATGGTTTGCTGCTGGAAATGGTGCAGGCCGCGTTTGGCGGTCCGCCCAAGGTCGTTACCAGTGAAGCCCGCGTGGCGGCCGTCGAGCAATTCGCCAAGAGCTGCGGCGTCGACCTGCCGCACGCGAGGCAAGTTGCCAAGATCGCCGGCACGTTGTGGGAACAGCTTTCCGCGCCGCTCAATCTGCGGCCCAGCGACCGCGAGCTGATCGAAGCCGCGGCACTGCTGGCCAACGTCGGCTACTTGATCAATTTCGAGGGCCACCACAAGCACAGCTACCACTTGATCCTCAACAGCGAGCTCTCCGGGTTCGAGCGGGAACAGCTGCGGCTGTTGGCGCTCGTGGCCCGCTACCATCGCGGCTCACGTCCCAAGAAGAAGCACGACGATTTCCGGGCGCTGGGCGACGAAGATCGCCGCCGCGTCGCGGCCGCGGCCGCCATTTTGCGGCTGGCACTCGCGCTCGATCGCACGCACCAGCAGCGCGTGCAGGACGTCCGCGCGCAAATCGTCGGTGGCAACGTGGAAATCACCGTCGATGCCCAGGGAGACGCCGACGTCGACCTGTGGGCCGCTCGCTCGAAGGTCAAGCTCTTCGAAAAAGTGTTCGATCGCAAAGTGCTGTTTTCGGCCAGTGACCTAACTGCCCGCCGCAGCGTCAAGTCGCGCGAACGCGCATCGACGTCACTCGACTCCGCAGCGCCGGAAGCCGTCGAGGACGTGATCGATTCGACAGGAAATCCGTCGCGACCGCGTTAGTGTGAGCCCCGAAGTTTGAGCGCACGCGACAAGCGGTCGGTGGGGAATCAGAACAGCGCATCGGCCGCGATGATCGCAACCGCCACGGCGCCGCACGCCAGCTTGCCGAGCGTGCCCCAGATCTTGCCGACGAAGGCACCCTGCCCCGCGGCGATCCGCTCATCCTCGGTCCGTCCCTTCCACATCTCGCCGAGGTAGGCCCCCGCAAACGCACCGGCGGCCCCGCCCAACAGCGCCATCACAAAGGAGCCGAGGATCGGCACGGGCGCCCCGACCATCACACCGGCGATACTGCCCCCGATCGCGCCGACGAGCGACAGCACGACCGCCCGTTTGCTGGCCCCTTGTTTCGCCGCTCCCGCTGCGCTGGCGGCAAATTCGATTACTTCGCCGACGACCGCGAGCGCCCCCGCTACGCCGACCGTCCACCAACTGATCCCGCGACCCGCTTCTTCTGGAAATAGCCAGGCAAACCCGGCCGCGAGCGCAACCACGATCCAGTTGCCGGGAAGCGTGAACAGCGTCGTCGACCACGCCGCGATGCACAGCACAATCAGCAGGATCGCGGTGGGATAGTACGTGAGCGCCGGGTCGAAGTCCCAGGAAATTTCCATCCTTGATTCCGTGGCTATTCTGCCAGTTTCTTGAGTACGGTTTGGTCCGCTCGCATGACGTCGTCGGCTACTTGGAGCTGGCGGTCATGTTCCGCCTCGCCCTTTTGCACCACCGTCTTGCTCATCCTTTCGGCCAGCCGCGCCAGCGCCCGGCTGCAGTCCGAAGGATCGAGGTGGACCTGCAGGATGCTTGGGCCGCTCGTGTCCCGCCAGGCGGCAGTGAGGGCCTGGTCGAAGTCGCCTTCGGTGCGCACCTGGTAGCCCTTGCCGCCGCCGAGCACTTCGGGCAGCTTGGCGTATTGCCATTCCGGGATGGAATTGAACTCCCAATCGCCCGGGTGGAGCAGCTTCTCCGTGCCGTAGCCGCCGTTGTCGAGCACGATCACGATCGTGGGCAGCTTGTGTCGCACCAGGTTGGACAATTCCATGCCGGTCATCTGGAACGCCCCGTCGCCGACGATCGCCACGACCCGCGCTCCCGGCTTTCCCATGTGAACGCCCAGGGCCGCCGGCACGGCGAAGCCCATCGACGTGTAATAGGCGGGGCTCAAGAACTCGGTCTTGCCGCGGGTCGTGAGCTCCGTGGAAGCAAATAGCGCATCGCCCACGTCGGCGATCACCACCGTTTCGCCGTCGAGCTGCTCATCCAGCCGGTCAATCATCCGCGAGATCGTGATCCGTTCCGCCGGTTTCAGCGAAAACGGCTTTTTCCAAAATTCGGTCGGTGCTTTGGGCGGAGTCGACTTTGGCTGCGGCTTGCGGGCCGCAAGCGTCTTCACGAAATCGGCGAGCGTCACGTCATGATAATGATGGTGCCGCACGCGGAGCTGTTCGCTGGTGACGAGGATGCAGTCGCTCATGTCGAGCTCGGCCGTGTAGATGCCGAGGTTGATGTCGGTCATGAACGTGCCAAGCATCAGCACGCAGTCGCTCCCTTCGACGTACTTGGTGATCTCGTCGCGGCCGAGCGCGCCGCTATAGAGGCCCATGTAGAGCGGGTGTGTTTCAGCGACGACACCCTTGCCGAGCATCGTGGCGGCCATCGGGATGCCGGAGGCCTCGGCCAATTTGACGACGTCGTCTTGCAGCCCGAACCGATGGACCTCGACGCCGAGAATGATCACCGGCTGCCGGGCCGCCTCGATCCGCCGCACGGTTTCTTCGACGGCTTCGTTGAGTGCCCGCATGTCGCTGACGGTTTTCGGCGTTTCGTACTTGGGCAGCACCGGCGGCACCACGTGGACCATGTCCCGCGGGATTTCGATGTACACCGGCCGCTTGAAACGTGCGCAGGTGGCCAACACGCGGTCAATTTCGCTGAACGCCTTCAAGGGGTCACTGAGCTCGGCCCCCGCGCAGCAGAGCTTCTCGAACACGTCGTACTGCGTGCGAAAATCCCGCACCATATGGTGCAAGAGCGGATTGCGTTCGCGCTCGCGGAGGCCGGGTGACCCCGTGATCATGACCACCGGCGACTTCTCGGCGTATGCTCCGGCGATCGAATTGCAGACGCTCAAACCGCCGACGCAGTAGGTCACGCACAGCGCAGCCATGCCGTGCACCCGCGCGTAGGCGTCGGCCGCAAAGCCGGCGCAGTCCTCGCGCGTCGTCCCCACGGTCACGAGGGGGCTTTGTTCCAGCATCGTGTAGAACGAGAGCACGTAGTCGCCCGGAATGCCGAACACGTGCGCGATGCCGTATTCCTCGAGCCGCTGGATAAGGTAGCCGCCGATCGAAACGTTGCCGTGTTGAGCCGAGTCTGCCATCCTGGTCCTCACCTCCGAGCGAACTGAAAACTCACATGCCCCCCGGTGGGCGGCGAACAATTATACGTTTGCCAACACGCGACGACACATATCCATTTCCGGCGAAATTCAATACACTGGGCCGCAACCAATTGCACGCTGCATCCGGGAGAACCACTGTCGATGGACAAGATTCGTTGGGGCATTCTGAGCACCGCCAAGATTGCGCGGGTCCACGTGATCCCGGGCATTGCCGCTGGCGAGCTCGGCAAGGTGACGGCCATCGCTTCGCGGGATCTCGCGCGCGCCAAAAAGGTTGCCGGCGAGCTGGGCATCGAGCGGGCCCATGGTTCGTATCAGGATTTGCTCGCGGATAAGAACATCGACGCGATCTACAATCCGCTCCCGAACCATTTGCACGTCCCCTGGTCGATCCGCGCTCTGAAGGCCGACAAGCACGTGCTCTGCGAAAAGCCGATTGCGCTCTCCGTGGCCGAAGCCGAGCAGCTGGCAGGGGTCGCGGCGGCCCATCCGAAACTGAAGATTGCCGAAGCGTTCATGGTCCGCTTCCATCCCCAATGGCTCGCGGCCCGCGACCTGGTGCGTGAGGGGCGGATCGGCGCGCTCCGCACGATCAGCACGACTTTTTCCTACTTCAACGACGATCCGGACAATATCCGCAATCAGAGCGACATCGGCGGCGGCGCGCTGATGGACATCGGCTGCTACCCGATCACGACGGCCCGCTTTATCTTCGACGCCGAGCCGCAACGCGTGTTCGGGCAGATGGAACGCGATCCCAAATTCAACGTCGATCGCCTGGCGTCGGCTGTGCTCGAGTTCTTCCAGGGCACGGCGACGTTTACCGTCGGCACGCAGATCGCTCCCTACCAGCGGGCGAATATTTTTGGCACGGCGGGCCGCATTGAAATCGAGATCCCCTTCAATGCGCCCACCGATTGCCCGACGCGGCTCTGGGTGCAAACCGGTTCGCCCCCCGCGGTTAAAATCGACGAAGTCACCTTTCCGATCTGCAATCAGTACGCGCTGCAGGCCGATGCCTTCGCACGGGCGGTACTCGACGACACCGCATTGCCGTTTCCGATTGCCGACGCGGTGGCGAACATGCGCGTCGTCGAGCGGATATTCGCCAGTGCGAAGTCGAACGCGTGGGCTTAGTGACACGTTGGGATTCCGGCTGTAGCGATTTCTCCGACTACGCGTGCCGCCGTCGTGCCCGATTCGTGGCCGGCGTGTAACCAATCGCGGTGGTTTTCACACTAGGCTTGTAGAAGTTACCGCCTGCGGGCGGTGCGTCTCTTCCAGTATTGGGTGCACGAACCCTGTGTGCCCGCCGGTTGATACATCTCGTCATTCACCAAGGATCCTTTGCCATGTCTCGGTTCGTGCTGCGCACCTTGTTACTGTTGGCTGTCACTGCGATTGTCTTCTCGCCGGCTGCGAGCTTCGGCCTCGGTCCGGGCGGTCGCGGCGGGCGGGGCGCTGGCCGCGCGGCGGGCGGCCCAGGCGGCCACAAACGCGAGACAGGTAAGAGAGAAATCAAGAAAGGCGACGGCCCTCAGGCGACGCTTGGCGGTGCTGGCTTGAGCAACAAATTTGGCGGCGCGAAGCAGCTTTCGGGTGGTCCCCAGAACTTGAGCGGCAAATTCCAGAATCTGCCCGGCGGCACCGGCAAGCTCTCGAGCGGCGGCTTTGATCCGGCAAAATTCTCGCCGTTCGATCAGCGTCCTGGCCAGAACCAAAATCAACAGGCTACAGATGGGCAGCATCGCCAGGCCGCGCAGAATGCAGCCTACGACTTCAAGAATGGCTCGCAGCCGTTCAGCCCACAGTGGTTCGCCGAACATCCGAACGCCTGGCAGGACACCCATCCGCACGCCGACGCCTGGGCTGCCGCCACCGCCACGGGCGTGGCCGCCTGGCTGGGCTGGGGCGCGTATGACAACGCGGGCTATGGCGCTTCCTACAGCACGACGAATGTCTATGAGCAGCCCAGCGACGATACGGACGGCTCTTCGGACACTGTTTCGACAGCGGACCCCTCGACCGACGAAGCCGCTGCCACGGACGAAGCTGCAGCCACCGATAAAGACTCTGGCGAGTGGCTCGCGTTGGGAGTCTATGCCGTGGAATCGGCTGACGGCGAGCCGACGTCCCGTTTTCTGCAGCTCACCATAAACCGCCAGGGCGAGATCCGCGGCGTCTATTACGACGAAATCTCGGGTAGCTCGCAGAATCTCTCCGGAGAGGTGGACCAGTCGACGCACGTGGCGACCTGGTCGCCCGACTCGAATCGAGACGTGACGTTCCGCGCCAACCTGAGCGATTTAACGCAAACCAAGGGCACGATCGAAGTCACCCGGCCGGCCGGAAAACAAACCTGGCACGTCACGCGTCAACAAAACGCCACCTGAATGAAATCGCGCCAGTCGGTCGCAGATGTTGCGCGTGGCCAACTGTCTCCACTTGAGCATCGCGCTCGCGCGCCGCAAAAGCGCTACGACCGCGCCGACGCGGACGATCCTTGTCAAACCACAAACTTTGCTGCAACTGCAATTCGTGCGCGAGCGTTGCCGATTCTCTAAGTACACGCGGTGCGAAACGCTTGCCAGGCGGTTCGCTCCCCGCGTTCGGTTGGAATGAGTCGATTTCGAAAACGAGTTGACCGCGTATTCGTGTTGACTGTCGATACGAGTTGACTACGGGAACGAGTCAACGACGATGCCAGATTGACTACGACGACGGGTTGACGACGAAGACGAGTTGACGACGCAATTCGTGCGTGCCCTTCGCACTGCCCCCATCCTGAAGGCACTCGCCCGGCGATCACCGGCGAGGGTTTGCGCATGTTGACCTCCCCACTCGAGATTTCGCCCGCCGCGCCGGTCGCAGTCCTGACGCCGTCTCCCGTCACTGCGACTCCTGCCGGCAGCGAACGCCAGGTGAGGACGGTCCGGGTCTTGCATCTCATCAATGGCGAGCACTACTCGGGCGCCGAGCGCGTCCAAGACCTCCTCGCTCGCCAGTTGCCGCAGTTTGGCTACGACGTCGGCTTCGCTTGCGTCAAGCCGTTTCGCTTCCCGGTCGCGCGGGAAACGAAAACCGCTCCGCTGTTGGAACTGCCGATGCGGGGGCGGTTTGATCTCCGCGTGGTGAAGAATGTCCGGCGGCTGATCGAAGAGGATGGCTACGCGCTGGTACACGCCCATACGCCGCGGACGGCGCTGTTGGGGCGGCTGGCGTCGCGGCGTGCGGGCGTGCCGCTTATTTACCACGTCCACAGTCCCGCGGGGCACGATTCCACGCGGCAGTTTCTGAACGCGTTCAACGCCCTGGTGGAATGGCATTCGCTGCGGCAGGCGGACCGGCTGATCGCCGTTTCGCCGAGCCTGGAGCGCTATATGGTTGCCCGGGGCTTTCCGGCCGAGCGCGTCGTGTGCGTGCCCAATGGCGTGCCTGCGCCTGCGAATGCTCGCGATCGCACGCCCCCTGCGGGTGCCTGGACCCTCGGCACGGTCGCGCTGTTCCGCCCGCGAAAGGGCGTCGAAATCCTGCTCGAATCCCTGGCCGCGCTCCGCTCCTGGGGCCTGGACGTTCGATTGCGCGCCGTCGGCGGCTTTGAGACATTGGCCTACGAAACAGCAATCCTCGGCCTTGCCGACCGGCTCGGCGTGGCTCCTGCGATCGATTGGACCGGTTTCACTCGCAATGTGAACGCTGAGCTGGAACAGATCGACTTGTTCGTGCTGCCGAGCCTGTTTGGCGAAGGCCTGCCGATGGTCGTGCTCGAAGCGATGGCGGCGGGCGTCCCCGTAATCGCTTCGCGAGTCGAGGGCGTCCCCGAAGCGATCGTGCAGCGCGAGACGGGCCTCTTGGTCGATCCGCACAGCGTGAGCCAGTTGGCCGCCGCGGTGCGGCAATTCGTCGACGGCGACATCGACTACACGGCGATCAGCCACAACGGCCGGCAGCGACACGCCGCGCGATTCTCCGACGTCGCCATGGCCCGCAACATTGCCGCGGTCTACGATGACGTGCTGAAATCGAACAGCGATTAACTAAAGAGTAACTAACGCAGAGTAGTTATCTAGGCACCGCGTCGGGCTGGGCCGCCTGACGTCCCACGGGCGACATCGCGGGCGCTTGATCTGGCGGGGCGGCTTCGACGACGCGTTCCCAACCCCAGGGGGTCGTTGGCGCCTGGAACAGCGACTTGAAACGCTGCAGATAGGTATTCACTTTCGAGTTGGCGATGTCGAACATGTAGACGTGCCGGTCGTCGTTCGGCAGAACGACCTGCATCGCCGTCGGCATCATCCTGGTGCGGTCGAGCATCACGTCGACCTGGTTGTAGTCGGCTTTGTCTTGCGGCCATTTCGGCAGCGCGGAGAGGAAAATCGAGTTCGGATCCTGCTGGTTCTGCTCGGCTCGCAGCCAATAGCGAACCTTGAGCTTGGCGGCCTCGGCACCGAACAGAAACGGCAGCGGCCCGTCGACGATCGCCTTGCCGCGCAATTGCGGCGGGATCGGCCGCACGATCAGCTTCTTCTGGCGGTGGCTGTATTCGTAAACGTTGTCGCCATCGCAGACCCAGTGCTCGCCGATGGCCTCTTTTTGGACGATCCAGTCGCCGTTGGCCTGGCCCTGGGGGGCGGCGCCCGGCGCAGGCGGCTTCGGCTGCCAGACGCGGACCTCGGTGATTTCGAAGCTGCCCTTGTCGGGCTTCTGGTAGCTCAATTCACCTTTATTCTTGTTGAGCGGAATGTTGGCGCCCGGCCCGAACGCCTTGTTATATTCCCAGCGCTCAAAGGGGCACTGAAAGATTGTGACCTTTGCGCTTTCCTCCTGCCAACTGTTGAGGACCTGGTCGAGATACCCCTGCTGCAGGGCGTTGAGTTGAAATTCCGGCCGCGGCGGCAGCCCTTGCTGCCCCGGCAGCGGTTGGACTTGCGTTTGTTGTGGCAGCTGCTGCTGCGGCGATTGCTGCGGCGCCTGCGCGACGACGAATGTCTCGCACACGAGTAACAGCAGGAAGGCAACCGCGAAGCGTGGCAGCAGATTTGTCATGCCTGACGACTCACAGAGGGGGCAGGTGGAGAGCGGACCAGCGGGCCGGGGACTATATCAATCGGCCTGTTTGCCCACTAGGCCAGCTTGCATTCACCGATTGGCCCGCCTATTCGACACTCGCCGCCAAATGCTAGCGGCCGTGCCGGCGACGACCCGAAGAAATATACCACCCTCCTGACAGTGCGCATGGAACTCACCTGGAAAGCGAGTGAATCGGCGAGCGGCCTGTACGCCGCGATGTGCATCCACAGCGGACTGCCGGTGGCCGATCCGCGGCTGGCCGAGGCGTTCGTGCCGTCGCTCGACTTCGCGCTCGCCGAGTTCGAAACGTGCCGCGTGCCGGCGGACGTGCTGCTAAGCGTGATGACGGGACTGGCTGCCCGCGGCGTGGAGGATAATCGGCAACTCGTCGAGCAGTCGGTTGCCCGGCTCATCGGCAAGAATTCGCTCAACGCGGCCGCGACCAGCCGAATCGCCACGGCCGTGGGCGGGCTTAAGGCGGCGTTCCTGAGCGCCTATCACCAGACGATTGCCGACGACTCGAAACCGCTGGTTGACGAGCTTCTACTCCGCGGCCGGCCGCTGCTCGAGCAATGGGAGGCCCGCGGTCCGGGGCTCTTGCGGCAGATTGCCCGCTCGACGGAAGAGAGCATTGCCGTCGACGCCGCCGAGGTGACGCTCGTCTATCCGATCATTGGCGGAAATGGCATCGCCCACCGCGCGGTCAACACTGTGTCGTTCGAGGCGGTGCTGACCAACCCCGTCGAGAGCCTGCCGGAAGTGCTCCGCCTCGCGTGGCTGCTCACGCAGCTGAACCTTGATCTGCCGATGTACGCCGACAACATCGCCGCCGAACACCGCGACGCTGTTGCCCAATGGGCCACCGTGCCGCCAGTGCTGGCAGCCGCCGAGTATGTCGAGCTCGCTCCGCTGTCCGAGCAGTCGTTGGCCGAAGCAATTGAGGCCTGGCGGTTGCCGGGCGGCAACAGCGAACAAGCGGCCACGCTCCTCGAATGGTGGTCCACCTACCAGGATGGCGGCACATCCTGGGCGGTCGCACTGGCAGCACTCGAACAGATGCTCTTTGTCGCGGCGGACTCGTCTTGACCCTGCCTGCCGCGGCGCCGATGATACGCGGCCCTTCTCTTCTACTCGTCTGCTGTTCTGCTCCTCTGCTACCGATACAAAACTGCCGCCATCTCATCTCGACGGGAGACACTCATGTCTCGCATCGCGCCGCTCGTTGGTTTGTCGTTCCTGTTATTGATCCCAGGATACTGCGCTGCACAGAATGCAGCGGCACCGGCCGCCTACAACGCCGCGAGTCCGTCGGCCGCCGCTCCGTCGGTCACCTTCCAACGCCGCGCACCCGAGATCGGCGACCAACTGGAACAGGACTTCACGGTCGCGCTGGAGCTGACCTCGATGGTCCGCCAGAACACTCAGGTGCTTGAGAAATCCAAAAGCGCGCTGCGACGGACTCAGCGCCGCACGGTGACCACGACGCACGTGGCCGCCGGAGTGCCGGTCGCGGTCATGGTGCGTTATGCCGAAGCGGGAAAACTGATTGCCACCGGTCCGGCCGACGGGCCCCTGGGAGAATCCAAGGCCATCGCTCAACCGGTTCAAGGCAAGGTCTACCGCGTGAGCCGCAACGGCGACGCGCTCTTGATCAAAGACGAGCAGGGCGTCATTCCGCCGCTGGCCGAATATGAAATCGTCGCGCTGAACATGGAGTCGCTCGGCCGACCGAATCCGCTCGCCGATTTCCTCAGCGGCAAGTCGATCGCCATCGGCCAGCAAGTCGAACTCCCCAGCGAAGTTGCCGAGAAGCTGATGGGACTCGGCGGCGACCTCGGCAAGGTCACCCGCTTTTCGATCACGCTCCGAGAGGTCGCCAACCTCGAAGGCCGCCGCTGCGGCATCTTTCAGTCGACAATCGAAGCCGAGTCGATCGATTCGTCGCAGATGCGGCTGGCCGTCGACGGTTCGCTGGCAATCGAGGTCGATACCTGCCGCGCGGTCGAGGCAAACTTTGCGGGCCCGATCGGCATGAGCGAAACGCGCGGCAGTCTCTCCGCAACCTACCAAATGACCGGCACCGGCAAGATGTCGGTGGCCATCGCGTCAAAATATAGCGACGTGCAACGCTAGCGTTCGCGGCTCGCCGCTTTTCTTTCGCGATGTTTCCGGCTGCACCGCGGTGCCAGCTAAACACTCTGCGCCCGCGCTCCGTACCAGAGATTACCCGGGGCGGCGACATCGAGATGCTCCAACTGGGAACTGCTAGCGCCGCCGTCCCGGGTGAATTTGCGACGCGCACCGAGCCCGGCATGGACGGCGCCTGTCGTTGCCAACACGGAGGACGTTCCCATGTACGCACTCATCTCACTTGCCCGGCGTCGCTCGCTCTTCGCGCTGGTTTCGGCCGCGAGCATTTGGATCAATGCCGGCGCCACGTCGCTGGCGCAAGACATCAGCTTTGACTTCTCGCGGCTGGTCGAGTACCGTGAAGTCGAGCCGGAAAAAGAAGACAGCGCGCCGCGCGAGCGCGTGATCGAAATGACGCTGCCCGTTTCGGTGAGGTTCCAAGGACTCGCGGTCGGTGAGGTCGAGCTGCTCGACTTCGAGGTCGACGGCACACCCTCCGGCCTCCGCGTCGTCGGTTTCTCGCCCACCACCGAGCTGGCGGCGGATGCTGTCTCGGTCGAGACGATCAACAAGACGGTGAAGGAAAAGTCGATCGGCGCGACGCTCAGCGGTAAGCTGCCGGTGCCGGTCGGACCGATCTCGTGCGACGTGGGGCCGTCGATCTCGGCCGGCATGAAGAAGGGCAACGAGGCGACCGAAAAAGTGCAGCGGATCCCGCCGAAGAAGCCGGTCGTGGTGAGCGGCACCTTCGCACAAGGCCAGGGCGTGTTCTTTAAGTTCAAACAATCGTCGCAGACGTCGTTCGAAGGGGTTCACGAGCTCGTGGTCCGCTTCGCCGTGCCATCGAATTGGCAGGTCGGCGCGATTCGCGTTTCCGCCGCCGCACGCGGACACAAGCCGCGCCTGTGGATGGATCAGCCAACCGTGTTCACCGAGATGACGACCAGCGTGGAGCTTTATCCCGAAGGCGACTACACGCTCCGCAAAGCGGCTCTCCGCCGGCTGGACGGCGGCGCGGAAAAGCAAAAGCCGGGTTGGGGCCTCGGTGAGCTGTTTCTCACCAGCGGCGCGCGGGGTTAGCCGGGGGGAGGCCCGAGCTCGACGATTGGCAGCCCGCCGGTCCGGGCTGCGTCGATTAGTGCCCGCAGTTCCAGCGCGTCGTTCGGATCGAGCTGCACCAATTGCCGCACCAGCTCGATTGCCTTGGGCATCAGCTTGAGACCCAGTAGCGTTTCCACCAGCCCGCGGCCCGCTTCGTGAAACGCTTGATTGGCCGGTTGCGAATACGGCAGCGGCCCCTCCACCCTCGCCCGCTGGAGCGCCTTTGTGCCCAGCTGCACCGCGAAGCCGAAATGGCCGCGGGCGAGCGTGAAGTCGCCCGCCTCCAGCGCCAGCTCGCCCAGTAGCGCGTGCCCTTCGATGAATTCGCTGCAGCCGCCCAACAGCCAGCGGAGCTCGTCGACCGCAACTTCCGCCTCGCCCCCTTCGATCATCGCGCGAACTTCTTCGAGATCCTCGGCACGTTCGCGGGCACACGGCGGATGGACCAGGACCCAGCCGCGGCCGTCCGCCGTGCGACGCACGCCGACGCCGCTCCCGGAGCCGGGCGGCTTACGTCGAGTTGGTCTGCGTTTGGCCAAGGGGATGGGGGAAGGGCGAGTAGGTTAGTAAGTTAATGGGTGAGTAGGTATTGTAGCTGCACTTACTCCGCGACTCACCTCGGCACTTACTCACTCCAGTCCCCGCCATGGCGTACCTCCAACTGGCGTGCCCGTATTGCGCCGCCCAATTTTCGGCCGCGGCGTCGACCGAGACGCGCGTCATGGCTTGCCCGCATTGCGGTCACGAGGTGACGGTTCCCGCCGCGCCGCCGCCTCCACCGCCCGCAACATCGTCGCGATCCGCACAACCGCCCCCGCCAACCCCAACAACTCAGCCCGATCGCTCAATTCCTGATTCTGTGCAGCCAACGCTCCCTCCCGAGCCCGCGGCGGCAAATTCAGCCGCCGTTGAGCGACCGCTGCCGCCCCGCCGGCTCTCGCCACAGGAGCGGGCGCGCCTCCGCCGGCGGGTGAATTTCGCAATTGCAGTAATTGGCATGGCGATCCTGGCCGTGGCGATGACGGTGCTCTTAAGACTCCGGCCGTGAAAAACGGGCGGCCGACCGTCCATTGTCCCGCCGCATCAATAATCTCGCGGCGAGTGGGCGAATAGTGTCGGGGCCCGCAGAATCGTCCCAATCCGGGGTCTGGTCCATTTTTCGGCCAGTTGGCCCAAACTTAACGCAGCGATGTAATCCGAAAACATGGACCTGACCCCCTTTGATACCGTGCCTCGGCGGCGGCGTTTTCTGGACAAACCGCTGTCATTTTGGAACAATGGATGTAAGCTACTCAGCACGTCGGGCAATCCGGCCCGGACTTACTAGGCGCCGGCAGTCTTTCGCGGACACGGCTACTGAACAGAGGTAGTCGGAAAGATTGTATCCGGAAGCATTCCGGAAGAATTGTGGAACAGAGGCAAACGGCGGTTTCTACGAATCGAGAAGGGGTGACGTCATGAGGCGATCCGCTAAGAATCTGGGCAGTCGGGGTTTTACGCTGGTCGAACTACCCGTCGTGAGCAGGCGAAAACGCGCAGCGTTTACGCTAGTCGAGCTATTGGTCGTGATCGCGATCATCGGCACGTTGGTTGCACTCTTGTTGCCGGCCGTGCAGAGTGCCCGCGAGACCGCCCGCGGCAACACCTGCCGCAACAACCTTAAGCAGCTCATGACCGCGCTCACGCTGATGGATACCCAGCAGAAGAAGTTGCCAGGGTACGTCAATGAGGTTTCCGATCCGGCATCAAATGTCGGACCGAATGGTGGACATTTGACGGGTCGCCGCGCGAGCTGGGTGGTGATGTGCTTCCCCTACATGGAACAAAATGCCGTCTGGGATCGCTGGACGAGCGACTTTACGACGCCGCCCGATAATCCAAACGCGCGCGGGCTGTATCCGGCGATTGAATACCTGACTTGTCCGAGCGACGCCCCGGAAACGTTGAGCGAGCCCTGGTTGAGTTACGTTGGCAACGCGGGCCAGGCGCTGTCCGATAAAACGGAAAGCGAACCAGCTAAGACCGAGAATGTTGCCGACGGTGTCTTTTTCGATAATAGCCGCAATCGCGATATGTTGACCGGCGGCGGCGCCGACGGCCGCGAAAGTCGCCCCGAAATCCGCTCCTCGATGAATTACATCCAGTCGAACGATGGGCTGAGCAAAACCCTGCTGCTTTCCGAAAACGTCACGACTTGGTTCTACGCCTACGATGGAATCCCAAACACTGCCGAATTTGATCCACCCTACACAATCAACGTAAACGCTCAAGATAGCAGTCCTATCAAGGACACACCGCATATCTTTGGCTTTATTTGGAAGGCGGATCCGAATGGGATCGAGCGAATCAATGGCGATCCAAACTACGATACGTTGACAAATCCTGACGACATTCCGGCCAACATGGCTCAGTATGCAACCCGCGCCACGTCTGATAGTCCCAACTTGTACGAGAGTTATGGGTACCCCTCAAGCAATCATCCGAATGGCGTGAACGTGGCGTTTGCGGGCGGCCAGGTCGATTTCATGGCGGAATCGGTGGAACCGCGAGTCTATGCCCAGCTGATGACGTCCAACGCCAAGCGATCGTCGCTGAAAATCAACAATGTGCAGGACCGCAAGCTCCCGCAGCCGAACGATTCGGAGTACTAGAGCTCGCTTCCACGCTGCTCCGCTTGCTCGTTCCCACGCTCCACGTGGGAACCCGCTATCCAGACGCTCCGCGTCTCACTCGCTTAACTCGTCGGCTCGACGAGCTTGAGATCCTCGCGCGCGTAGAGCGTATCGATGGGCCGCCCGGTTTCCAGGATCTGATACCGGATCGCGCCCTCATGCGCGTCCCAGAGCATTTCGGCGATGACGCCGGTCCGCGGCTCGTTCACGAGGCCGCGCGGGCGGACCTCCACCCAGTCGCCGATCTCCAACCCTTCCGGCTCAACTTCCTGCCAGAGCACGGGTTTGATCCGCAGCGTCGCATCTCCGTAACGGTAGATGCCGTATTCGCCAGTTAGCCCGTCGCGGCAGAAGATGCGGCCGCTGGGAATCAGCGTGCGGGCCGCGGCGACGTCGTCGGGATGAAACGCCGCCGCCCCTGCTTCCGGCCACCAGGGAAAATAGCCGTATTTTGGGTCGATCTTGAGCGGCGGCAGCATGGAAGCGAGTTGTCAGTGGTCAGTTGTTCGTCGTCAGTCGTCGAATACGTCATAACGCGACAGATCGCGGCTGCCAGAGCGGTCACCTATAATTGTACACCTTCCCATGGGTACCACTGACAACTGACAACTGACGACTTTTCCCCATGCGCGTCCAACAACTGCTCGAGCACCACGGCATCGCGGTCAATCCGTTTGCGGAGGAGGACGCGCAGTCGGACCCCGTCTTCAAAGAACGCTGCCGCGATGCGGCGTATCATCCGGTGTGGGACAAGGTCTATGGCGACCCCGCTGAGCCGGCCACGAGTATCGTGTTCGGCGAAAAAGGCGCGGGCAAGACGGCGATGCGGATGCAGATGACCGGCCGCATCGCGCTCCACAATTCGCAGTCCCACGCCGGCCGGCTGTACGTGATCCAGTACGACGACTTCAATCCATTTTTGGACCACTTCGCGGACCGGCTTAGTGCCCGTAAGCAGCGCGATCCGGCCCGCGTGCTCGCCGAATGGAAACTCTGGGACCACATGGACGCGATCCTCTCGCTCGGCGTGACGAGCCTGGTGGACCGCATCCTCGCCGTTTCTCAGCCCGGCGGCTCCACGGCCAACCAGATCAACGAGAGCAGACTCAAATCGCTCGACCGGCAGCAGAAGCGCGACCTGCTTCTGCTCGCCGCCTGCTACGACGATTCGCTCGCCGAGAGCGCGCTCGCACGCTGGAAGCGGCTGCGACGGAAGCTCGGCTTCTTCACCTGGCTCAACGGCTGGGACCTGTGGCTGGGGGTCGCCGTAACCGCCGCCGTCGCCGCGACGATTCTCTATCAGCGCCAGTGGCCCTGGCTCACGACGTTCTGGCCCTATCTGATCGTGCTCGCCGGTTGGTTGCCATGGCTGCTGCGTTTCTGGAAGTGGCAGTTCACCGCGCGGCGGATCGCCAGGAACGTTCGCGTGCTCAAGCCGGCGACCGGTCTCTTGCGGCGGATCCTGATGCGCTTCCCGCCGCGCGAGCTTGATAACCAGCCGATGCCCGACAACCAGCGGACCGACGATCGATACGAATTGTTGACCAAGTTCCAGGGCGTGCTCAAAACGCTGGGCACGGACGGCGTGATTGTGCTGGTCGACCGGGTGGACGAACCCCACTTGATCACCGGCTCGGTCCAGCGGATGAAGGCTCTCGTCTGGCCGATGCTCGACAACAAATTCCTGAAGCAGCCCGGTTTCGGCCTGAAAATGCTGCTGCCGGCCGAGCTCGTGGCCTACATGGAGAAGGAAGACCGCGACTTTTATCAGCGGGCACGCCTCGACAAGCAGAACATGATCCCCTCGCTCGAATGGTCGGGCGAATCGCTCTACGACCTGGCCAGCGCCCGCGTGAAAAGCTGCGGCGCGGAGGGAAAGACCCCCAAACTCCGCGACCTATTTGAAGATTCGATCACCGACCAGCGGCTGATCGAATCGTTCCGCACATTGCGCGTTCCCCGCCACCTGTTCAAATTCCTCTACCGCCTGCTGGTGGCCCACTGCCACGCCCACACCGACGAAAACCCGAAGTGGCAGGTCGCCCCCGAAACCTTTGAAGCCACGCTCGCCGTCTACCGCCGCGACCAGGACGCCGCCGACCGCGGTTTGCAGGTGGGATGAGGAAGCGGGACGCTCGAAGACGTCTTTATCTCGGCCGTTGCAACTGGCCGCAGTCTCTTATTCCGTCCGATACGCGTCTGGCAAATGCCGCGCTAAATCCATGCTTTCGTGCAGCACGCGGCCAATTTCGATGGTGCCGTCGCCGCGCAGCCGGAATAAGAGAAAGTGCCGCGGTCGCTTCACCCGCCCAATTTCCCGATCCACGTTCTCGCAGCTATTTGCCAAGTGATACGTCCGCGCCGCGCTGGCAATCTCCTCCCGGGTATGAACTCCGGGGCGATCGGGAGCGGCGGCCACGTCGGCGATCGCCCGCACCAACAGCGCCTCATAGCGGAGCAGTGCCGCTTCACCATGCACCCTGAGCGTGTGTGCAAGGATATCTTCGATGTCAGCCGCGGCGCTCGGGGAAACGACAAAACGCGGCATTGCACCTATCCACGTTTGATCTGCCGCTTCGTAGAGGTGGCGGCCTTGCGCCCCAGTTTTCGCACCAAATCCGTGAGTTCGGCCTCGCCGTTCAACTCGATCCCCTGCCCCTGATCGAGTTCTTGAAACGCCTGTTTAGCCAGCGATTTCAAGAGCGCGACCTTCTCTCGGTCCTCGTGCGACTGCTGCTCGAGCAAGCGCAGCCCGGCCCGCATGACCTCGCTCGCGTTGTGGTAGCGACCGGCATCGATTTCGCCTGCGACGAACGCGTCGAAATGGTCCGTCAGGTTGATATTGCGCGTCGGCATCGATGGACTCTCGACCTTTCAACTTTGCTTGACCCGCCGCAACCAATTGTAGTTTGGATTGGCAAAAATTGCCAATTTTCCGCGCGACCAACTTTCAGCGTGCCCGCAGCTAGCATTCGCCGCGCCGCGCTTGACCCGCCGCTGTCGTTTTGCAACACTCCGCGGCCCTTTAGTTTTCGCAGCTTCACTTGTGCAGGAGATTGGCGATGGTACGCCGCTTGGCCCTTGGTTTCGCTTTGTGGATGTTGGCACTCTCGGGTTGTGGCTCAAGCACTTCCAGCGAACCCGCGGCAACCAACACCGCTTCGACCGCTCCCGCGGCTCCGGCTGCGACAAACGGTCCACACACGGTGAATCTGAACGACCCTGCTGCGGTGGCAGCCAATCAGTTTCTGGAAGCTGTCGTGAAGGGAGACACCGCGACGGCCAGTTCGCTGCTCACGCCGCTGGCGATCGAACGGATCAACGAGAGCGGCAAACCATTCCAATTGCCTGGCCTCTCCAATTACACATTCAAAGTGGCTGGCGTCCTCAAGCCGGTACCCGACAAGGCGTTCGTGCAGTGCATGGGCACCGATCGGTCGAGCGGCGCGCAGCCAGTCGAGGAAGAGTTCTGCTGGCTGATGTGCCTCGTGAACGACCAGTGGCGGATCGCGGGGATCTCCTACTCGGTCGGCCCGCAGAAGCAGCTGATGATCTACAGCTTCGAGAATCCGGAGAAAGGCGCGATCCCGGTGCAGAAGCTGATGCCGCAACAACAACCGGCGGCCGGACAAACCGCCGCGTCGCCGCTGATTACTCCTGCGGCGCAACCTCCTGCCCAATCTCAGCCAGATCGCTATTCCACCGAGACGCCCCGGACCGCGCGAGAAGCGCTCCCAGCGGGCACCTACCGCTGAGCCGATTCGGAAACTTAACCAGCAGCCGCGGAGAGCGATCAAGGGCCCGCGCGTCAAGGGGCCGGCAGCGCGAGGGCGCCCGCGCGATTTCAGCGTCCGCGAGCTGATTTTCTGAGAAAATTTCCGCGCTTCCTAGCTTGGCTCCCTCCACCGAAGCGCCGGTTTTGTCGCGGAAATCTGTCTCCAGAGGGCCACAGTGGCGCATTCTGCGTCAATCTGCGACACTTTTCACAGACTAGGAAAAGCGCTTAGTCAAAACATTTGTGAAGTGAAAAATCTGACGCCTTGACAGTCAACCTCGCTGTGATAGGTTAGTCCCCCTAGTCCGCGAACGGACCGCAGACTATTTAATCGGCAGATTTTTCCATCCCACCCTGAAGTTCCGTTCCCGC
>JBFWSG010000040.1:25330-53565 GCA_050248495.1 Pirellulales bacterium | reverse complement strand
AAAAAACCCGGCGGTGAGGCGGCTCAGCCTCACGCCGGGTCTATCTTTTCAATTTGGCAAGCTGTTCGGGCGATTTGCATCGCTCGAACGGACCTTCAACTGTCAGCCAAGACTCCCCACAATACCGAGCGAGTTGAAGCTGCGAACAGCTTCGCCTCGACGGCTGATTCTATCTAAGAAAAGTTCTCTTAGAGAAAACGAATCCTTAGAAAGGAGGTGATCCAGCCGCAGGTTCCCCTACGGCTACCTTGTTACGACTTAGTCCCAATCGCGGAGTTGACTCTAGGCACCTGCTTCCTTACGGTTAGCGCAGTGACTTTAAGCCCCCCCCACTTTCGTGGCTTGACGGGCGGTGTGTACAAGGCTCAGGAACATATTCACCGTAGTATGCTGACCTACGATTACTAGCGATTCCGGCTTCATGCAGGCGAGTTGCAGCCTGCAATCCGAACTGAGCTGCGTTTTTTGGGATTTGCTCGATCTTGCGATTTTGCTTCCCTTTGTGCGCAGCATTGTAGGACGTGTGCAGCCCTAGTCATAAAGGCCATGAGGACTTGACGTCATCCCCACCTTCCTCCGGCTTAACGCCGGCGGTCTCTCTAGAGTCCCCGCCATAACGCGCTGGCAACTAGAGACAAGGGTTTCGCTCGTTAAGGGACTTAACCCGACATCTCACGACACGAGCTGACGACAGCCATGCAGCACCTGTGCACGTTCCACCCGAAGGCGTGGCTCGGCTTTCACCGAGTTAATCCGTGCATGTCAAGACTAGGATAAGGTTCTTCGCGTAGCCTCGAATTAAGCCACATCCTCCACCGCTTGTGTGAGCCCCCGTCAATTCCTTTGAGTTTCAGCCTTGCGACCATACTCCCCAGGCGGAGCACTTACCACTTTCGCTGCGACCGAGAGGCTATGGGGGGCCCCACGATCAAGTGCTCATCGTTTACAGCTAGGACTACCGGGGTATCTAATCCCGTTCGCTCCCCTAGCTTTCGTATCTCAGCGTCAGAAGAGACCCAGTAAGCCGCTTTCGCCACTGGTGTTCCTGATGATATCAACGCATTTCACCGCTCCACCATCAGTTCCGCTTACCTCTGTCTCCCTCGAGCCCTACAGTATCGGGCGCAGTTCCTCGGTTGAGCCGAGGGCTTTCACACCCGACTTGAAGGGCCGCCTACATACCCTTTAAGCCCAATAAATCCGAATAACGTTTGGACGGTTCGTATTACCGCGGCTGCTGGCACGAACTTAGCCCGTCCTTACTGAAGATAGGTCAACACTGGGGGAGAACCCCCAGCGATTTCCTCCCTACTTTCGCGGTTTACAACCCGAAGGCCTTCATCCCGCACGCGGCGTCGCTCGGTCAAGCTTGCGCTCATTGCCGAAGATTCTCGACTGCAGCCACCCGTAGGTGTCTGGGCAGTGTCTCAGTCCCAGTGAGCCGGGCCACGCTCTCACGCCCGGTATGCATCATCGCCTTGGTAGGCCATTACCCTACCAACAAGCTAGTACAACGCAGCCCGCTCCCAAAGCGGAATCACACCTTTAGTCCGGGGACATCATCCGGCATTACCCAGCCTTTCGGCTGGCTATTCCGGTCTCCGGGGTACGTAGCTACGCGTTACTCTCCCTTTCGCCGCTGATATATTGCTATACCCGCTCGACTTGCATGCCTAATCCACGCCGCCAACGTTCATTCTGAGCCAGGATCAAACCCTTCAATTGGTGTATGCTTAAACAACAAGTCCGGGGCCGCGGACGGCCCGGCTCGCTGCAAAAGAGCCTTTTGAAGTTTTTGTTGCCGGAAGTTACGCCACCAGGAAACGAAAAACGAATCGTCCGCGAGGGACAATTCGCCCGCATTCCCTGTACAGCGAACCTCCGCCTGTACAGTCATTGGCTAACAAAAAAATTGGAGGTCACTTACCAAATTGTCAAAGAGCAAGCCTCGTATTCTAACCTGTCTGCCGGGGCAGGCAAGGCCAGAAAACGAAAAACTCAACCAAAATCTTTCGGCCCGAAGACCGAGGATTGCGGCTGAGCGAGGGTAATTCTACGCATCGACCGTCCGCTGTCAACGGCTTGAAATGGAACTCAAAAAGTTCTTTTAATGAGTGGCCGGCACAGCTTAACAACTCCTCCCTTTTGCCCGTTCTCCGACCATGGCCTGTCGCGGCGTCCGCGGAGCTACCACCGTCCCGAAAAACGACCGCGAGGAAATCCTCTCGGCGACGCGGCAGCTCTTGGCATTGATGGTCCGCCGCAACGGCATCGATAAGCACGATGTCGCTAGTGCGATCTTTACCACTACCGTCGACCTCGATGCCGAGTTTCCCGCGCTCGCGGCACGGCAACTTGGCTGGCTCGACGTGCCGCTGTTGTGCGGCCACGAACTGTGCGTGCCCGGCTCGTTGCCGCTCTGCATCCGCGTGCTGGTGCATTGGAACACCGACCGCGCTCAAAACGAGATCGAGCACATCTACATTCGCGACGCCGTGCGGCTGCGGCCCGATCTCTCGAAGCTGCCGCCGGTGAATTGGGAAGAGCTCGAATCCTGGATCAGCGCGCAGATGGCCGAGCGCGCGGGTTAGTCGCGGTCGCCTCGGGCGGCGGCACACTTGGGTCGCTTTGTCACACCGCAGCGCGCCGATTCCGACGACATTCGGTTGGGAATTCACCATTTCTTTACGCACAAAAAGTTGTCTCGCTGGGCACAGGCTTTTATAGTGGCTCTAAGCAATTTCGGATCATTCGCACCAGCGGATGAGTCGCAGAGCGAGGCACCTCGGGAGCGGTCATGGGAAGAGTGCTGCGGGCCAGTGCAGCGGTTCTATTTGGAGCAGTCTTGGCGGCGGGATTCAATTCAGCTGGGGCCGCGCCGCCGCGCGTGCCCGCCTTGCCGGCGGCGCTCGACGCGTACGTTAAGTACGCGGTGACCGATCTGCCGAACCATTACAAGACTGGTCCGATCGCCGCGACCAATAATACGCCAGCCGATAATCCGATCACCGACGCTGGGGCGACGCTCGGCCGCGTGCTGTTCTACGACAAGCGAATGTCGCACGGCGACGGGGTGGCCTGTGCTTCTTGCCATCGCCAGCAGCTGGGCTTTTCTGATCCGAGCCGGTTCAGCACCGGCTTCGACGGCCAGCAGACCGCCCGGCATTCGATGGGGATCACCAACGCCGTCTATTACGCTCGCGGCAAGGCGTTCTGGGACGAGCGGGCCACGTCGCTCGAAGATCAGGCTCTCCAACCGATCCAGAGCCCGGTGGAAATGGGCATGACGCCGCCGGCGCTGGTTGCGAAGCTCGGCCAGACGGACTTTTACCCGACGCTGTTCCAGGCTGCCTTCGGCACGCCGGAGATCACGCCAGAGCGAATCGGCAAGGCGATCGCCCAATTCGAGCGGTCGATGGTCTCGTACAAGTCAAAGTTCGATGCAGCCGTAGCCGCCGGCCAGAACGGTCAGCCAAATCTCAACATGCTCACCGGAATGGAGATTTACGGCAACGCGCTGTTTCACGGCAGCGGTCGCTGCAGCCAGTGCCACACGACCAATGCGCAAGTCGGGAGCACCACACATAACATCGGCCTCAATCTGACGAACGATGCCGATCCCGGAGCTGGCAACGGAAAATTCAAAACGACTTCGCTGCGGAACGTGGCGGTGCGCGGTCGCTTCATGCACGACGGCCGCTTTGCGACCCTGGAAGAAGTCATTCAGTTCTACAACTCGGGCGTGCAGGCCAACCCGAGTCTGGATCCGATCCTCAAGGACCAGAATGGAAGTCCGCTGCGTTTGAATTTCGGCCCGACCGAGATCGCCGCCATGGTGGCGTTTCTCAATACGCTCACCGATACGGAGTTCCTCAACGACGCGAAATTCTCGGATCCGTTCGTCGTTCTCTCCGGCGACTACAATGGCGACGGGACCGTCGACGCCGACGACTACTCCACTTGGAAGTCGAGCTTCGGTGACACGACGTCGCTGGTGGCGGACGGAAACGGCGACGGCCGGGTCGATGCCGCGGACTACACCGTGTGGCGAAACAACGTGGGAGCAAATTGGCAAGATCTTGCCTTCGGCGCTGGCAGTGGTTCGCCTGCATTGGGAGTTCCCGAGCCGGCGGGCGGCACCGCTCTTTTGGTCGCTCTCTTAACGGGATGGGGCGCGCATCGGCGGCGATCCCGATGTCATCCGCTCGCCTAAGTTGTGCTCGCCCATCGTTCCAGAAGCAGCATCGGCACAAGCAGCGCCAGTACGGCACAGCCCCAAAGCGCGCCGCAGTATCCGAGCACTACCGCGGCGTCGATCACAATGATCGACCGCAGGCAGGTGCGGACCGCTTGTTGCACCGGTTCGGGGTGCGGATTCTGCCAGGCGAGAATGCAGCGGCGGACGATCACCAGAGCGAGCAAGCTCCACAGCAGCAGCCATTGAAACGTCCCCAACGCGAGCGGTTTGAGCGGTGGTACGACAAGCGGTGCGGCCGCGACCGCCGCCAGTCCAGCGGCTAGAATCGCGATTCCGCCCGCCAAACGTGACCGCTCACTGACCGCGGCCTCGCCCCGGGCGAACACCGTGACACCAGCCACATACGTCCCGACCCCTGCGGCCAGCAGCCATTCGTCCGTCGTCCAGGGCCTCAATTGCAATCCGTCGGCCGCTGATGCCAGGCTCATTCCCAAGAGCACGTTCAGCAGCCGGCAGCTTCCCATCACCAGCGGGCCGGCGAAGGTGCGCTTCGCTCCGCCGTCGTAGAGCAGGATACAGCCGGCAAGGACGATCGAGACGGCCGCCGGCCGCTGATGGCTCGTGTGCTCGCCGAAGTGGGCGGACACCAGCAGACCGAGGCCCATCAAACAAGCTCCCAGCATGAACGCTGCGCGATAACTGATGCGTCCCGATGGAATCGGGCGCCGCGGCCGTTCGAGCGAGTCGACCTCCGCATCGAACACATCGTTAAACACCATGCCGGAAAGGTAGAGCAGCGCGGAGATGGCCGCGAGCAATGCAAAGGTCCGGCCAGGATGGAGCTCCCCCTGCGTGACGAGAAAACCCATCATCACGTCGGCGAGCGCCGTGAACACCGCCGGAAACCGCAGCAGTTCGAAATAAGCCCGCAACTTTCCGCTCACACGCGAATCCCCCGCCCGCCACAGCGGGTCTTCGAGTTGCGGTTTAGCTGACCGGTTGACTCAACCGCTGCGAAAGAAACTCCCGCGCCTCCCGCGCCGCCGCATCCGGATCGTCGAGATAGGGATAGAGCTCCACCGTGAGCCACCCGTCATACCCCGTCTTCTGAATCGCCGCGAGTGTGGCGCTAAAATCGATTGCCCCCCGACCCGGAACCAAGTGCTGATGCACTCGCGTGGCCGCGATGTCCTCGAAATGATAGTGCACCGTGTGGCCGCTCATCTTGGCGACCCAGTCCTGCGGGTCCTCTCCAACGCAGTAAGCGTGACCGACGTCGAAGTTCAACCCCACCCTCCGCGAATCGATTCGACCAACGAATTCGAAGTACTGGTCGAATCGCTCGATCAGGAGGCCCGGCTCCGGCTCGATCAACAAACGCATCTGAAGTTTTTCGGCCAAATCGACGCATGGCATCAATTCCTCGTAAAACGTCGCCGCGCCGTCGGCCCAAGATTGCCCGTCCGCGAGCGGGCCGCCCGGTTCGGTCGTGATATGTGGCGCCCCCAGATCGACCGCCAATTGCAGCGCCCGTTTCGTATGTTCCCGGCGAATCGCCCGGTAGTGCGGATCAGGATCGATCCAGCTCGGATGCCAATACGGCTGCCGCGGATCGGCCACCGCGTTCATCATGAACGCGTTGATGTTCGAAATCGTGAGGCGATGCTTGGCCAGCGCGTCGCGGATTGCCTGTTTCTGCACTTCGAGCAGCCCAGCCGGCCAGGCATGCGGCACATCGGCCAAGAGCTCGATGCCCCGATAGCCGAGAGCGGCAATGCGAGCGATCGTCTCGTCAATTGGGTAGCGCAGATACGCGTTGGAGCTGAAGGCAAGTTGCATGGAAAGTCGAGAGCTTAGGGTTGAGTGTTGAGGGCGGCGATCGGGGCTGGGATTTCGCAACGCTGAGCAAGGATCGCCGCGTGCTTGCCGTTTAGCTTGGTCAACAGGAGCGTAGCTTCGTTGTCGCCGCCAACTCGCAACTGCTTCCGCACGCGCTGGGGATCGTGATCCACGCCGCGTTTTTTAATTTCAAGCCGGCCGATGTGTCGCACGCAGAGCGCGTCGCTAATTTTCCGCAAGTCTAGCGGAAGCACTTCATTCACTGCAAAGCAAGCCAGCAGCGGTGAATCGATGGCTTGCGGTCCGGTGAGATAGGCGATGCCGGGCGACAGGGCCGATAGCCCATGCCGATCGCCAAACGCGCCGGCGAGCTGTGCCGCCAGTACGGCTGGATCAGGCTCGAACAAGAACTGATCGAGCGGCGCGTATGAGAATTCGACATTCGCCTCGCCCGCGAAACTGGCTGACTCTTTCCCGTCCACCGATAAAACCGTTGCACAGCGTTTGCCTACATCACGTGCCAGCGAACCATGCCACGCCACGAGCTGCCGGCACTCGCGGTCCCGGCTGATCCATTCCAGCTCGCAGCGCTCTTCCCAAGCGGCCGGTAAATCGGCCGCCGGCGCGAGTTTGACGGCGGCGTGGGGCGAAGCGCTCAACAACCGCTCGATCGTCTCCGTGCCGGGGCTGCTCCAGGCGAGGGCCGTCGTTCGGCGTCCCTGTGGCCGCCGGTCGGGATCGAGGTGCCAGGCGACGTGCTGGCCCAGCTCGTACGCGTCAACGTCGGCCGCCTCGACTTTGACGTTCTGGTCTCTGCCAAGAGCGCGTGCATTCGCCGCGGCAAGAGTGCCCGATACGTCGTCGCGGTCGACGCCCACCACTTGGGCGACTTCCCCCAGCGCGAGTAAGTCGCCGCCAATCCCACAGCAGAGGTCGGTGACGGCTCGCGCAGCGGCGACTTCAGCAAATCGCCGGGCCTTGTACCACGCGACCCATTCGTCGGTTGCCTGTTCCAGGCCAATCCTGGTGAAAAACATCTCTTCGGCGCGGGCAAACTTAGCTCGAGCTCGCTCTCGCAGCTCGACTTGCTCGAGCAGTAGATGGGAACGCTCCGTCGAAAACTGTTTCCGCAACCGACCGGCGAGCGTATGCAAAGGCTCGTCACGACCGGCAAGGTCACGAAGGACCACCGCCGCCTCATCGCCGACCAACCATTCGTAATCGGCAAGTTCGGCAGGATTGGACATCTCGGCGGGCTCGGGAGAATTCGGCTTGTGGCGCTTCTGGCAGCGAAGCGAAGGCGGGCAAAGTGGAAGTCCGCGCGCGGTCGACATCGAATAGGGAGCAATCCGGAGTTACGCCCCATGGTCGGCCGTCCCCTCATGTTAGCCAGTTTGCTTGGCGCCTCGATAGGCGTGCCGTACGTGGTGTCGAAGAGTTCGACGCCCACAGCGGCACCTGGCGCGACCGTCGTCGCGCCGGCCGCTACCGCGACGCCCGTGCAAACGATCGTGCCTCCTGCCGCTCCTGCCGCGGAGTCGCCCTCGTTGTTTTCCCAGGCCTCCAGCTACTTTAACTCTCTGCAACCCGCCGCAACCGCCCCGACCTATCCCACAACATCTACCCCCGCGCCGCTCGCCCCGCTGGCAACCACGGCGCCAACCGCGCCGCCGATTCGCTACCACAGTTTCCAAGAAGTACTGCGATTCGACCTCACCAAGGAGTGGGTCTACCAGAACTGGGACCGCAAATCGACCGGCCTCGCCGACCCGCAGATGTTCGGCATCCGCGTGCCGCTGGTCACGGGCACGCAGCGGACCGACCTCGCCGGTTCACTCACCTACCAGTTTGACGCTCAAGGCCAGGTGCAGCACATTTCGCTCCGGGGCCGCACGGCCGACACCACCAGTCTGGTCCAGTATCTGACGCTGACTTATCAGTTTCAGCGGATGCAGGCCCCCGCGGGCGAGCAACTGTACCAGGTTCGCAGCGGCAACAGCGTTTACAGCGAATTGCGGACGATGCCCGAGTCGGTGCTGCTGGAGACGGCCCCGTACGGCAGCTTCGGCGTCGTGCTGGAGCTGGGCAGGCCGGGTTCCAATCGGCCTCTGCAGCCGCAAATACCCAAGCTCGAAATCCCCGAGGTGGCAGCGCCGTCAAAGCCACCGGAGGAAGCGGCGAAAGCGGCCGCTGCCGCTGCCAAAGAAGATCCGAATCTGATGGGTTCGCTGCGCCCGGCGACTCAGGTCGAGCACAATCAGGTGTGGGAGCATCGCTGGCCGAACTGAACGCGCGGTGTGCTCTGCCGAGGAGGGCGGCGATCGGCTATTCTGCGGGGCATGCCGTCCGGTAAGTTTGAGATCGTCCCCTGCCCTCCTGCGCTCTCGCGCGACGCACTCGCGCTCGCCATGGCGGACTTAACGCCAGAACAGCGCCGAGACTTTGCCCCGGCCGTGGCGAACGATCCCGTAGAGGCCTTGGTCGTCGCGCTCGAAGAAGGAAAGCTCTGCGCGGCTGCCTGGGGACAGCGGCAGCCCGGGAGCACGTCGATACTGTGGCCGCCGCGATTCGCGAGCGAGACCACTGCGCACATCGGCCGCCAGTTAGTCGAGGCCGTTGTTGTCGCACTCGACGCGGCCGGCATTCGCATGACACAAGTCCTCGTGCAAGAAGATGACTCGCCGCTAGCCGCAATGTTGCGATCGGCGGGCTTTTCGCGTCTGACGGAGCTGCAATATCTGACCTGGGAAGCGGCAGCGGCAACGCCGCTCGAATCAGCGTTGGAGTTCAAACCCTACCATGATTCGCAGCGCGCGCGGCTTGCAGCGCTGGTCGAGGCAACTTACGAAGCGACGCAAGATTGCCCGGCGCTCGGTGGACGGCGGCCGCTCGACGAAGTGATCGATGGCTACCGTGCGACCGGCACGCATCGGCCCGAGAACTGGCTCTTCGTGCACGACGGTTCGCGCGACGTCGGCGTGCTGTTGCTCACGGATCATGAAGCCGCCCAACACTGGGAATTACTCTACATGGGGCTGATACCTGAGGCGCGTGGACGGCAATTGGGCCGCGCCGTCGTGCGCTATGCGCAAGCGCTCGCCTCTGCAGCCGGCGCGGAGCGGATCGTGCTCGCGGTGGATGCGGAAAATATTCCGGCCATCAAGATGTACAGCGAGACAGGATTCGTCGCCTGGGATCGCCGTGAGGTGTATGTCCGCTTTGCCGATGGCGACGCTGAATTGCGAAATCCCTCGTGAAAACTCCGTCGAAAATTTCGCCGTCGCGAAGGCGGACACCTTCTCCACGACGTGCCGGGTCGTCGCAAAAAATTTTTTTCCACCGCGCCGTTCGCGCCGGCGACAGGGATTTCCGCGGTTCCTCCATCCGTGACATGCCGCGTCGACAACTTTTTCTTTCGACCTCGCACAACCCCTTTGACATGACTGCTAGCAGGCGTAGAATCGTCGACTCGGGTGATTCATGAGTCCTTCATGAATGACCCGAGGGGTTTAATTGGTGACGCGGATTGGTTTGGCAAGCGGCGGCGTTTGCCACGCCGAGTTGGAATAGCACGCATGGCACGGCGGAAGCGCCGGCCTTTTCTCGCACTCGCGCTGAATTCTTCGGTCCAACGGTGATGTCTCATCACCCGGGTCTTGCCACGACGGCAATGCCCGTGCGATCGAATTGCGCGCCGGCGGGAATGCGACGGATTCGGCAGCACACAGGAAGTGGTCATGGAAGATAGCGAAGTCGTGGCGGAATTGCGGACCCGCCTGGCCGAGCAGATCGGCCAACAGCGCTACGAAGTGTGGTTTTCCCGGCAGACGAGCTTTCGCCTCCAGGAGGGCGCCCTGACGATCGTCGCGGCGAGCACCTTCACGCGTGATTGGCTGCGGCGGAATTTTGCTGAGGGGGTCAGGGCAGTTTGCGCAGCTGTGTTGGGAGGCGAGGTTCGCGTCGAGTTTGAAGTCGACGAATCGTTCGCCAAGCCGAGGTCAAAAGCCGGAGAGCCAGGTCAACCGATGGAGCGGAGCGAATCGACCTGTGTTGCCGAGCCGCCCGGTGTCGCGCCGCGCCACCCACAATCGGTTAGCGCGTCGAATGATGTTACGGTCGCTGCGGTGCGCTCGCACGATTCGTCGGAAATCAGAAAGGTTGCGATCCGCCGTGAACCGAAGCTGGCCGAATTGGTGGTCGGCGCTAGCAACGAATACGCGTTTCGCGCCGCCGAAATCACGGTGCATGGGCTGCAGCAGGCCTCGCCCGTGACTTTTTCCGGGCCTACGGGCGTGGGCAAGACGCACTTATTGCGAGCGATCCGCGCCGAATACCGGCACGCACGACCCCGCGCCCGGGCGGTCTACCTCACGGCCGAGCAATTCGTCTCCAGCTTTGTCGAAGCGCTTCGCGGCTCGGGCATGCCCAGTTTTCGTCAGAAGTGCCGTGGGGCGGACATTCTCTTGCTGGATGACATCCAGTTTTTCGCTCGCGGCCGCGCGTCGCTCGACGAATTGCTGCACACGATCGACGTGCTGCTCGCCGAGGGACGGCAAATCGTGCTCGCCAGCGACCGGCCGCTTGCCGAGCTACATCCGCTCGGGAAAGAGATGGTTTCCCGGCTCGCCAGCGGACTGTTCTGCAATTTGCAGCTGCCCGACTTTAAAATGCGGCTGGAAATCGTGCGCCGCCTGGCGAATGAAATGCGCTTGGAACTGGCCGCCGACGTGGCCGAATTCGTGGCCACGCAAATTAACGCCGGAGCCCGCGAACTGCGCGGTGCACTCCACCGCCTGCAGGCCACCAGCGTGGCTTTCTCGCAGCCGATCTCCCGGACGCTCGCGCAGTCGGCCCTTTCCGACTTGGCGCAGCAATCTTCCCGGCAAGTGCGACTCTCCGACGTCGAGCAGGCCGTGTGCAACGTGTTTGGCGTGGAGCGCGAGCACCTGCGCTCGCAGCGCAAGAGCCGCGCGATCCAGGAGCCGCGGATGCTGGCCATGTGGCTGGCCCGCCGCCATACCCGCGCCGCCTGGAGCGAAATCGGTGAATTCTTCGGCCGACGCAGCCACAGCACCGCGATTTCGGCCCATCGGCGGGTGGAAGAATTGATCCGCTCCCGCGCCGAAATCGGTCTGAGCCACGAAACCTGCTACGTGGAAGAAGCAATTCGCCGCGTGGAAGCAGCGTTGCGGACAGCCTAGCGCGGTTAATGCCGCAGCTTTCCTCCGTTTGATCGGCGCTGGGACATAGCGGACCCCTTTCGGCCGGTTCGGATGCTACGACGACCGCAATTTCGTCGCCTCACCGTGCCGGAACATCTCCGCCGGCAGCAAGCCCAGCACGATGACCGCCACCTGCGACGTGGCGAACGTAAGCAGCCACATCGAGGTGCTGCGGTCGGAGCCTCCGTAGGCGTGCAAGCCGACGCCAAAGGCGTTCACCCCGAACAGCGACCAGGTGGCGACGATGTTGCCGCCGACTGCCAACAGCGCCAGTCCGCGCTCCTTGACCATGCCACCCCAGCGGGCGTGCAGGCAGAGCGCGTTGTAGAGCACGATCATCAGCGCGCCGTTTTCCTTCGGGTCCCAGCCCCAGAAGCGGCCCCAGGAGTCGTCCGCCCAGAGCCCGCCGAGCACCGTGCCCACGAAGCTGAAGAAGATGGCGAAGCAAAGCGTGCCGTAGATCATGCGGGAGAATTGCCGGCGATCGTTTTGATTCAGCACGCCGAACAAGTGGTCGAGCACGATATAGAGGATGCCGATCATACCTGCAACAAACGACGTCGAATTGCCGAGCGCAATGCAGACCACGTGCGTGGCCAGCCAGAACTGCGTGTCGAGGACGGCTTGCAATACGATGAACGTGTCGCCGTCGAGCGACAGGAAATGGGCCACCAGCAAGGTCAGGAACCCGATCACGGCGGCGACGATATTGCCCACGCCTAGACGGTAAATCGATTCGAACACGAGAGCCAACAGCACGCAGCCCCAGCCGATGAAAATGGCCGCCGAATACAGGTTCGTGACGGGCGGGCGGCCCGAAATGTAAATCCGCCCGGCGAGCGCCAGGGTATGGAACACAAAGGTGAACACCAGCAGCCACATCGACGCCCGCCGCAGCGGCGCCGTCCAGAAAATCCACGACAGCACGCTGAGCATGAAGGCGATCAAGTACAGGACCGAAGCATAGTAGATCGGGCTGAGCTGGTTATAGAAGACTTCGAAGTCCACGGCCCGCTGCGAGAGAATCTCTGACTTCGCCAGTCCCGCGGCGGCCAGCTTGGGTCGGTTGGCGTCGAGCGACTTTTCGTAGTCGGCGAGGATCGTCCGATAGGCGGCCAGCTGCTGGTTGAAGGTCGTGGCGTCGCCGCGAGCGTAGGCGTCGAGCATCACCGCCAGCGCCGACGTGGCGGGGTTGGTTGGCTGATTCTGAACCCGCGCGCGAATCAGGTCGAACTCCGCCTCCATCAGCGCCAGCCACTGACCGTCAACTTCCGTCGGCGGGACGGCGTGAGGCGCTTGGGCCGCGCGCAATTGCTCGATAATCGCTTGTGTCTGCTGCAGGCTGGCCTGCAATTGGCCTGGCTCCATCGAGATCGGTGGCGTGCGGAACGAGGCGCCCAGCAGCTGGAACAAAAACTTCTTGTTGGCCAGTTCCAGCACCTTCTTCTGATACAGCGACCGCTCCGCCTCTGGCTGCTTATTCGCCAGCTTGACCTGGTCGTCGAATTCCTTCCCCTTGTCTTCGATCTCAGAGTACGAATAACGGAAGTTGCCTTCGCGCGGCTTGAGGCCGAGCGTCTGCAGCAGGTCGAGATTTTCGATTCGAAACACCGGTTGATGCGCGGCGGCGGGTGCTCCGGAGATCAGATCCAGCAGCCAGCGGATCGCGGGTAGCCGACTAGCTTCTTCGCCTTCGTTATCGACAAGGATCACCTCCTGTCGGCCGGAGAGAATCTGCAGGGCGTTGCGGGCTACGGTGTCGTAGGGCTTGACTCGCCCCTCGTAAGCCAGCGGCAACTTGCCGAACTCATAGATCTGCACCTCGCTGGGCGGCGACTCGGGGAGCCGCGCTTTCGACGCCACGTACAGGCCGCACAGCACCACAACCAGTGCGGGGAAGTACGTGGTGAACTGACCCCAGCGACCAAGGTTACTCGCAGCGCCGATCGCGTTTCGCTTGTCCACGGCATCCCAAGCGGCCTCTTCTTCACGCCGTCGCAAGAACCGCACCAGCACGACGCCAAAATGGGCCAGCATTCCCGTCGCCACCAACATGCAGGCCACGTAGGGCATCATCCAGCCCGGGTTCCGCACGACCTGCAGCACGCTCGTCTGCTCGGTTCGTTCGTCGAAGTTTTGCTGGTAGAAAGTGAGCCCCGCATAGCGGAGCGGATTGTTCATCCAGATCAGCACTTCGCGGTCGACATTTTGCGTCGGGTCGGTGAGCTGCACCTGCGACGAGTAGTTCTTGGCCGTGTTCGTGCCGGTATAGCGATCGAAGCGAAAGTCCTTGAGCGCGACCGTAAACGGATAGTAAACCCGCTTGAAGCGCAGTCCGACAAAGTACTCGTGGCCGTCGACTTGGATCGGTTGCTCCTCGGTCAGCATTGAAAACAGATACACGCCGAGCGACTTGCCGGATTGCCGGTCAAACAGCTCGGCATACAGGCTGGGGAGGTCGGCCTTTTGATCTCGGTCGGTGCCCGTCGCGGCGCGGATGTCTTCGGCCACCACTTCCTTGCCGATTCCCGCTGTTGCCGGGTTGGAAACGCCCGCCTGCGGCGCGGCCAGCCGCGAATTGTGGAGCCACCGCAGCACCTGTATTGTGAACGGCAATTGAGGGTCGTCGATCCGCGCCTCGCTGCCGACGTTGTTCTCCAGCCGCGATTGCGGCACGACGGTCACACGATCGTTCTTAGGCTCAGATTTGTCGATCACCGCGAGCTGCGCCTGTCGGATATCGGATGAGTAATTCGCGGAGCTCCCTTCGTCGATCTGCATTTGCGATTCGACCGACATCAGGCCGGTCAGCAGCTCGCTGCACATCAAAAGGGCCACGCCGCCATGCAACAGGACGACGCCAGCGCGCTTGCGAAACACCATCACGCAGCCGGCCAGCAGGACGCCACCGGCGACGCCCCCTTTGATCAGCTGCCAGAGGATCCGCAGGCCGGAATCGTCGAGTCGGGCGCTGGGAGTGAAGAACAGCCAGAACGCGACGCCGGCCAGAATCAGGTCGATTGCCAGCAGGGCTTTCCATTCGAAGCGGCCGCGGTGGCGAGAAGTGAGCGCGAGGCCGTAGCCACCCAACAAGACGATCCCGGCGAACACCGCCCGCATGATGTGCCACAGGTTGTTGCAGAATTCGGGCGACAACTCGCTGGCGAGCGTATCCCGCATGCCGCTACGGACCGCCAGCACCGTTGCCAAAACTCCCATGGCGATGACAGCAAGGCCGATGTGAAGACGGCGTCCACTCGCGGCCACCTTGAAACGCACGGCATGCGCCGCGAGCAGATTCACCAATAGCGCGAGTCCGAGCGAGTTTCCTCCTGGAAACGGAATGCTGCCCGAGAGCTGCCACTTGACCGGCGCGAACATCTGCACGAGCCGCTCGAAACCCAATAAGTCGATCTGAGCAATCCACACGCGAAAATAGGCGTGGTCGACGACGTACCAGACGTCGTGGTCCTTCTGCGCGAGCGTGCCGGCGAACACCAGGAAGATTGACAGTGCGAACAGAACGACGGTGAGCCGCAGCGACGCCAATGCAGAGAGCACTTCGTAAAGCGAGAAGCGGACGCCGTCGCTAAAGAGCGGCGCCGCGGATTCGGTCGAAAGTTGCTTCGGCCGCAAGGCCTCGCTAGTTGCCATTGTCTGCCCCGCCACTTTTGTCTGCCCCGCCAGAATCGTCCGCCCCGCCAGAATCAGTAAACCGCACCGACTTCAACAGCCGCTGGAAATTGTCTTTTTGCGCCGCCACCACGCCGCGATTGCCGCTCAGCTTCAAGAACCAGATCGCCCTGCCGCGAGTGAACATGACAGCCAGCGTGGCCCGGTCGGCGTTGGGCTGCCCTTCGTCTGGAACTGCCTCCACGAGCATGGCCTGCGTGCCGTCGATCTCGATCGGCTGCATCGTCTTTTTTATCTCGTCGTCCGCAAGCGGAGGCAGCCCCACCTCACCGCGCCAACGCCGCACGTTGGCCACGGGATCGGACATCATCGGCGGCGAATTGGCTGGAAAATCGATGGCAGTGAAGACCGCCGACTTATCGCCCTCTCCGACCGCCAGGTCGACCTTCCGCATGCCCCCGGCGGGACGCGATTGCCAGCCCTCGGGCAGTTCAAATTGAAACGGCCCACCGTCGGCCGCAGGTTGCTGCGCGGCGATGGGCGGGTGGCCCGCCGGCAGGGCATCGGTGGTCGGCTCGCTCGTTGGCGGCGAAGCAGTCGAAGGCGAGGACGCGAACGGTGGCGATGCTGCTGCGCCGCCCGCGAACGGCGGGGTCATCGCTCCGCTCGAAAACTTGCCGTGGAGATGGACGATCGTCAGCTGAGAATCGCCGGCCGCGATCGTCCGCGAGTCCTTGGCCAAATCGGCCTCCTGGATGGGGCCAAGCTGCATCTGGCCGCGCCAGCGGTTGACGTTTGAAAGCAGCTCGCCAGGTGCCCCACTCCTAGGCAGCGCGATGACTGTGAGCTCCAGCGATTTGGCCCCCGCCGGAATCAATAGCGTCGCCGCCCGCATGCCGCTGCCCGCTTGCTGCTGCCAATTTGCCGGCAGAGTCCAATCGGGATGCGGCTTGCCGGCAGCCGGGCGGATGCTGGCGAAGAATTTCTCTACGACCGCGGCAACGCTGTCGATTTCTGCCGCCGGGCCGGCGACTTTGAAGAACCAGGCCCGCTCGCCATCCGGCAGCACCGCTGCGAGCATCCGGTCGGTCGCGGCCTCATCATGCTCCTTGGCGACCGGAGTCGCACGCGGAGCTGCCTCTTTCGGCACTACGTACGACTCGATTTTTTCGTCGCCCCGGCAGCCGATCGCGGTCACCGCGGCGGCAGCCAGGGCCCAACCAAGAAAGCGAATCGTCATGGATCCAATCGATAGAGGCTGGAAGCAACTTAGGTCTTTTGCGGCGGCCCGAACTGCGTGTCCGCAGACGGCCCCAGGGGCGCGGCATCAAGAATTGCGCCCGTTGCGTCGAATTATACCGCTCTCGGCGACGCCCGACACCGCAGATTCGCGCTTCGATCGCCAGGTGCCGTGATTTCAGGGGCCAACTCAGCCCAAAATCGGCGTCAACACGTCCATCAGACCGCTGTTGAGCGTGTAGACCTGGTCCCAGCTCCAGATGTTACGCAAGAGGTCGAAGACCATCATGCCGCACATCACCAGCATCAGCATCGAGACGCTCATCAGGCCGATGACCCAGCCGGGGAATGCCACGTCGGCCACAGTTTCTCCGACGGGCATCATGCCGCCGGTCGGCAGCGCGGCAAAGTCATCGCCGATCGATTCGACGCCGACGGTTCGCCCCGTGCCCAACAGGCCGCCGCCTTCCTCTTCGGAGACTTCATCCAGCGGAATAACCTGTGAGCTGTCTTCTTCTTCGTCGCTGGTCTCTTCGCCGAAGGGCGTGAGCGCAAACGGCTCTTCGCCGCCATCTTCGGCGACTTCCAACGGTTCGAGTCCAACTTCGGCGTCGGACGTGGGGCCCAGGTCGAGGCCCGATGCGAGCGGCGAGCCGCTCCCCATCGCCAGCGGAACTTCGTCGAGCGCCAGCCCGCTATCGGATGGCGAAATGATGTTGATGCCGCTCGATTCGCTCGAGAGCGTGATGTCGCTGCCGTCGCCGAGCACATCGTCGTCGTCGCCTTCGAGTTCGAGCGCCGACAAACCAGCGAGCGCGATGTCCGATTTTCCGGAGAGGCCTTCGAGCACACCGCCCGGGCTGCTATCCGAAGCCGCGAGCTCCAGGTCGCTCATCTCAGCCGCCTTCGCTTCGCTCTTCACTTTGCTGGCGGCTTGCTGCGCCTTGGCAACGTCTTCCGGAGCGAGGATGCGACTCGACTCGGCTTCAAGGTCGATTTCCAACTCGTCGAGATCGCCGAAATTGTCTTCCAGGTTGGGCGGCTCGGTGTCCAGGATCGCGTCGCCGATGCCCGAGGCGAACACATTCGACGTGCTGGGTTCGGCCAGCCGTACGTCGCTCATCCGCGCGGCGTCGTCTTCGCTCGGCCCCAGGTCGAGGTCCAAATCGGCCGCCATTTCCGCCTTGCCGATGATCGTGCTCGGAGGCCGGTCGGTTGATTCGCCCAGCTCGTTCTCGCTCAGCAGGATCGAGTCCGAAAACTCATCGATCTCTTCGCCGGTGTCGAGCTCCAGCACGTCCCCCGGTCCGTCGACCGGCAGCGTCGGCTCGTCGAGATCGTCGAGACTCAGGTCGCTCGCAGCCGCACTCGCCTCGGCCGGTTCGTCATCACCGAGTTCGATTTCGCTTCCCAGCTCGAGGTCGTCGCCCAGATCGAGATCAATGCCGCTGCCCAGCGTGATGTCATCCAGCTCGATCGACGAGGCACCGGCGCCGGAGGCCGACTCTTCGTCGAGACCCAGCGAGAGATCGCTGCTCGAGGCATCCGGGGGCAGGCCGTCGACCGCCAGTTTCTCGATGTCGTCCGCGCGAAACTTCCAGCTCGCGCCGTCTCGATACGCGCGGACCTTCCCGTCTTCGCGCAGGTCGTTGAGTCGATCCTTGGTGATGCCTAGTTGCGCTGCCGCTTCTTCCAGGCTGACAAACTTCTGTGCCATGCCACCCCTCTTGCTGCCGATATCTTCCTAGCGTTGGAGCTCGCGCCGCATGTTGCGGATATCCTGCGGCAAGGGTTCGCCGCTGTTGAACTCCACCATCTGTAAATCCCAAGTTACGTTTCGCACGCTCTTCAGCGAAATCTCGCCCGTCGTCTTGTCCACATGGTACACAGCCAGCACGCGCTGTGCGGGGTCGACGACAACAATCGCTTGCGGTCCGCCCTCCGCGGGCGGGACGTGCGTGATCAGGTTGCTGGCTGGTTGATAGGGAACGTTCGGACTGCCGACCACGGCTGGCGTTTCCGACCAGCCGCGACCCACGATCAGTCCGAGCACCAGCAAGGCTCCCAGCACAACGCCGAAGTGCAATCGTCGCATGTTCCTCCTCCATGACTGCCGGCAGCGCTACAGGAAGCAGCAAACCAGCGAGTGAGGAATTCGGCGCTTCTAGCTCCCATTCTAGAAGCGACGCCTTCCGGTTCAAGCTAAATCCCACGCCAATCAGCATTTACAGCGATTTGTGAGGCGTCACGACCGGCCTTCGCGGGGGGAGCGACTCGGAGGTTTGGCGGCTGCCCGCTATGGGGCCTGCGGCCAAGCCACTAAACTGTTGCAAGAAAATCATTTACGGCCGGACTGCCGGGGCGGCGGATCCGCAAACTCGCGGGAGTCTACTGCCGGCTATGCCCCGGGACAAGTCCGCCGTCGCGCTCCCAACCAGGAAAAAGGCATGGATCACGCTTCCGATGACCCCCTCCAAATCCGCCTCGAAGCCGCCGTCCGTTGGACCCGCGAGGCCGGCGACCTGACGCTCAACTACTTCCGCCGCAGCGATCTGACGGTCGAGTTCAAAGCCGACTCGTCGCCGGTGACCATTGCCGACCGGTCGGCCGAAGAGCTATTGCGAAAGCGGATTTCGGAACGTTTTCCGGATGACAGCATTCTGGGTGAGGAGTTCGGTGCGGCGGTGGGATCGTCCGGTTATCAATGGGTGCTCGATCCGATCGACGGCACGAAGTCATTTGTGCATGGTGTGCCGCTCTACACGACGCTGGTGGCAGTGCTCGAGGGCGACCAGCCGAGGATCGGCGTCATTTACGCGCCGGCCGTCGGCGAGATGGTGTTCGCCGCCGAAGGTGGCGGCTGTTGGCACGTGGACACTCACAACGCCGACGCCGCGCCGACCCCCGCACGCGTCTCCGGCGTGCGCAAGCTCAGCGAAGCGCTGTTTCTCACTTCTGAAGTGCCGTCCTTCAGCAAGTCGCGCAAGAAAGACTCGCTTGCGGTGTATTTAGAGCTGCAAAAGGCGGCTCGTCTGACCCGCACCTGGGGCGATGGCTATGGCTACTTGATGGTCGCCACGGGCCGGGCGGAAGTCATGGTCGATCCCGTGATGAATCTGTGGGACGTTGCCCCGTTACAGACCGTGATCCAGGAAGCCGGCGGCCACTTCAGCGACTGGAAAGGAAACGCCACAGTGCATGCCGGCGAATCCGTGGCCACCAACGGCCTGGTCACGGACGAAGTACTCGCTCTCACCCGCGGTTATTGACATGGGGCCGCGGCGAAAAAGCTTTGATTCTGGCCGTTGCCCAAGTGCCGAATCCCGTTATACTTACGATTTCCCACCGAGCCGGCTGATGTGACATTCGCCCCCGGTGAGCGGGAGAATTGCCTTGTCGAGCCGTGAACCGTCGCTCGGCTTGGCGCGTCACCGAACAAAAACAGCGAACAGAGTTCAAGACAGCAAAAACAGGTTTAGCCATGGCTCGAGAATGTGCAGTTTGCGGCAAAGGCGCCCAGCTCGGCAATCAGGTAACTACCCGCGGTAAGAAGAAGTACTTGGGTGGCGTCGGTACCAAGGTCACCGGCATCAGCCGCCGCAAGTTCCGCCCGAATCTGCAGAGCGTCAAAGTTTCGACCGGCAAAGGCAACAAGGCACTCTTGGTCTGCACGAAGTGCCTCAAGAGCGGCGCCATTACTAAGGTCGTGCGTTCCGCGCCGTTCAAGCTCTCGCAGAAGCCGGCGGCAAAAGCCAGCTAGGCCGCGGCGTCTGTCAATCGCGGAGTGTGACCGATGGCCATCACGCGACAAGACGTCGAAAAAGTCGCCCTGCTGGCCCGCTTGCAGCTCTCCGAGGCCGAGCTGGCCACGATGTCGGAGCAGTTGGCCCAGATCGTCGGTTACGTCGATTACCTTGCACAGGTCGACACCGAGGGCGTCGAGCCGATGGCTCACGCTATCGAACAGCGGAACGTCTTTCGCGACGACGTCGTGGAAATGAGTTTGCCGCGGGAGGAGGCGCTCGCCAATGCGCCGCATCACGACTCGGCCGGCTACCTGGTTCCCGCCGTATTGGGTGAGTAAACGCGCTGGAGAGTGATCGGCCGCGAATTGGCCGGAAATGCTCATGTCGATCCTCGAGCGCACCGCTTGTCAGCTGCTTCGCGATCTTGAGGCGGGCGAAATCTCCGCGGTCGAGCTGGCGACCGCCTGCATCGAGCGAATCTCGGCCACCGACGACCGGGTCGGCGCATTCCTCCGCGTCGATGAAAAGCGCGCGCTGGCCCAGGCGGCGGCCGTGGACGCCAAGCGCGCGAAGAAGCAACCCGTCGGCAAACTTGCCGGCTTGCCGATCGCCGTGAAGGACGTGCTCTGCGATCGCGGGCAGCTCACGACCTGTGCCTCGCGGATGCTTGCCGATTTTCGTCCACCCTATGATTCAACCGTCGTGGCCAAGCTTAATGCGGCGGACGCGGTGCTCTTGGGCCGCACCAACATGGACGAATTCGCCATGGGCGGCTCGACCGAGAACTCGGCCTTCCAAACGACGCACAACCCCTGGGACCTCGACCGGACGCCGGGCGGCTCCAGCGGCGGCTCGGCGGCGGCAGTCGCTGCGAGCATGGTCCCCCTTTCGATCGGCACCGACACCGGCGGTTCGATCCGCCAGCCCGCGGGCCTCTGCGGCATCGTCGGAATGAAGCCGACCTACGGCCGCGTGAGTCGCTATGGCCTCGTGGCCTTTGCCAGCAGCCTTGACCAGGTTGGCCCGATGGCTCACTCGGTCGAAGACGTCGCCTTGCTCCTGGAAGCAATCGCTGGCCATGACCCGCACGATTCCACTTCGCTCAACGAGCCGGTGCCGGCCTATTCCCAGTCGGTAAATGAACCACTCACCGGCCTCCGCATCGGCGTAGCACGAGAGCATTTCGCCGCAGGCCTCGACGCCGAAGTGGAAACCGCTGTGCGCGACGCCTTCAAGGTTTACGAAAAGCTCGGCGCGAAGCTCGTCGACATCTCGCTGCCGCACGGCAAGCACGGCGTCGCGACCTACTACGTGATCGCCCCCAGCGAAGCCTCCAGCAACCTGGCGCGGTACGACGGCGCCCACTATGGCTACCGCACCAATGAACAAGAGATGCTCGCCGAATTGGCAGCCGAACGCAAAAAGCTGCAAGCCGCCGGCGATCAGCGCGGCCTCGACAATCTCGACACGGCGCTCGTCCGCATGTATCGCCGCACGCGCGCCGAAGGCTTTGGCGCGGAAGTGAAGCGCCGCATCATGCTCGGCACCTACTCGCTCAGCGCCGGCTACTACGACGCCTACTACTTGAAGGCCCTAAAGGTCCGCCGGCTGATCCGTCAGGATTTCGACCGTGCATTTGACGAGGTCGATCTCATCGCTGGTCCGATTACCGCGTCGCCTGCCTTCAAGCTCGGCGAAATGACGGACGACCCGCTCGCCATGTACCTGGTCGACTTGTACACCGTTTCGGCCAATCTCGCCGGCATCCCGGGCTTGTGCCTCCCCTGCGGTCAGACGAAATCGGGCCTGCCCATCGGCCTGCAGCTGCAAGCTCCGATCCTGCAAGAAGAGCGGCTCCTGCGCGGGGCACGCATGTTCGAGACGGCCGCCGATTGGCACAACATGAGGGCTCCCCTGTGACCGAGCCCTACACCACGGTGATCGGCCTCGAAGTGCATGTGCAGCTCTCCACCGCGAGCAAGCTGTTCTGCGGCTGCAGCACGCGATTCGGCGCGGAACCGAACACTCAAACCTGTCCGGTGTGCATCGGCCTGCCGGGAACGCTTCCCGTAATGAACCGCCGCGCACTGGAACTGGCTCTGAAGACGGCCGTCGCCCTGGAGTGCGAAATCCCGCCCTATACGAAGTGGGACCGCAAGCAGTACTACTACCCCGACCTGCCCAAGGGTTATCAGATCAGCCAGTACGATCTGCCCATGTCCGCCCGCGGAAGGCTCTCGATCAGCGACCCCAAGGACCGCTTCGCGCCGAAGACTGTCCGCATCATCCGCGCCCACCTCGAAGAGGATGCCGGCAAGAGCCTTCACGATGAGGCTGCCGGCAAAGGCGACAGCCTGATCGACCTGAACCGCACCGGGACGCCGCTGTTGGAAATTGTTTCTGAGCCGGATCTCCGCAGCTCGCTCGAAGCCTCGACCTTCCTCAAAGAGCTGCGGCTGCTGCTCACGTACATCGGCGTCTCCGACTGCAACATGCAGGAGGGCAGCCTGCGGGTCGACGCCAACATCAACTTGCACATCGACACACCCAAAGGCAAAGTCGCCACGCCGATCGTCGAAATCAAGAACATGAACAGTTTCCGCGCGGTCGAACGGGCCCTCGATTACGAGGCGCCCCGGCAATACCGCGAGTGGCAGGAAACGGCCCGCGTACTAGGCGAAGCGCCCAAACAGACCCGTGGCTGGGACGACGTGGCCGGCGTGACCCGGGCCCAGCGCAGCAAAGAAGAGTCGAGCGATTACCGCTATTTTCCGGACCCGGACCTCGTGCCAGTGGTGTTTTCCGCCGCCCAGATCGACGCCGCGAAGGCGTCGCTCGGTGAATTGCCGGCCGCATTGCGTTCGCGACTCGAAACTGAATATGGTCTTCCCGCTTACGATGCCGACGTGATCGTCAATCAGGGCCAGCCGCTGGTGGCGTACTATCGGGCGGTCGCCGACGCCTGCGGCGACGGCAAGCTCGCCAGCAACTGGGTGACACAAGACGTGCTCCGCGTGCTCAAGGAACGCGATTGGTCTCTCGAGACGCTTGTCCAACAACGTGGAATTACCTCGGATTGGCTCGCCGACTTGATCAACAAGACGATTTTGGGAGAATTTCCACGCTCGCAGGCGAAGCAAATTTTTGACGCGAAAGTTCGTACTGTCGAGATCAACATCACTATGCAGATCGAGATTACCGACAGCGTGGGAGTTGTAGCGCAAAAGATTGGTATTTCGAGAGTCGACGATTCGGAACTTACGGAACTTTGTCGGCAACTCTTAGCGGCCAATCCGAAAGTTGTTGCTGACGTACTCGCTGGAAATTCAAAAGCTGTGAGTTCATTGATCGGCCAGGCAAAAAAATCGAATCCAAATGTCGATCCGAATCGCGTGCGCGAAGTCTGCCTGGAATTGATCAACGCGACTCATTGACAACGAGTCGCAATTCTCGGTTTATGGGATGCCGATGGCTGTCAACGAAAAGCCGCCGAGCATCATCACGCTCACCACCGATTTCGGCGAGGGCAGCCGCTACATCGCCGCCATGAAGGGCGTCATCCTCTCGATCAACCCGGCGGCCCGCCTCATCGATCTTTCACATTCCGTGCCGGCCCAGGATGTCCTCCGCGGCGCGATTGCCCTCGCCGAAGCGACACCCTATTTCCCGGCTAAAACGATTCACGTCGCCGTTGTCGACCCCGGCGTCGGCACCGCGCGGCGGATCGTCTACGCCCGCATCGGCTCGCAACAGTTCGTCGCTCCCGATAACGGGCTCCTCGCGCGGTTGGCCGCGGAGGCCGCACCGTCTAAGATAATTTGTCTCGACAGGCGGGAGTTTTGGCTCCCCCACGTGTCGAACACTTTCCATGGACGTGACATCATGGCGCCGGTCGCGGCGCGGTTGAGCCTGGGCTTGTCGCCGGACGAGCTGGGATCGCCGCTCGAATCGCTGGTGCCGCTTGCTTGGCCTGAGGCAGAGAAAGTGGCAAATCGCATCACCGGCGAGGTCGTCGAGGTCGATTCCTTCGGCAATCTCCTCACCAACATCACACGCGAAATGCTCGCCGGCGTGCCGACGGACGAGTTGGTCACGATCACCTGCGACGAGCACGCCACACAAGGCATCTTCCAAACGTACAGCGAACAGCCGCCGATGACGCTCATTGCGCTCGTTGGCTCCGGCGGCACCTTGGAGCTGGCAATCGTTGAGGAAAACGCCTCCGCGATGCTCGGCGTGCGGGCCGGCGCTCCGGTCGTCATTACCTGGTAGCCGTCATTACCTGGCAGTCATCCACCGGTAGCCATGAAATCGGAGCCGTCGCCTGCCGAGCTTGTCGAATGGGACCGACGCCACTATTGGCACGCCTTCACGCCAATGGCCGAGTACGAACCGCTCATGATCGAGCGGGCCGAGGGCTGCCGCCTGTTCGACGTGGCAGGCAGCGCTTATCTCGACGGCGCGGCCAGCATGTGGTGCAATGTCCACGGCCACAATCACACGCGGATCAACGCCGCGATCCGCGATCAACTCGATCGCGTCGCCCACTGCACGTCACTTGGAATGGGCTGCGACACCACCGTCAGGCTCGCAAAGCGGCTTGCTGATCTCGCTCCCGGCAACCTGGAGCACGTCTTTTTCTCCAGCGACGGATCCTCCGCCGTCGAAGTTGCCCTCAAAGCGGCGTTTCAATATTGGCGTCAGTGTGATCGGCCGCAGCCTCAGAAGACCAAATACCTGGCCCTCGCCGAAGCGTACCACGGCGACACGATCGGCGCGGCGAGCGTGGGCGGCATCGCCCGCTTCCAGGGCATTTTTGAGCCGCTGTTGTTCGACGTCGTCCGCGCCCCGATCCCCGATCCAAGGCCCCTGCCGGTGGGAACCCTTCCCGCGGCCGCCACGCAGTTCTTCCTGGATGAGCTCGAAGCTCGACTGGAGAAGCACCACGATTCTCTGGCCGCGATGGTCATCGAACCGCTCGTGCAGTGTGCGGCCGGCGTCGTGATGCATCCGCCCGGCTACCTCCGCGGCGTCCGCGAGCTCACGAGGAGGTACGACGTGCTTTTGATCGCCGACGAAATTGCCGTGGGCATGGGCCGCACCGGTAGGTTGTTCGCCTGCGAGCAAGAAGCCGTTGTGCCCGACTTCCTCTGCCTCGGCAAAGGCCTCACCGGCGGCTACTTGCCGATGTCGGCCACGATCACCCACGGCGAAATCTATTCGGCGTTCCTCGGCAAATGGTCCGACGGGCGTACGCTCTATCACGGCCACACTTACGGCGGAAACCCGCTCGCCGCCTCCGCCGCGTTGGCGACGCTCGACTTGTTCGACGAAGAACAGACCCTCACCGCGCTACAACCCAAGATCGCCCGCCTCGCCGAGCATCTTTGCCATCTGGCGGAGCACCCGCACGTTGTCGGCGTCCGCCAGCGCGGACTCCTCGGAGCGCTGGAGCTGGTCGCCGACAAATCACACAACGCGACGTACCCTGTCGAAGAGCGCCGCGCCTGGCGCGTCTGCCGCGAAGCCCTGGCGCGCGGCGTGTGGCTCCGCCCGCTGGGCGAAACGCTTTACGTGATGCCGCCGCTGGCGATTTCGCTCAATGAATTGGACGAGCTGATGCAAGCACTCACCGAGTCGATCGACGCCGTCACTGCGAGTTGACCCATGCCGCCGCGCGTTCGTTACCTGCTGCTGCAGACGCGCAACGCGGACGATTCCATGCGGGCCCAAGAGATTCGCTGCTTCGCCCGCGCGCTGGAGTGCGAGCCGCGAGACATTGTCGCCGTCGACTTTCTTGCGCGAGGTCCAAGTGCGTCTGAACTCGCCGCCGCCGACATCGTCCTGCTCGGCGGCAGCGGCCACTACTCCGCCGCCGGCGCAGGCGCGTGGCTCGATCGAGCCCTCGATGCGCTGCGTGAACTTCACCACCAATCCAAGCCGACGTTCGCCTCGTGTTGGGGCTTCCAAGCCATGGCCCGTGCACTCGGTGGCCGCTGCATCCACGATCCAGAGTGCGCAGAATTGGGCACGATTGAGCTCGCGCTGACGGACGCTGGCCGCGCCGATCCGCTCTTCGCCTCGCTGCCGCTGGAATTCATCGCCCATGCCGGCCACGAAGACCACGTCATCGCTCTGCCTGCCGACGCGGTTCTTTTGGCGTCGTCAAACAAGGTGCGGCACCAGGCCTTCCGCTTCGACGGTAAGCCAATCTATTGCACGCAGTTTCATCCCGAGCTCGATTGCCGTGCGATGTCAGAGCGTGTTGCCGCTTACCCCGAATACGTGGAACGCATCGCCGCAGTACCGCACCAGGCATTCATCGACTCGCTCCGAGAAACGCCTGCTGCCAACGGACTTCTCAAGTCATTCGTGGACCTGGTTCTCACGCCGAACGAATTCTAGGTGCTCGCCGCATCGCGAGTCGCCTTATCTGACGCCTTCGGAATCATCGGTCGCCATCCCCAGCTGCCGCATCTTGCGATACAGATTCGAGCGGTGCACGCCCAGGTTCTTCGCGGCCAGGCTCACGTTGCCGCGGGCCCGCGCGATCGATTGCTTGATGTATTCGGTCTGGAACTGGTCTGTGGCGTCGTTGAGCGTGAGCCCTTCGCCGATCGCGGCGGCTCCCGCATTGGTCGGCGACAAAATGAATGCCAGGTCCTCGGCCTCGATCTTCTCGCCTGCCGACAGATAGGCGAGCCGCTCCATCAAATTCCTCAGCTCTCGCACGTTTCCCGGCCAGGTGTGACTAATCAGTCGCTTCCGGGCCGAGGCAGACAGCTTCGGTGTCCGACGTCCCGCTTGCTTGGAAAAGTGACGCAGGAAGTGTTCCGCCAAAATCAAGATGTCGTCGCCGCGGTCACGGAGCGGCGGCAACTCCAGCGACACGACGTTGAGCCGAAAATAGAGGTCTTCGCGGAACCGCCGCGCACGCACCAGCTCCGCCAGCTTCTGATTCGTCGCCGCCAGCACGCGGACATCCGTGTGAATCTCACGGTTGCCGCCGACGCGAACCACCTTCTTTTCCTCCAACACGCGGAGCAATTTGGCCTGTCCCGACAGGCTCATGTCGCCGATTTCGTCCAGAAACAGCGTGCCGCCGGAGGCCGCCTCAAACTTGCCGGCTCGGGCCTCGTGGGCATCCGTGAACGCGCCCTTTTCGTGGCCGAACAGTTCGCTCTCCAGCAACGTCTCCGTGAGCGATGCACAGTTGACGGGAATAAAGGGCTCAGTTCTGCGGCGGCTGGCATAGTGGAGTGACCGCGCGACGACTTCTTTGCCGGTGCCGTTTTCGCCCAGGATGAGAATCGCCAGGTCGGTGTCTGCTACGCGGCGAATCGTCGACCGCACTGCTTGAATCGCCGGGCTCTCGCCCACCAGCAGCGTGTCCTTTGACGCCTGCTCGACCATTAGCTCCTGGCGAGCGAGCAAATCCTCGAACTCCCGTGTATTTTCCAGCTCCACCGCCGCATGACCTGCGAGTTCGATGAGCCCGCGCTCATCCTCCGCCGTGAACGAGCCGTTCTTCTTATTGAGTAGCTCGAATGCCCCCAGCCGCGTGCCATCCGGCGCCACCAGCGGCACGCACAAAATCGTTTTCGTGCGATAGCCGGTCTTAGTGTCCGTACGGCGGTCGATCTCCGCGGAATCTTCGATCCCAGATACCCGCCGTGGCTCGCCAGTCTGCACAACCTGCCCCACGACGCCCGCATCGTCCGGCAGCCGCAGTTCGCCACCGGCGACGCCAAGCGCCGGCCGACCAACCACGGTCTTGGTGGCTTTGTCCCACAAGAAGATGCTCGCCCGATCGGCGTCGAACATCCGGCACGACGCCTCGGCCATCCGCACCAGCAGCGTGTTCATGTCCTCTGTCTGCTGCCACTCGCGGACGATCGCCAGAATCGTCTTCAGCCGCTCGACGCGCTGTCGCGAACGCTGGCGATCATCGACAACCGCGAGCGCATCGCTCAGCGCTCGAGTCGCTTCGGTGAGCAAGTTGTCACTTGCCGCGCTGCGCACGACGAGCGTTTGAGTTTTGTTCAGTGGCGCCGCTGCCCACCGCTCGCGTCGCGCAATCGACTCCCGCGCGAGTGCGTCGGCCGCCAATTCGGTTGGGACCTGGGACGCCGCGGTTCCATACACCGCGGGCACGATCCATTGCGGCGGCTGACCGGTGACGATTGCCGCGGCATCCGCTGGGAGCGACCGAGCAACCGCCTCGAGCGCGGCCGGCAATAGCTCCGCCGGCCCGGCAGCCCGGGTGGACAGACTGAGCAGGTTCGTTACCATGTCGTCCGCAGCCATTGAAACCGTCGAGCGTTTGGGAGGTGATGTAGCGATTATGATACAATCAAT
>JBFWSG010000040.1:0-25230 GCA_050248495.1 Pirellulales bacterium | reverse complement strand
GCCCGGCCGATGCTCGCTCCCGGCGCGAGCATTCTCACGCTCACCTATTTCGGCGGCGAACGGGCCGTCCCTGGCTACAACGTCATGGGCATCTGCAAAGCGGCGCTCGACTCGGCCGTAAAATATCTGGCCTTCGATCTTGGGGCCGTCGGCGTGCGAGTCAACGCGCTGAGTCCGGGGCCACTGCAAACGGTCTCCGGCCGCGGAGCCGGCGTCGACGAGATGCTCGGCCTCTATGAAGCGGTCGCACCGCTCGGCCGCAACGTCACGCACGAAGAAGCCGGCAAATGCGGCGCCTTCCTACTTTCGGAGATGTCCTCCGGCATCACCGGCGAGATTCTGCATCTCGACGGCGGTTACAACATGATGGGCTCGCCCGGCCGCATGCTCGATAAGATCAAGTCCGCTCAATCTGCCCCGGCTCACGCCGGCGTGGCGTAAGTTCATGGGACTGGAAAAATGGACCGCTGTCGATCAGTACATCAGCGGCCTGCTGCTGCCGCCGGACGCCGCGCTCGACGAAGCGCTCGCCGCGAGCGCGGCTGCCGGCCTGCCGGCGATCAGCGTCTCGCCGATTCAGGGCAAATTCCTGCAACTGCTCGCGCGGATGTGTGGCGCGACTCGCATCCTCGAAATCGGTACACTCGGCGGCTACAGTACGATTTGGCTGGCTCGCGCGCTGCCATCGGGCGGCAAGCTCGTCACGCTGGAGATCGATCCGCACCATGCCGCCGTCGCCATGGCAAATTTCGAGCGCGCCGGTCTCGCCGACCGCATCGAGCTGCGACTTGGTCCCGCCCGCGAAACGCTCGCAGCGCTGATCGCAGATCGCGTCGCGCCATTCGATTTCGTCTTCATCGACGCCGATAAACCCAGCGCCCCGCAGTATTTCTCCGAATCGCTCGCACTCACGCGTCCCGGCAGCGTGATCATCGTGGACAACGTGGTCCGGGACGGCGCGGTCCTCGACGCCAATAGCACCGATGAAAACGTCCAGGGAGTGCGGCGGCTGCTCCGTCAGATTGGCCGCGAGCCGCGCGTCACGGCCACCGCGCTCCAAACCGTCGGCCTCAAGGGCTACGACGGGTTCGTGATCGCGCGTGCTCTCGAATAACACTGGAATTCATTGCCGTTCTGCGCCAAAGAGTCTAAACTGAACGCAGCTAGAACACGCTTGCCGCGGGTCACGGCAAGTGCCTGGAGGCGATTCGATGCGTCGCCGCTCAATTGACGTCCGTCGGCGCGAGGCGTTTACGCTCGTCGAACTATTGGTCGTGATTGCCATTATCGGCGTGCTTGTGGCGCTGCTTCTCCCCGCGGTCCAGGCCGCGCGGGCCGCCGCGCGACGCACCACCTGCGCGAATCACCTCAAGCAAATCGGCCTGGCGATCGCCGGCTATCAGCTCGCGCAGAAGTTCTATCCGCCCAGTTCGTCCGATACTCTCGAAAACTCGCTCAGCTTCGACATCGACGAAGCGGGTGAGACGCGCCACAGTTGGGTCAGTTTCATCCTGCCCTACCTGGAGTCGCAGGCGCTTGCCGATCAAATCAAGCGCGACGAGCACGCATTCTCGGCCCATAACCTGGCCGTCGCGGCGACGATCCTTCCCGAGCTGCGTTGTCCCGAGTACACCGGCCCTGAATTCAGTTCGGCCGAGCGCTACAAGAACCTCGCCCAGCAACCAGCCATCGGCAACTACGCCGCGCTTGGCGGCTCGACGGTCGGCAATCTCTGGGGTGTCGACCTGAAGCCGGATGGCGCGATCATACCCGGCGGAAATGTGCCGCCATCAGAAATCACCGACGGCCTCTCCCACACGGCCTTCGTCGTCGAAACGCGCGAAGAAGTGCTCGCTGCCTGGGCCGACGGACTCACTGCGGCACTGAGCGCCGAGCCGTACGACGATTCCAATCATCCCACCTATTCCCAAGCCAAGGTCGCGCTCAATTTCTCTCCCTATTTCGACTACTTCACCGACTCCTCGAAATACGGCCCGTCGAGTGCGCATCCCGGTGGCGCGTACCATCTCTTCGGCGATGGCTCCGTGCAATTGGTCCAAGACGACGTTGACAGGCTTGTGTATACCGCGCTCGTGACCCGCGCCGGCGAGGAGGTGAAAGATCACGACGACTAATTGTTGGTGGCGCGTCGTGCCGTGCGTTGCGATCGTGCTCTTCGCGGGTTGCTCGGACCCGCACGCCACGGCTCGCTCCTTGCTCACTGATCCGAACCCCGAAATCCGCCGCGAGGCGATTCGTACGCTCTCCAGTGACGCCAACTCGGCCAGAACCTATCTTCCCGAATTCACGGCCGCCCTCCGGGACTCGGACTCTTCGATCCGCGTCGCCGCCGCTCTGGCAATTCAGCGTTTCGATCCTCAAAACGCCGCCCATCAACCCATCCTTGAAAGTGCCCTGCGCGCCGGCCAAGGCCCCGTATTCCTCGAAGTTGGCCGTGCCGGCCGCGATGCCGCCTGGGCTGTCCCCACGCTGCTGACGCTTCTCGACGATCGTCGTCCGCCCATACGGGCCCTCGCGGCTCAAACGCTGGGGGCCATTGCGCCCGCGGAGGAACATGTGCGGGCGGCGCTGCAACGAAGTCTCCGCGATGAAAACGCCGCCGTACGCAATGCATCTCGACGAGCGCTCCATCCAGAATAAGGCTCCAAATTCACGGCTCGGCCGGAACGTCGCACCGCCACGCCCCGAGTGCTAGCGTGCCCCAAGGCCATGAATCGCTCTGGCCGCAATCGCCAAATGCGTGTTACAGTCTGCAAGTTTTACAAAATGCCGCGGTGCAGCAAACCCGCAATTCGCTCGCGGCGTACACAGAAACTTCGACACCCAATTCGCTTCCCCTTCGCAGTGACGTGGACCGGAGCGATTGGCTCGAAGTTTGCTTCACGCAGTAATCCGACCGTTCGCCAGCCGCGCTAGTCGCCGCCGCGAGCGCGTCCGACAGGGATTGTCGAACTTGGAGGAATGAGCATGGAAGCTCGCAGCCCGCGGCCCCTCGTGGCCGCCGCGTTCGTGGCGTACTCGCTTGGCGCCGCAATCACCCCCGCCCACTGCCAAGCCGCCGGTTATCGCACTGCCAATTTCGTCGTCTCGGCCCCAACCCCCGCGCTCGCCAAGGAAATCGGCGACACCGCGGAAGTGTGGCGGCAAAAGCTCTCCACCGAATGGCTCGGCGAGCCGATGCCCCCCTGGTCGAAGCCTTGCCCGATCAACGCCCGCGTGGCCCCCGATCTTGGCGCCGGCGGCGCGACCAGCTTCGTGTTCGATCGCGGCGAAGTGTTCAACTGGGACATGAAGATCCAGGGCTCGCGTGAGCGGGTGCTCGATTCGGTGCTGCCGCACGAGATCACTCACACGATCTTTGCCTCCTACTTCCGCCAACCCCTGCCCCGCTGGGCCGACGAAGGGGCCTGCACGACCGTCGAGCACCGCAGCGAAATCGCCAAGCAGGAGCGGATGTTAATCGACTTCTTGAAGACGGGTCGCGGCATCCCGTTCAGCGTGATGTTCGCCATGAAGGACTATCCGCAGGACGTGATGCCGCTCTACTCCCAGGGGCATTCGCTGGCCCAGTGGCTGATCGAGCAGCATGGCCGCCGCAAGTTTTTGGAATTCCTGTCCGACGGCCTGCAGGATGAAAACTGGCCGCGGGCCGTTGAGAAGCACTACGGCTTCCACGATCTCTACACCCTGCAGAACTCCTGGCTCGATTGGGTCAAGCAGGGCCGCCCGCAACTCGCGCCGTCGGACACGGCGATCGCCTCGCTGGCGTCGCACACCGAGCCTGTCTTCCGCGGCCAAAGCCCGGACGACGTCACTCCGATTCGCACGACCGGCAGCGAATCGGTCGTCGCCGCAAGCAGCCAGGGCCACGAGTCGATCTACGCCTCGATGGCCAGCCGCGCTCGCGAGAAGAATCAGCCCGCCACCCCGACCGCGGCCGGTCACAGCATCTACGACGCGTCGCTCTCAACCGGCACAATTCGCCGCTGAGCACCGATTGCCTGCCAAACACCGCGTTACGCCCACGAGCAACTGGCTTCGGAATGGGCGTTGGCAAGCTGCATTCCAACCCACTGCGGGTCTTCTCGTCATTGGCGCTCGAGGCCACTGCGGCAGGTCATCGCGCGCCGCGCGGCAGAAAAGCTGGTAAAGTATCGGCACGGCCCGCGCAGACGCTCGCGCCAAATTGACCACAAGGGAAGAGCAATGGCCAAGTCCAAACCAAAATTGTCTCCCAAACAACAAGCGGCGCTACTCGAAACGCTTCAGGACCGCTTCGAGAACAGCATGCAGCGTCACAAAGGCCTCAAATGGGCCAGCGTCGCCGGGAAGCTCGCAGCCAGTCCAGAAAAGCTCTGGTCGCTTAACGAAATGGAGTCGACGGGCGGCGAACCGGACGTCGTCGGCCACGACAAAAAATCGGGCGCGTATGTCTTCTTCGATTGCTCCGCCGAAAGCCCCAAGGATCGCCGCAGCCTCTGCTATGATCACAAAGCGCTCGAGTCGCGCAAAGAACATAAGCCAAAGGGCTGCGCGGTTGACATGGCATCCGACATGGGGATCGAACTGCTCACGGAAGAACAGTACGGTGAACTGCAAAAGCTTGGCGAGTTCGACACAAAGACCTCCAGCTGGGTGCAGACTCCCGCCGAAATGCGCAAACTCGGCGGCGCGCTATTCGGCGACTTCCGCTTCGGCCGCATCTTCTTCTACCACAACGGAGCTGAATCGTACTATGCAGCGCGAGGTTTTCGTGGCTCGCTGAGGATATAATTCTCACGTCCCGTGAATCACCGGTGCGAGGCATCGATCGAGGTGCAGCGAAAACTATCACCAGGGACTAGAACCAGTTACAGAACCGGTGTGCCGCTCATGAATGCAGTGAATTCGCCGGAAGACTTGCTTGCGTTGCAGTCGCGAACGGGGTTCTGTAACTGGTTCTACGTACAGATATAGGAAATCTTACAGCCCTTCACTCGTCCACGATCGCGAGCGTACACGGGTGCTTCAGCGCGGGACTGGTGATCGTGCGCAGGACCTTCTTGTCGGGCGAGATTACTTTGATGTCCCGGCCTTGCGCCTCCGACACGTACGTCGTCCCATCCGGCAGCCGCACAAATCCAGAAGGCCACTTGAGCTGCTCGTCGGCCGGTGCATCCGCGCCGCCATACTTCCACACGACCTCGCCGGCCGGGCTCACTTCGACGAGAAAATAGCCCCGCGCGCTGCCGTAACCGTCGCCGCTGCTGATGAGCGTGTTGCTGTTGTCGAGCCGCGTGGCCAGATAGGGAAACGGCACCTTGTGCCGCCACACGATCTCCTTCGCCGGCGTGACTTCCCAAACTTCGTCTTCGGTGCTCGCGCAAATCAGTGTGTTGCCGTTAGAGAGCCGCCGCATTTGCCGCATCGTCGGATCCGGGCGGTGATTATTGTTCGGCACGTCGAATCGCCACACTTCCTGGTCGTGCTCATCCAGCTCGATCACTGCATGGCGACCGTTGTCCGCGATCACCGTGTGCCCGTTGTCGAGCCGCTGGGCCGACTCCGCATTCTCGATCGTCGGCTTGCCGACCCGCCACACGATGTTTCGGGCGGGATCAACTTCCTGTACCTCGCCGGTGACGATCAGCACGTTGCCGTTCTTAAGCAGCTGCACGTCGTGCCCATTGTTATTTTGACAATCCCACAACAGCGTGCCATCTTCCTTGATCTTGATCAGCCGCTGATTCTCGTGGTCCGCACAATAGATATGCCTTTCTCCACACGCAAACGGCGCCGGCCCAAAGCAAATGACGACCAATGCCACCAACCTTAAGGTCCGCATGTTTTGTCTCCTTGTGGCAAAAACTCTCATCCCCAGGTGCCTTGCGCACTTTTTCGAACAAATCGCCAAATCCCTATTGCTGCAACAGCTGCTTCGTCAGCAGATAGAACACTGGCGCCGCAAAGCAAATCGCATCGATGCGATCCAAAACGCCGCCGTGCCCTTCGACCAGCGTGCCATAGTCCCGTACGCCCCGGTCGCGCTTGATGGCCGACATCGTCATCGCCCCGGCAAATCCCATCACGGCCACCACCATCGACATCAGCGCCGCCTGCCAGACGTCCTGATAGGGCGTGAAATAAAACAGCGTGATCCCCGCCAGCGCCGCGCTCACCGTCCCGCCGATCAGCCCTTCCCACGTCCGGGCCGCGTTGATCGTTGGTGCAATCACGTGCTGGCCGTACAACCGGCTCCAGAGAAATTGCATCGCCTCGGAAAACAGGGCGATCACGACAAAGAAGAATAGCAGCCGCGCGTTGCCGCGACTGTCGTGTTCCGCAATCGGCAGGTAGAGCAGCGCGGGCGCGTAGCTCAGGCAGTAGACGCAAATCAACAGGCCCGACTGAATCTTCGCCACGCGTTCCAGGAACCGTTTGTAGTCGCCCGAAAGCGCGATTCGCGCGGGGATGAACAAAAACGCGTACACCGGGATCATCACGCTGAAGAGCCGCTCGTCGCCCATGCCCACGAGTAGGTATTGCAGGGGCGTAAAGAACAAAAACACCCAAAACAATGCCCGGTGGTCGCCGAGGCGAGTGGGCGTGAGCGTGATGAATTCCCGCAGCGCCCAAAAACTCAGGCAGCCGAACAGGATCACGGTGAGCGTGTGACTCAAAAACGCGACGGCCAGCAGCGAGCAGATGATCCACCAGGCCCGCACGCGGCCGTTGAACGACTCGATCGCCGCGGCGTGCAGGCCGAGATGCGGCTGGCGCTTGATCACCTGGCCGACAACGGTGGCGATCGCCAACAGGCCCACCACGATGCCAGCGAATCCCCAGTCTTGACCCGTCATGACAGAACCAGATTTTGCTAGTCGGTTTCCTTGAGTCGCTGCACGGCTTCGCGGGCCCGTTTCAGAAAGTCTATCTTGGATTCGCCCGTCTCGAGCCACATCGGCGGCCCAAAAGTAATACACGACAACAGCGGCACCGGCAAGAACTCTCCGCGCGGCAGAATCCGGTTCATATTGTCGATGTGCACCGGCACCAACTCCAGATCGGGCCGCTTTTTGCTCAGGTAGTACAATCCGCTCTTGAACTCGCCCACCTGCTCGCCGGTCGAGCGCCCGCCCTCGGGAAACAGGATCAGCGAGTTGGTCGTGCCGATCTCGCGGAGCATCATGTCGACCGGGCTCTGGTGTACCTTGATTTCCTTGCGGTCCACCAGGATCGCGTCGAAGGTCTTGGCGATGTAGCGGCGGACCGCGTCGCGGTCCCAGTAGTCCTTGGCCGCGACGGGGCGCGTCAGTTTGCGGACCGGCGGCGGCAGCGACGACCAGACCAGCACCATGTCGAGATGGCTGGTGTGATTGGCGAAATAGATGCGCTGACAGGTGTCCGGCTGGCAATCGATCCAGCGGACGCTCGCGCCGCTGAGAATGCGGGCGCCGACAGTCAGCAAAAACTCCGTGAGCATAGAGGAACACACCGCCTGGCCGGCCCGACGTGCCTGGCCGCCACGCGGCAACGAACTTTTCGGGCCTCTCTATTATGGGCCGCGAAATGCCCGCTTGCGAGGGGCGATCGCTCGCCGGCCGCCTCAGGTGGCGGACTGCCAATCGAGAGGGGCGGCATCCGCTTCAAGCTCATCGCCAGCAGGCTCGGTCCCGACGGTGGGCTGTTTCGACCGATAGATCGACGCGATCAGCCGTTCATAGCGCCGGACCATCGCGTCGACGCTCCAGCCTTCGACGACGACGTCGCGGGCCGCGGAGCCCATTTCCACCGCGCGGAGCGGATCATCGAGCAGCTCCATGACGCGGCCGCTGAGCGCCTCCGCGTCGCCGGGCTTCACCAGGTAGCCGGTGACGCCGTCGGCGACGACTTCGCCAATCGAACCGACGTGGGTGGCGACGACCGGCTTGCCGACACTCATGGCTTCGAGGATCGACACGGGGTTGGCTTCGTTGTGCGACGTGAGCGCGAACACGTCGCTGGTGCTGAGCAATCGCGGCACGTCGCTGCGGGTGCCTAGGAAACGGACGCTCGCCGCGATGCCGAGCTCCTCCGCACGATGTTCGAGCGGCTCGTGTCGCGGCCCGTCGCCGATCACCAGAAACTTCGCTCGCGGCATCTGGGGCAGAATCCGCGCGGCCATTTCCAGGAACAACTCATGATTCTTTTCCGGACGCAGGGCGGCCACGATCGAAGCGACCGGGTCCGCCGGCCCGATGCCGATCTCTCCGCGAACGCTCGCCGCATCTGGAACGGGTGCAAATCGCGCGGTGTCGACACCGTTGGGAATGACGAACACCTTGGCGGCAGGGAAGCCTTCCCGCTCGAGCATGTGCTGCCCGTGCGAGTCGGCCACCGCGATGAAGCCGTCGGTGATCGGGGTGAGCGCGCGGTTGAGCCGGCCGACGCCGTCCGGCCAGCCGGTGCTGTGCAACGCGGAGAGGACGACCGGCACGCCGACGCGCCGCGCGGCCAGTCGGCCCCAGAACATTTTGTCGCCGGCCCCGACCGTGACCACGGCGTCGGTCCGCCGCTCGCGGAGCAAATGCACCAGCCGCGGCCACACCCGCAGATCGTATTTGTTGTGCAAGAGCTTGTAATGCACGGGAATCTCGGCGGCAAGTTTTTCACCGAGCGGTCCGCGCTCTTTTAGGCAGCAAATCTCCGGCAGAAAACTGCACGGGTCCATCCGCGTGACGAGCTCCGCCAGCAGAGTTTCTGCTCCGCCCACCGGCAGGCTGGTGACGAGAAACATCACTCGCAGCGGCCGGTCCAAATCCAGCGGCGCATCGTCGGCCACGCGGTTGAACGTGTGCATGTCCTGCGGCGTATCGACAACTCGAGTCGTCATGTGGCTTTCGCTTGTTTGGGTTGACGCAGCAGGAGGCTCGTGGCGGTATCGAGATGTTGGCGGAGGTAGCTGCCGAGCATCGCGCGCTCGTCGTCGGTGAACAGCCACCGTGAGAACGGCGCTGCAAGCAGGATGATCAACAGCACCGCAGCTCCCAGCCATGCTCCGCCGCCGAGCGCGATCGGCGAGAACGTGAGCCACACGAGGCCCGCGTGAATCTCCATCCCTTCGCGGTGGTTGAGCCAGTACAAGAGGCCGAGCGCGAGGCCGGTCGAAAGCGTCGTGGCGAACACGGCGCCGTACAGGCCCCACAATGGGATCAATACGATGTTGAGCAGGATGTTCACCACCAGGCCGATGCCCAGCGGCACCGATCCGAGCTTCGTCTTCTCGGCGCACCAGATGTAATTCTGTGCGACGATCAGAATCGCGTACCAGACACAATAGGCCAGCGTCCACGGCAACACCGCGAGGCCTTCGTTGTACCGGCCCTCGAACGCGAGATGGAACAACAACGGCGCGCCGAGCAGGATCAATACGCTCGCAGCTAACATGCCAATGGCCGTGAGTTTGAGAATGAGATTCAGGCGGTCCGACACCTGTTTGCGATGCCCCAGCTCCCAATCGTGACTCAAGTAGGGCATCGCGATGCCGGCCAGCATGTCGGCCAGCGAAATCAAGAGGAGCGGCACCACGCGGCTGCTGTGGTAGTAGCCGACCTGCGTGAGCGCTTCATCAGGCGTCATTCCGCTCCAATGGACCAGCATGTAGCGGTCGACCACGGCAAACAAGTTACACAGCAGATTCGTGAACCAGACCCAGACGGCGAACCGCACCAGCGGCGGCCAGAATTCGCGGTGCGCCAGCGCTGGGCCGGGCGACGCGACTTCAGCAATCGAGCGGCCGGTCAATATCAGCGCTCCGACCGCCGAAATGAAACAGGCCGCCCCGTAGCCGATTACGATGCTCTCGGCCGAAAGCTGCCACCACCACAACAGGCTCAACGAAATCACTGCAAAACAAATGCTCTGGCAAAACTGCATCATCGACACGATGCGAAACTTCCGCAGCGCGGCGAACAGCGCTTCGAGGAAATGGTGCGTGATCACGGCGACCAGGCTGCCGGCCATCAGCATCACCAGCGATTTGCGGTCCGAGCGCCCGAACACCAGCCAAGAAAAGCTCGGCGTCCAAAGGGCGATAATTCCAATCGCCGCCCCGGTGAAGGCGGCGGTCCAGGCGGCAGTTCGCTTAAGAAACGTCCGCAACTGCTGACGCTGCCGATAACGCTCTAAGTAACGGCCAAACGATCCCGGCAAGCCGAGCACGATCAGCGGCGCGGCCAGGAGCAGGAAGCTGTAGGCCATGTCCCACTGACCCAGCTCCTCCGGCACGAGCCAGCGGCAGAACAGCACGCCGCGGCCGAAACCGACGCTCCGCTGGATCACGCTCACTGCCAGCAGCACGAAGATGCTCGCGGCGAGCGAATCGGGCGCGAGCCGATGCTCGGTTGGTTGCGGAATCGAATTGGAACAAGAAGAGGAGCTCATAAAAGTCTTGCGTCACGCGTCACGTCGACGTCAGCATGGCTTCGTCGAGGACCGGCGGCGGCGCCACCTGGCCGCGGTAATCGCCGGGTTGAAATTGAATCGCCTGCCGCACTTTGCGCGGGTCGACGGTCAACCAGTTCTTGAGTCGCACCATCTCGCAATCCGCGTGGATGCGGCGGAGGTGAAACGGGTCTTCGCCCGGGAAGTTGTAGCCGCCGAACGCCGAGCTGACGCCATGGTAGCCGGCGTTGTAGGCGATCTCGAACGCCGCGCAGCTCAAGTCGGACGGCTGCCCATAAGGGAAAGCGAAGTAGCGGATTTCCTGTTCCAGCGCGTGCTCTAGGTCGTGCTTCGAGCCGACGATCTCGTCCTCGAGCACATCCGGCGTCACGACTCCCAGGTGAATGTGGTTGCGGTTGTGGGCCCCGATTTCGACGCCCGCCGTCGCCATCTCGCGCAACTGGGACAGCGTGTTGGGCGCCAGCGGCCGGCCCGCGTCGACGTCGTGCGGAAAGGGCCGGTCACCAAACACGTGATTGGTCGACACGAAATAGGTGAACGGCACACGCTCGCGGATCAACAGCGGCACGGCGAACTCAAGATTATCCGCGTAGCCGTCGTCGAACGTAATGGCGACTGTGGGCCGTTTGTTGCTGCCGGAACCGATCCGCTGCTGGGCTTCCGCCAGATCGACGATCTCGAACTCTTCCTGCAGATAGCGAAGTTGCCGGGCAAACATATTCCTCGGCATCGTCCAGCCGTTTGGGTGCGAGTCGGCGACGCGGTGGTAAAACAAAATGCTCACCGGCTCAGTGCCGTGCATCGCCCGCTCGCGCGCAGCCCATTCGCGCCTGGGCAACGACGCCAGGTAATAGGCACGCAGCAAATTGTCACGCACGAGACTCATGTTGCGCTCAACTCTTCACTGCGGCGACGCTTGATTTGACCCAGCCCTTGAGCGTTCCGGCCGCAATCGCCATGTGCCCGCGAAGCCGAGCCAGCCGCCGATTGGGAAAGACCTGATAATCGAACGTCGGCAGGGCCACGCCGCGGAAATGGGCCTTGTACGGCTCATCGCCGCGGAGGAAGTCGTAACGCGTGAAGCCTTCGTCAATTGCGGCCTTCACGGTGAGGCAGTAGCTGAGCCGACCCGGCGCTTCCTTGAGCCGATCGGGATCCATGCCGCTCTGATAGGTAAAAACCGTGTCCGGACTGCTGAAGTGGTATTCGGCCGTGAACGGCGTGCCGTCGAGCTCGGTCCAGGAGAGCCGCAGCTGGCCCTTGTCGAGAAGAATACGAGCGATCTCGCGATGGAACTCGCCGAATTCTGGGGACGAAAAGCAGCCTGCGTCACCCAGTTGGTGGCGACGCCGCTGGTGCAGATCGACGAGGATCGTCCAGGCTTCGTCAAGTTCGGCGGTGCTGCGCACGTGGTGCTGCTTGCAGCGGCCGGTGTCGATCTTCTTTTTTATGCAGTCGCGCAAATGCCGGCGGTGGGACGACGAAATCAAAGTCAGGTACTCGTCCCAACTCTCCGGCAAATCGATGACCCAGCAGTTGCCCGCTTTTTGACACGACACCAAAGCGTCGCGGGCTTCGAGCTCGCCGGCGAGCAGCGAAATCCCTTCGTCTCCGTCGTCGATCGAAGGCAGTTCGAGCTGGTCCCAGGCATCGTCGTTTTCGGTTAGATAATCGGCCAACGTCGAGGCGACCGTCGCCAAATAGTCAGGCCGAGCGATAAGCGTCAGGTGGTCGGTGCAAACATGTCCGCTGCCCAAGGGCCGCAGGATGTTGCCGTGGATCGCGCTCCGCTCGACGTACCAAGGTGCGATGCCAACCAGAGTGCCCCGTCCCTCGTCCGACTCTTCGTACAGCGCAAGGACGTGCAGCTCGCGGTCGGCCGAGTTGCCGTAGTGCTTCCACCAGGTGGCGAGCCAGTCCCAGGAGCGCATCGGCGCACCGGCGGCGAGGATATTCCAAGGAATCTCCAGCGCCGCGAGATCCGCGCGCGCAGTGATCAGATGCGTCGTCAACATGGTGGCCTAATCAACGGGAGTAGCAACAAGGGAGCGCATCCAAGCAGGGCCGAATCCGGGGCCCTCGGGAGCTACGCAACTGTGTGTCATCGCTTAGCAAACGCAAGTCGTATTTTCGCCAGGGTGGCGTAGGGCCGATTGTGCGAATTGCAGCGCCAGAGCGCGCGTTGAGTTCCGGCAACACGTCGAGAAAAAACGACTCATTTCGGGCCCTGCGGCGTGACGGGGTTCTCCTCCGTAAGGCATGTCCGCAAAACGACTTGCGACGTGCCGCTGCCGACTTCAAGCCCCTGGGGCATAGCCTTTGCCTCTAGCGGTCATCAACCCCTCGTGCCCCGCTCCACTCCACGACGAAGTTGGCAGCACACAACGAGAACACTCATGACCCAGAACAAAGACTTTCACCTGAATCCCACCGAGCTGGTCCAGACGCTGCAGCGCTACTGGAAGTGGTGGGTGGTTCCTGCCGTGGCCTGTGCCGCGGTGGCCGCCGCCTACTCGCTCGTCGCCCCGCGCAACTGGCGCGCCACGCAGACGCTTACCCTGCGTCCCGAGGCGTCGAGCGTTTCGGAGCAGCGGCTCGGCAAATTCGCCGACCTGTCGGAGATGAAGGTCGAGCAGGCCACGATCTTAGAGCTCGCCAAGAGCCAGAGCGTGGTCGAGGCGACGCTCAAGTCGGTCGGTCCGCAGCCGAGCTGGTTCGGCAAGGCGAAGAACTGGCCCACGGCCCAGGACATCGAAGACTTCCGTAAGCAAATCGACATGCGTCCGCCGGGTGGCGCCGAATTCGGCCAGACCGAAGTGTTTTACCTGTCGGTGGTCGACACCAACCGCGACCGGGCGACTGCGCTACTCTCGTCGCTGGTCGACCAGCTCGAACTGCGGATGCAGTCGCTCCGCGACGACCGCGCTCAGAGCATGGTCCTGGAACTCGAAAACACCGTGGCGATGGCCGAAAAGGACCTCGACGGCCGCACCGCGAAGCTCTCCAAGTTTGAATCGGCAATCGGCGCAGACCTGATCGAGCTGCGAAACCTCAACGCCACTTCGGGCAGCCAAAGCGCCGTGTCCCAGGAAATGCAGGCCATCGCCGGCGAACAACGCTCGAACGACTCGGTTCGCCGCGAGAACGAACAGCTGCTCACGCTGCTCAAGGCCGTCGAACATGATCCGGCCCAGCTGATCGCCACACCGAGCAGCCTGCTCAAGTCGCAACCCGCCATCAGCCGCCTCAAGAACGCCTTGATCGACGCCCAGATCCGCACCTCGAACCTGCTCGGCACGTACGCCGACGAGCATCCGTTCGTCGTCGGCGCCCGGGAGTCGGAAACGCTAATCAAGAAGCAGCTGCGTGACGAAATCGCCACGGCGATCAAAGGCTTGGAAGTCGATTTGAACCTGAGTGGCGACCGTGCCGCGGCGCTGGAAGCAAAGTCGGTTGCCGGCAGCGAGCGGATTGCCCGCCTAGCCGGATCGCGTGCCGAGTATGCCAACCTAGTCGCCGCGGTTGAAAATCACACGAAGCTGGTCGAAGCCGCCCGCAAGAACCTGGCCGATGCTCGTGCCGATCGTGCCAGTGCCCATGCGGCGAGTGTGATCGGGCGGATCGACGGCGTCGAAGCCGGCGTGCGACCGGTCGGCCCAGGTCGTACGACGATCACAGCCGCCGGTGGCGTTGCCGGCCTGATTCTGGGCTTGGGCGCGGTGTTCCTGTTCGCCGCCCCGGTGCCGGTGATGACCGCAAACGATGTGCAGGTGGTTGCGGAAGTGCCGGTTAAAACGGTCGCCCCAGAGCGGGCCGCAACGACCCACGAACCGTTCGGCCTGTTCCGCGGTTTGTCGCTTGCCGAGGCGATTCGCGACGCGGAAAGCCGCGGCAAACGTGCGACAAAGTAGCCGAGCCGTCACAGGCTCAATTCCTCCCTGTGAACTAAGTTTTAGGAGGCGGCCGATTGGTCGCCTCCTTTCTTTTTTTGTGGGACGCGGCACATGCCGATCGTGGCGCTCATCGTGCTCTTGGCCGGGCTGTTGTGGGGGGTAATCTATGCCCGCCGCGGCTCGCTCGCCGTTGGCGCCGCGGCGCTCGTCGCGATCGCTTACGTGCTCGGCTACAACTTCTGGAACCTGCACGTTGGTCCTTTGCCTCTGACGCTCGATCGCATTGTGCTGGTTGGACTCACAGCGGCATTCGTCGCGCAATGGCGCTGGGGCCGGCTCGAATCGAAACCGCTCTGCGGCAGCGATTGGCTGCTGTTTTTGCTGATCGGCATATTGGGCGTCAGCTTGCTACTGGCCGGAAAGCCGGAAGTCGTCGCACCCGATTCGTTCTCGCCGATGTGGCGGCTGGTGATGAGCTTTGTCGTGCCTGGCGTCGTGTACTGGATGGTGCGCGACGCGCCGTTGTCGTACCGGGCCTGGCAGGCATCGTTGGCGGTCCTGGCCGCGATGGGGATCTATCTCGCGCTCACGGCCTTGGCGGAAGTCACTCAGCAGTGGTCGTTTGTTTTTCCGCGGTACATCGCCGATCCGACGTTGGGCATCCACTTCGGCCGTGGCCGCGGGCCGGAGTTGAACTCGGCGAGCCTCGGCGTCTATCTCACGGTGTGCTTGTGGTGTGCCTGGTTCTTGCGCCCCGAAGTGCGACGCACCTGGCAACTCGTGCTGCTCGGCGCGGTGCCGCTGATGGCGCTGGGGATCCTGGTCACTTACACGCGGTCGACCTGGATCGGGCTCATTGCGAGCGCCGCCGTCGTGCTGTTTGTGCAATTGCCGAAGAATTGGCGGGTGCCGCTGTTTTCGCTTGGTGCGCTCGCCGGTGTGTTGGTGGGGGCCGTGTTGTGGCAGGACGTGATCGGGCTCAAGCGCGAGGGTACGGCCAGCGAATCGGGCCACTCGGTCGATCAGCGTGAATCATTTGCCTATGTCTCGTGGCAGATGTTCAAGGATCATCCGGTATTCGGCGTGGGCTTCGGACGTTTCTACGACGCGAAGATGCCGTACCTCTCCGATCGGCGGCAAGAGGTCGAGCTCGAATCGATCCGCGCCCTGCACCACCACAACACCTTGCTGAGCTTTCTCACCGAGACGGGCATCATCGGCCTGGCAGCGTTCCTCGCGCTGCTCGCAGCGTGGGCTCGCGCGGCATGGTCGCTAGTGAGCGACGTTGGGCTGCCGCGCTGGCAGCGGGCGCAGGGTCTGCTGATGCTGGCCGTACTGGTGACATACCTGTCCTCGGCCCTGTTCCACGATCTCACGCTTTTGCCTTCACAGCAGTGGATTCTGTTCCTGGCCGCCGGCCTGACAATGAACGTGCGGTTGGCCCGCGCGCCGCAGCTGCCGCCGAGCGTCGTGGCGCGTCCGCTCCCCTTGCCGATCAAGACGGCCGCCCTTCCTCATTAATTCGCGCAAACACGCTTATGGAAACCGTTCCGCTGTTCAACATGAATCTGGCCCGCGTGACGATGCGAGATGCGCTCGCCACGGTGGTCGAATGGTGCATCGAACCGCGCGGCGAAGCGTGCCGCTACGTCGTCACGCCGAATGTCGATCATGCGGTCATGCTGCGGCATCGTGAAGATTTGCGGACTGCGTATGGCGGCGCCGCGCTGGCGCTGGCAGACGGGCTGCCGCTGGTGGTCGCGTCGCGGCTGTTCCGCCGGTCGTTGCCCGAGCGGGTGGCCGGCAGCGACCTTGTGCCACAGCTGTTCGCTTCCGGCGCGAAGATGCGCGTGTTTCTCTTGGGTGCGGCCCCCGGTGTCGCCAACACCGCGGCCGAACGGATCCGCAGCGACTGGCCTGCGGTGGATGTCGTGGGCACGTATTCGCCGCCGCTCGGGTTTGAAAAGGATGAGCACGAGAACGAACGAATTTTGTCGCTCATCGCCACGGCACAGCCGGACCTCGTCGTGCTCGGGTTCGGCGCGCCAAAGCAGGAACTGTGGATTTACAAACATTGCCACGCACTGGAAGCCAAGGTGGCGATTTGCGCCGGGGCGACGATCGATTTCCTGGCCGGTCACCGGCGGCGCTCGCCGAAGTGGATGCGGCGCGCCGGTTTGGAATGGCTGCACCGAGTGGCGGGAGAGCCGCGGCGCCTCGCCGGCCGCTACCTGCGCGACGCCTGGGAGTTTCCGCAGCTCCTGTGGGGCGAGTGGCGGCGGCACTATTCGTGACGCGCCAGCGGCCGCTATATTCTTTTCCATGGCGCAGGAAAACATTCTCGTGATTGCGGTGGACGGATTGCGCGCCTCCGCGCTCGGAGCTTATGGCAACACGACTTATCCCACGCCCGCGCTCGATCAGTTTGCCGCCCAGTCGCTGCTCGCCGATTGGTGCTTTGTCGATGCGGTGGAGCTGCCGCAGATTTATCGGCAGTTGTGGGGTGGCGAGCCGTCGCTGCTCAAATCGCTGGCCGATCGCGGCTATGGGCTGACACTTGTGACCGACGATGCGCGAGTTGCGGAACTGGCCGAGGCACGGGCGTTCAATGACTGCGTGAAAGTGGCGGAGGCCGAACCTTGCCGCGCCGAGGACATTGGCGACACGGCGCTCGCGCGCGTATTCGCGGGGGCGATTGAGCAAGTGGAGGCGGTCCAATCGGAATTGCGGCTGGTGTGGATTCACACCCAGGGAATGCACGGCCCGTGGGACGCGCCGCTGGACTTGCAAGAAGAATTGCTCAACCGCGAAGAAGGCGATCCGCCGCCCGCGGACGATCTCGCGCCGCCCGACTCAATGCTCTCCGAAAAGAGCGATCCGGACACCGCCTTCCGCGCGGCGTGTGCTTACGCGGCGCAGTCGATGACGCTCGACGCGTGTGTCGCCGGCGTGTGCGATGCGATCGACGCCGTGGGACGCGAGAACTGGATCGTAGTGCTGTGCGGCTTGCGAGGTTTTCCGCTGGGAGAGCATGGTCGAATTGGCGGCGTCGACGGCCGGCTCTACGCTGAGCAGTTGCATGTGCCGCTCGTCGTTCGATTTGCAGATGGTCGCTTGCGGTTGTCGCGGATCGGAGACCTCGTGTCGCTTGCTGATCTACCGCGGATGCTCCTTGCCGCGGACGATGGCGAATTGTTTGTTCGCGGCAGGGAATCTCTCGTGGCCGGAGGGACTGGCGGCGAGGGAGCGATTCGCACGCCGGGTTGGAGCCTCGTGTTCGGCGCGAAGTGCGACGATAGCAGCGATGGCGTCTCGGACCGATACCAGCTCTTCGTTCGGCCGGATGATCGCTGGGAAGCGAACGACGTGGCCGCGCTGTGTCCGGACGTCGTGGAGGAGTTGCTAGCACGGCTGGCCGCGTCGGCCGGCGGCTAACGCACTTTGGCTGCGAATTCGACCTGTTCGGCGGCTGCTCGCGACGCTAGAATCCGCCGCCGCTCGCAGCGATCCAAAACCGTTGCGAGCCCAACACTTAACGTCAGCGCGCGTCAAGCGCTCGCCGCCACGGCGAGACGACGCAGGTCGCACAAAAACTTGACCAGGCCCTTGCCGGGCCCGCTCCCATGATCGGACAAGGACGTCCGACAATTTCGGCGGTGGTTGCCGCCATTCTGTGGCTCGCTGGAGCATCGTGGCTCGCTGCGCAAGAAGCGGCTGCGCCGGCCGACTCGCTGCGAATCATCGCCAATCGCGACCCGCTGATCTTCGCGCCGGGCGAGCAGTTCACGTTCGACCTCGAACCGCTGCTCTCCGGCGTCGAGCCGAGCACCACGATCGACATCGCCGCCTCGCTCACGCCGGCCCGCAGTCGGACCACGCGTTGGAACACGCAACAACGGCTGCCCGTGCCGTTCGACGGACCGGCGGTTGCCACGCTGCATGTACCGCTGCCGCGCGAAGAGGGTGTCTACGAAGTTCATCTCGCGGTGACGCGGCCGCCGGGATTCGGCGAGCGATTCTTTCCGGGGGGCGGCGGCGCGCCGCTGGTGGAACGCTCGTTTCAGATCGTCGTGCTCGATCGCTTTCCTAAGCCGCCGGCGCCCGATGCCCAGTGGCGGAGTGTCGTCGAGATCGACCCGTCGAACCCGGCCTGGACGGCAAAAATCCCCGACTGGACGCAGATTCGCCGGATTCCCGGCATGTCGCGACGGCCGATCGGCAGTTCGCGCGTCCAGCCGCTCAAGCTGGCGACGGGGATGTTCGTCGAGTTGCCTGCGACGCCGCCCCACGGCGAAGCGCACTGGCAAGCGTATCCCCTGTCAATCGAGTCGACCGGCGGGCCGCATTTGCTGGAGGTTGAATTCCCCAGCGATCACGAACAACACCTCGGCATCAGCGTCGTCGAGCCAGATGCCCACGGGCGTTTCATCACGATCGGGCGCGATTCGGGCGTCTACGTCGAAGGCCTGGGGGCCAGCGAACGGGTTGAAACGCAGCGGCATCGCGTGGTGTTCTGGCCGCACACGAACGCGCCCTTGGTGCTGGTGACCAATCAACATCCGACCGCCGCGGCGCGGTTCGGAACGATCCGCGTCTACCGGCGGACCGCCAGCACGCTGGCGACCGAACCCTGGCCGGCAACACCCCATTCGGGCCGGCTCGTGGCGGCGTACCTGGCCAATCCGGTCCGCGACGCACACTCGAACCAGCCGGCGGCCGACGACTGGCTCGGCGTTTACGACGGGGCCGTTCAACTGGCCGAGTACTTGAACTATGCAGGCTACAACGCGGCGGCCGTGAACGTCATGGCCGAAGGGGCGTACCTGGTGCCACCCCAATTGCTCCAAATGCAATCGCATCCGGACGTCGGCCCGATCTCTCCTGGCTCGGACATGCCATTCGCCAACGGGCTCGAGCTGATGCTGCGGATTTTCGACCGGGCCGGGCTCACGTTGATCCCGACGCTGGAATTCACCGCGCCGCTGCCTTCCCTGGAGACGCTACGACAACGAGTCGACGCGCATTCCGGTGGCATCGAGTTGGTCGGCCCAGGCGGCCTCACCTGGCAAGAAGCGCATGCGGATGGCCAGGACCTCACGACGCACTACAACCTGCTCGATCCACGCGTTCAGCAAGCGATGCTGGAGGTCGCTGACGAGATTGTCTCGCGTTACGGCCGGCATCCCGCGCTAGAGTCGGTGGCGGTGCAACTATCGGCGCGCGGTTATGGCGTCTTGCCGGGACTCGAGTGGGGACTCGACGACACGACGATCGGCCGCTTCGAGCAGGAGACGGGCACGCGACTACGAGCCGACGGGCCGGACCGATTTGCAGTGCGGCAATCGCTGCTGACCGGAAAGTATGTCGAGGTGTGGCGGGCCTGGCGGGCTCAGCAAGTCACGCGGTTCTACGAGCAGCTCGCTCACGTTGTGGCGGCTTCGAATCCCCAGCGGCATTTGCTGCTCACCACGGAGGGACTCTTCGACGGCGGAGTAGCCTCGGAGCGGCTGCGACCCAACGTGACGGAGAAGCCACACTTGGAGTCGGCGATGCTCGATATGGGCATCAATTGGAATTCGCTATTGAGCACGCCCGGTATCGTGATGCTGCCCACGCGGCATGTCGAATCGATGGCGCCCTTGGTGGACCGCGCGGTCGACCTGTCGATCAACGAAGCGTTTGCAGCACTGGAGAAGTCGCCCGCGGCGACGCTGCTCTACCACCGTCCGCACGTTCAGCCGATTGCCGCCGTGGACGCGCTGCATCCATTCGGAGCGGTTCGTGCGCCGCGGATTCAATCGGCGGCACACGGCGCTGCGGCGCGGCAGCCCTATGTCGCGGCCATGATGAGCGAGGACCCCAAGATCCTCATCGACGGTGGCGACGTGCTCCCGCTCGGCGAGGAAGACGCACTTCGTCAGCTGCGTTCCATCCTGCGTGCTTTGCCGCTCTCAGCGCCGACCGCCGTGACGAACGGAAACAACGTCACGGTGCGGACCTACGACGACCGGGGCCAAACGGTGTGTCTCGTGATGAACGAGTGTCCTTGGCAAGCCGACGTGACGCTCGACGTGGATGCAGATTCGCCTGCCACGGCGATTCCGCTGGTGATAACCCGCGATGCAACCAGCCAGGCCGCCACCGAACAGTTTGCGGCCGGCCATCAGTTGTGGTCACTGCAATTGGCACCGTACGACGTGCACGCCGTGCGGTTCTCCGGCGCCTCGCCCAGGATCGAGCGGGTCGATGCCCGAATCAGCGATGCCGGCCGACAGGAGCTGGCGGCCAAAGTGAATGAGCTGAAAGAGCGCGACCTGACGGCGACGCCTAACTATTTGGCGCTGAAAAATCCTGGCTTCGAGCCGTCAGGCGTCGGGCCGCAGCCGACCGGTTGGCAATTTGTCGGCAATTCCGCGACGGCAAAGTCGCAACTCGATGCCGCGGTCAAGCAAGAAGGCAAGACTTCCCTCTATCTGCAGAATCGCGGGGCCGACGTCGCGTCGATTGTCAGCGATGAGTTTCCAGTCCCGCCGACCGGACAACTCGGCATGTTGGCCTATGTTCGCGGGCAAAATATGGGACCGGCTACGTCGTTGCGGCTCGTATTCGAGATCGAGGGCCAGCCGGCTCGCTATCGCCAATATTCAGTGCTCGGCGGCAGCCGCCCGGGAGCGATCCCGATCACCGCGGACTGGGGCAGCGGCTATGCATTCGGGCAGGCCGACTTGCCGCTCGACTCTCGCGCGCAAATGCGAATCAAGTTTGAGTTGACCGGGCCGGGCGAAATCTGGATCGACAACGTCGAGTTGTTCAATCTCCTGTTTCCACTCTACTACTATGGTCCGGGCGAAAAAGAGCGGCTGCAGCTGGTCAAGCGACGCGCGGAGGCCGAAAGCGAGCTGGAGCATGGCGAGCTGGCCGAGTGTGTGCGGACGCTGGAGGGCTACTGGCCACGGTTCATCAATGCGTACAGGCCGATGGTCGTGCCAGCAATCGCCAATCAGCCGCCTGCCGCCGAGTCGCCGGCGCCCGAAGCCGAGCAGCCGCCGACGGAAGACGTGCCGAGCGTGGGCAAACGATCGTGGTACAACTTCTGGAGCCGCTAGCGGCAAGCGATCGCGGCGCTAGCCGGCCGCGAGCAACTCCGCTTCACTCGACAGCGGATTGGGCTCTTCGATCGGTGGGTGGACGCCGGGACCGTCGACCGCATACCGCTTCGCCAGCACGCCGCGCCACGCACCCGGTTCCTTGACCTGACAAAACTCGGCGCGGACGTCGAGATGCTGCGGGTGGAGCTGCGAATATTTAATCGCGAACTTCCGCATATCGGGCAGGCAGCGGTCGGCGCCGTAGAGTTCTTCGGCGAGGCGGTAGTGCTCCGTGATCACGTCCCGCTGTTCGAAAAGCGTGGGCGGTTCGGGCAGCGGTTCACCGGCCGCCAGTGCCCGACACTGGGCGAAAATCCACGGGTTGCCGATCGCGCCGCGGGCGACCGTCACGCCGTCGACTCCCGTGTACTCGATCATGTCGAGGCAGGCCTGCGCGGAAAACACGTCGCCGCTGCCAAGTATGACGCGCTCTCCGGCGTGCCGCTTGAGGTCACGCAGGAACTCCCAGCGCGACGGGCCGTCGTAGCGCTGTAGCACGGTGCGGCCATGAACGGTCGCGGCGGCGATTCCCGCCGCAAACGCGCCGTCGAAAATCTCAAAAAACTTGTCGCGGCTCTCGGCGGAGTCGTCGATGCCGCGGCGCATTTTCACGGTCACGGGAATGTGAGCCGGCACTGCGTCGCGGACCCGCCGCACGATCTCCAGCGCCACGTCCGGCTGGCTGAGATGGAATCCACCCCGGCAGCGGCCGAGCACCTTCTTCACCGGGCAGCCGAAATTGATGTCGATCACGTCGAAGCCGCATTCCACCAGCCGCAGCGCGGCCGGCACGAAGTGTTCGGGGTCGGCGCCCATCAATTGGCCGCCAGTGGGGTGCTCCTCGTCGGCCACGCGTAAAAAATGCTGATTGCGGCGGCGATGCATCTTGAGATCGACAATGAACTTGTCGAGCATCACTTCGCAGAGCGTGTAGGACGCACCGTGTCGGCGGGCCAGTAGCCGCATCGGCACATCGCTATACCCGGAGAGCGCTGCCTGCACGACGGGAAAGTCGAGCGTGAGCGGACCGATACGTAGTTCGCCGAGTTGCGGGGGCATGCTGACTATTCTGCGAGGGACGCCGCCCGGCGGTCAACGGCAGCGCGCAAGGCCCCGTCGATTTCGCGGCGAACGGCTTCGTCCTGTTCAATAGAGCTGCGTGCTTTCAATGCTTCACCTGCTGCCGTTTCCGCAAATCGCCCGAGTGACCATGCAGCCGCGCCGCGGACCAGCGGCTCGACGTCGTTGAGCCCGCGGATGAGCGCCGGCACGGCGGCAGGCGCAGGCCGGTTGCCGAGCACGACGGCCGCGTTGCGGAGGATACCGCGCCGCTTCGGCCGCCACAGCGGCGTGTGACGAAATCGGGCGCGGAATGCTTCGTCGTCAATTTCGAACAACCGGATCAAGTCGATCGGATTGTTTTCGCTCAGTGGCGCGAAGGCGGCTTGCGGTTCCGATGCAGCATGCGCATTCCAGGGACAGACTTCCTGACAGACGTCGCAGCCGAAAAGCCACTCACCGACGCCTTCGCGCAGATGCGCCGGAATCGCTTCCTTGAGTTCAATCGTGAGATAGCTGATGCAGCGCGAAGCGTCGAGCACGTAAGGCTGCGGAAAGGCGCCGGTCGGGCAGGCGTCGAGACACGCCCGGCACGTGCCGCAGTGATCGGTCTCGTGCGGCTGGTCGTACGCGAGCACAACGTCGGTCAACAGTGCGGCCAGGAAGAACCAGCTGCCGCGCTGGCGGTTCAATAGCAGCGTGTGCTTGCCGATCCAGCCGAGCCCCGCGAGCTGGGCGAATTCGCGTTCCAAGAGCGGCGCGGTATCCACGACTCCGCGGACGCTCGCCGTCGGCACCGCTTCGCGCAACCAATCGGCGAGTCGATTGAGCCGGTCGCGGACCAACTCGTGATAGTCGATCGCGCCCCAGGCATAGCGCGAAACCCTGCCCTGGCCCGGACTGGCAGCTGCCGGCGGCTGCGATTGGTACTCCATCGTGAGCATCACCACGCTACGAGCGCCGTCGAGCACGTGCCGCGGATGATCGTAGGCGGCCCGGCGGTCGGCTAAGTAGTGCATCTGGCCCGCGTAGCCTGCGGCGAGCCAGTCGTCGAGGCGGGCCGCCCCGCGCGGCGTGACGGCCGGGGCCACGCCGCAGAGCGAAAATCCGGCCGCGGCGGCCTGTTGTTTGAGCTCGGCGGTCAAAACGTCGGGGTCCATTTAGGTATTGTAGCCGCCGGGAATTCTGTTGAAGGCCTCTAAGGTCGCAATTAGGCTGGAGTTAGAGACGCCCTGCATCCGCGCGGGGCCGACGCTCGAATTCCAGCTTCTCGCGCGAGGAACAACTCAATGACGACGCTCCCCAAGATTTTGCTCGTGGTATTCGTGGCCATGATGGTGGCCGTGCTCGCGGCGCCCGCCCGCGCTTGCGACAACTGCAACGGCGGTTGGGGCGGTTGGGGCGGCGGCTGGGGTTGGGACATGGGCTACCTCTACAACCAACTCGACTACAACGTGCCCTACTTCGCGGCCCATCCGCCGGTCTACTATAGCTATCCGGTTCCACGGACCTATGGCTACAGCCCGTTCGCCTATCCGCCCGGAGTGATGACGCCGGATGTGATGATCGGCGAAGAAGTGAAGCCGGTCGAGATCGTTAACCCCTACGTGCCGAAGGAACAGCAGCAGGCCGCGGGCGTCGACCAGTCGGCCGAGCACCGCAACAGCACCGAGCCGCAACCGCTGGTGATCATGAACCCGTTCGTGGCCGGCGCGAAGTCGATCGCCCAAGCTGGCAAATAAGAATTGCGAAAACTGACCGAGCCAGGATGGGTCGGCTATTTAGAAAATGAACGGGGCTTCGAGCGCCTTTCGGCCCCGCGCGAACGAGCTGGCGAGCAATCGCCGGCTCTGTTTTTTGGGCGACAGCGAGCGGATGCTCTGCGAACTGGCGGGCGTGATCAAGGAGAGTTTTGATCGCGGATGACGTTTCTAAGCGTAGCGATTGGCGCTATTCACCAACCTCTTCGACGAGTTCCCACGTCTGCAGTTTCACGCCCTTGAGGGATGACAGCTCGACCCGGAAAGAGTTCTGGTCTGATTTCGTCAGCGCCGGAGTGCCGCCAGCCTGCTGGACGGCTGGACTTGCATATACCAGCGTATTAGCCGGAGTGATCGCGGTTGTGATTTGGGAGGGGTCGACCACGGCAGTCAGAGTTATCAAGCGCGGCCTTCCTGCCGAATTGGCCCGTGTGTGATGACTGATTCGATACTTTCCATCCGTGAGCCGTTGCTCGATCGTGGCAGTAGTAGAGATCGAAAGCCCCGGCAATGGCCCACTTGGCACATCCATGCGTTTGACATATTCCTGCGCAAGCTTTCCAGTCAAATCGATAAACAGGTGGTCGCCAACGGCAGGCAGTGCGTCTGCGGATTGAGCTTGTGTGGGGCCAACAAGCAGCAACGTGCCGACAGCCAGAATTATGAGCGCTCGCGATTTCATTACCTTGCCTCCTGCAAACGGGTGGCTCCTATTTCAACTGCGACGGTAATGTAATCCGGCCGAGCTCCGGCGTTGAATAGCAGATCGTGCTGCTAGCTTCGAATTCACGCCCGCAGCATTCTTTCGGAAAGGAGTGCGAACCAACCGGTCATCGTGTGCGGCGATTCGGGCATCTCGGCCTCGATCCACCAGAGAACGAGTTGCATGAGTGCGCCGGTGAGGGCTTGAGCCGTCAGCAGCAGTTC
>JBFWSG010000039.1:15273-55742 GCA_050248495.1 Pirellulales bacterium | reverse complement strand
CATCCGTTAGTCCGATGGGTGTGACCGAGACTCAAATCTCGGTGTTCGGCGTTTCGCCGCCGCGCGGCGTCGAGAGCCAGCGCCAGGTCCATTCGTCGATGCTGTCAGACACGAAACGGACGCTCGTGTCGACCATCATCAGGTTCACGCCGCCTTTGTGCGCGCTGCGCGCAAAATGACGCCACTCGCCGCGCCAGTCCTGCCCCGATTTCTGGCAGGGAGCGTAATTGGGCTCGTCGACGCAATAACGTGTGCGATCCTTGAGCGGACCAGGATAGTTCGGCGGATAATCGTGCATGTACATCACACCGGTACCGAAGTGCAGAGTGCCTCGCGTGTCTTCTCCCGGAATGTTGCGAATCTCGCAAATCGCCGCGGTCTTGGAAGTGCCATCTTCAAACTCGCCCATTTTTCTCCCCTTATTCATCATGAACGCGCCAAAGCGACCGAGCGACGAATTCTGAGCTTCCGGGTTGGGGACCAGCTCCGGAATGCCCGCATACCTTTGCACCTTGCAGCCGTATCCAGGATTGAGCGACCCGAATCCGCAGTCTTGGGTCGGCGAAGTGTCGTTCATCCACATCAGTCCAATGCCGACGTTGGCTGCATAGTTGCCGCGTGCGCCGTACCAGTCGTTCACGATGTCGACGCGCTCCTCCGATGGACAGGTGTAGGTCGCAAATTTGATGTGATGAGACTTATCGGGCGGAGACAGGGCATTCCGCTCGCCTAACGGCAACTTCCAATCGACTTGCGAATAGAGCGATGCCTCTTCCAAATAGGGCATCATCGTTGAGACCCAGCTGAACATGGTCGGATCGCCGGTGAACGGCTGGCCCGTTTTCTTGTCGTTGCCGTACCGCTGCGTGGCGCCATTCGGAAACTTCTTCTTTGCCGATTCGAAGTTCATCAGCGAAATGCCGATCTGGCGGATGTTGTTCATGCATTCGCTGCGGCGGGCAGCTTCGCGAGCGGCTTGAATCGCCGGCAGCAACAGCGCCACCAAAATGCCGATGATCGCAATCACCACCAGCAGCTCAACAAGCGTGAAACCGCGATTGGCCGATCGATGCCGGCAGACGAGGCCCCATGGGCGGCAGGTCGGATTCATGGCGAAGAACTCCCCTATCGACTGGCGGCGATCATTGACTCGCCAACCTCGCATCAGGCGCCTGCACTTAGCGATTTTAGACGGCCTGCGATCGCTCTGGCAACAGCTTTCTGCCGGCCGCGTGCGAACCACCATTTTGCGCAACGAACGTACCGCATATTTGCATATCCTCGCGTACGCCCCTCGATCCCCTCCCTTTCTCGGTCGACTCCGCGCGATGAGAGTTAAAAAATTCCTCGTCCCCGCCGTTTTTGCGTGACAAGACCGCGACCTGTCACTTAGAATCGAACGCGTGTGGGAGGCGGACTTTCGCACTGGCCCTCTGGCCAGTCGGCGGCGATAGCCCTCGCGATCCGTCCACAGTACCGACACTTTGCGCAACAGAGATGAGGTCGGGGTACCGCATCGAACGTCTTTCGATTGAACACCAGTGTTTTTCAACCGAAGAGAGGAAGTCTAATGAAACACACCCATCTGGCCTGCCTGATTTTTGCAGGCGCCTTTCTGTCTGCCGGCGCAGCTCGTGCCGGAATCATCGAAGATTTTGAATTTAGCGACGCCGATGGCACCGCCCTCAACATGGCGGCCAACAGCGCCTCTTCCCATCTATGGGTGCACGACACGGATCATGCGGCGACGATCCAAGTGCAAGGCGGGTCGCTCAACATCGTCAAGGACAACACTGACTTTGTCACCGAGGGGCTCGGCCTCGACGATTCTTCGTCGGGCGTGCTGTGGATGGTCGCCGAATTCGCCAACTGGGCCATCCTGGGCGACGCGCCGGACGGCAACAACGTCGAAGAGATTCGTTTTGGCTTCATGGGCACCGAAGATCTCTCGCCGCCTCCCAGCTCGACGGTGCTTGCCGAAATGATGCTCTCCCGAAATTTTGGCCAGCAGAAATTTCAGCTTTCCGGGTCGGCCCTGGGAACGGCCGGGACCAACATCGCGGGCGTCGACGTCAACTTCGTGCAGAACGCGCCGTTCATCATGGCAATGAGGGTCGACCAGGATACGAATAAATACACCTTGTTTTACAAGGATGGAGCCAATCCAGTCGTAAACACTGGCACTGGCAACTTGGAGCCGACGCGCGACGCTATCATCGTGCGAATGACGATCAACAATTTTATCGGCGATGTGTCCGGCGAATTTGCCAATTTGGACCGTTTCTACATCTCAAATACGGCGCCCGCCGATATTCCTGAACCGGCGAGTGCCGTGCTCGCGGCCTTGGCGATCGGCTACGCATCAGGTCTAAGGAGACGCCGCACTTGAGAATCAAATCGCAGCACCCGTAAATTGTCGTTGGGGCCTCGCTCCCCTGGGCGAGGCCCCATCGTGAATTGGCACTTGAAGAGGGAATAGGCTCGATTTTGTTGCGCCGATACTTCAGAGTCGTCGCCACTTGGGGCGTCGGATTGGGGCTGCTGCTCTTTCAAACGGCGGCGGCCCAGCAATCGGTCGTCGCCGAAAAATACGTCGTGGTGACAGGGCACCCCGACGCGACGAATGCCGCACTCACCATGCTCGAGCATGGCGGCAGCGTCATGGATGCGGCGGTCACCGCTTCGCTGTGCGTCGGCGTCGCCGAGCCCTATGGATCGGGCCTGGGCGGCAAGTTGATGCTGCTCTATCGCGACGGTAAAACGGGCGAAGTGTCGGCTGTCGAAGCGATGTGCGCTGCCTCGCGCGCGCTCGATTCGGCAAAATTCGCCAAGTTGAGAGCGCGCGAAAGGTATTTCGGTTACTCGTCGGTCGGCGTCCCCGGCCTCGTCGCCGGGCTGCACGCAGCTCACGTAAAGTGGGGCACGAAGCCTTGGCAGGAAGTCGTCCTCCCGGCCGCCGAGCTGGCCGAACGGGGCGTGACGATCGACGAAAAATCGCGCCGCTTCTATCGAGCCAAGACACGTCAGCTCCAGCGCGATCCGGAAACTGCCCGGTTGTATCTGGTCGACGGCGAGACGCCGGACGTGGGCGATGTGCTGCACAACGCAGACCTCGGCCGCAGCTTGCGGCGGATTGCCGACGGCGGTGCGGCCGCGTTCTACGAAGGTGCTATCGCGGAGCGAATCGTCGCCGCCGCCACCGCGGCCGGCGCGCCGCTCACGCTCGACGATTTCCGCGACTACAAGCCGCGCTGGAGCCAGCCGCTGGTGATCAATTATCACGGCTATAAAGTCTATTCTTGTCCGCCGCCGCTGACCGGCGGCGTCACCGTCCTCACGTCGCTCCGCGCGCTCGAGCACCTCGACCCTCTTGGTGCTCGAGCGACGCGGAGCAGCCACTACATCGACCAATTAGGCCGGGTGCTGCTGGCTGTTTATCCGCCGGTGACGGCGGAAATTGCCGACTCGCCCGGGTCGTTTGCTGCCGCGGCCAAACTGCTTGGCGCGGAGACGGCGCGGCAGATCGCGGTCCAGTCGCGCGCGGTCGATCCGACGAATCCCTACGGCGAGGGTGCTCCCGCCGGAGTCGGCGAAGCGGCGGGCGACGACCGGCCTGATGCCAGCACGACCCATCTGACGATCGCCGACGCGGACGGCAACATCGTCTGCCTCACGCAATCGCTGAGTTACCATTTCGGCGCCTGCACTATCGTCCCCGGCACGGGCTTTCTGCTCAACGACAGCATGAGCAATTTCAGTACACGCGATCCGGAGGGCGTGAACTACGCCCGCCCCGGCCAGCGCGAACGCAGCACGATCGCGCCAATCATCGCCACGCGCGAAGGCAAGCCCGTTCTTGCTCTGGGCATCCCCGGCGGACAGCGGATTCCCACGACCACGCTGCAGCTGGTGGTCGACATCCTGGCGGACGACGTGCCGCTCGTCGAGGCATTCGACCGCTCGCGGTTCCACGTCCGCCGTCCAATCGGCGACGATGAGGCGCCGAACATCGTCGACCTGGAAGAGGACGCGCCCCAGCAGCTCGATCAGGAACTCCAAGAACTAGGCTGGAAGACGGTGCGCATGCGGCGGAACGGTTCGTATTTCGGCGGCGGCAACGGGGTGATGTATCGTGCCGACGGCAAGCTGGAAGGCGTAGCCGATTTGCGTAGAACCAACTTCGCGGCGGGAAAGTGAAATGGACCAGCGGGCACCACAACTGTCGTCGCGCTCGTTCGCCACGATCGCGCTGGCGATCATCATCGCTGCGGTTTCCACACCGCATTGCGCTGCCGCGATCGCGCTGGACGCCGATTTCGACAGCGGTTCGCTCTGCCTCGCGCCCAGTGGCGCCTGCGATGATGCCGGCGTGGCCAGCTCCGTGAGTGGCAACAACGTCTCGCTCGTCGGCCGCGACAACTTCAGCAACAACCAGTGGAAGTGGATTTACTTTCGCGCTGCCGGCGTCGGCGGGCAGACGGTGAATTTTGAGATCGGCGACGACTTCGACGTGGGCAGCTCGAGCCTGGTGGGTCACAAGTTCGTGTACAGCTACGATCAAGAGCACTGGACGTTCTTCGACAACAACCAGCTGATCCCGTCGCAGGACAAGTTCGTCTTCTCCAACAACACTCCGTTCAACCAGGACCAGGTATACGTGGCCTATGGCCTGCCCTACCCCTATCAGCGCGTCGTCGATCAAACGGCGGAACTGGCCGCGAATCCGTGGGTCTCGCCGACGGCTTCCGGGAGCCCGGCGCTGGTGGTCGGAAATTCTCCGGGCGGCACCGACGACATTGGTCGCGCCATTGCTCCCCACAACCTCTACGGCTTTCGCATTACCGATGGCGACAGCCAGGCACCAAAGAAAAAGATCGTGCTCTCGAGCGGAGTCCACGCAAATGAGACGGTTGGCAACTGGACTCTCGAAGGCCTCGTCAATTTTCTGGTCAGCGACGATTTGGCGGCCGCCCAATTGCGCCGCTACGCCGATTTCTACGTCTACCCTATGGTAAATCCCGACGGCCGCTACGCGGGCAACAACCGTACCACGGTTCAAGTCGGCGACGTCGATCCGAATCGGGCCTGGAACCCGCCCTCCTACACCGAGCCTGGCGACACGAGCACGCTCGTCGACATCGCCCGCGTCGGCAATGCCATGCGAGTCGACACCGGCCAGGACATTGACTACTTGGTCGACTTCCATTCGACGGTCAACCACGAATTACCGTACCACTACGGCTATATTTTGCCCGCGTGGCAGTCGAATCCGTTCTGGCAGGCGGTGCTCGCGCGCGAGCCGACTCTGATTACCGCGAGCGCCTCGCTCGTCGATTTCACGCTCGCCAAATTCGGCCGCGACGTGCTGAATGCAGAATTCTCCGCGACGTTTGAAACGTTGTTTATCGCCGACGAGAACGTGGACCGCTACCTGAGCCTGGGCCGCAACTTTGGTCTCGCCTGGCGAGATGTGCTAGTCGTCGCGGGCGATTTGAATTTCGACGGCGCGCTCAACGGGCAGGATTACCTGGCCCTCGCGGCACATTCCGAGACGGATCTTGCCCCATTTTCGGCGATCGAGCGCTACGAGCGCGGTGATCTCGACGGGGATGGACTCAACACAATCTCGGACTTCGTGCTCTTCAAGAGTATTTACGAAGAGGCTCACGGCGCGGCGGCATTCGAAGCGATGCTGCAAACTGTGCCGGAGCCGGGCACCGCCTGCTTGGGCTTATGCTATGGAATGACCCTTTCAGCAACTGCCGCGCGGTTCGCGCGGCGAACCTTCTGGACCAATTCGATGGTGGCTTGATCGGAGGCTCGAAACGATGAAACGTCGAACCCACAACTGCGTAATCCTTGTTGCACTCTTGCTGTTCGCCCCGAAACTGGCGGCGGCGGCTGACCTGGAGTCGTTCGAATTCAGCGACGGTGCGGGCACCTCGCTCGCGCTGGGGGCGAATACGGCGAACCCCGGCAACCAATGGGTCGAAGATCCGCAGATGTTTCCGTCCGACGTCCGCAACGGCTCGTACAACATCACGCTCGAATCGACCATCCTCGAATCGAACTATCTGCAAATCAACAATATCACGACCGGCACGTACTACCTTACTGCCCGCATCTCCGGCTGGAATTTCGGCAGTACTCTCGACGCCGCCAATCTGGAAGAAGTCCGCTTTGGCTTCCTCAACGACGACACCTCGCCGACGTTCGGCTCCACGATCACAGCCCAGACGACGATCCGCCGCAACTCCGCCGGCGACGTCGAGTTGGTTGCCGACGCGCTCGGCACGGGCTCGGCAAACGTCGCCGGCACGGCGACATTTGCCCCGACGCGATCCGCACCGCTGACCGTGGCCCTGGAAATCAACAAGACGTCGAACACGTATAAAGTGTTCTACAAAGACAACACGCTGGCCACCCAAGTTCTGGGCATCGGAGCGATTGCCCCCACGCGTGACGGCAACGCGCTCCGCTTCTCCACCAATAACAGTTTCGGCGAAGGCAACACCGACTATCCCGTCGTACCGGCAAACGAAGTTTTCTCGATCGATCGAATCGCACTCTCGAACACGAATCCCTTCAGCGACCTGATCACGCTCGAAGTCAACCGCAGCAACGGCGCGATGACGCTGCGAAATACTTCGGGGGCGGCAATCAATGGCGTCGAGTCGTACACAATTGCCTCGCCCGCCGGGGGCCTCAATCCAGCCGGATGGTCGCCGATCGCCGGCGGCACAAACTCGTCCTCCAATTCGCAGCTGATGCAATCCTTCGCCGCGCCGATCAATCTCACCAGCGGCCAGAACACGGTACTCAGCAACGCCTCCGGCGCCTGGCTGCAGAGCCCCTTCGAAGACTTGACGATGGTTCTCAATCTCACCGGCGGCGCAACTCGCACGGTCAACGTCAATTTCATCAACAACGGCGATGAACGCTTTGCCGTCGGAGACTTGAATTTCGACAACAACATCACCGCCGCGGATTACGTTATTCTCGCCGCAAACGCCGAGACAAGCCTGGCAGGGATGTCGCGCGTGCAGCAATACCGCAAGGGTGATCTGAGCGGCGACGGCTTCAATTCCATCGACGACTTCATTCAATTCAAAACGCTGTTCGAGGACGCCAACGGAGCTGGCTCCTTTGCCACGATGCTCGCCACGGTGCCGGAGCCCGGCGGCTTCCTGCTGGTGTGGTCCGCGCTGTTGGGCGGTGCATTCTTTCGCCGTCGCGTGCCGGCGGTCGTTGTCCATGATCGAAACAACATGTCCTCACAGCCAGGAGATTACTCGATGCCTTGGATCCGCCACTGGATGTTGCCGGTCGCGGTCGCGGTCGTCTGCGGCCTCGCCGATCGCGCAACCGCCGCCGTTCTGGAAGACTTCACGTTTAGCGACGCCAACGGCACCACGCTCGATGCCGCGACCAACTCGATTAATGCGGCGAACCACTGGGTGGTGACCGGCACCGGCAGCGGCGAATTGACGAACTCTGCGGTGCTCAATGGCTCGTTTCGCCTGCAAAAGACGACGACCAATCAATCGAGCAATTTTCTCGACGTTGCCAATATAGCGAGCGGCAAGGCTTGGCTGGTTGCCGAATCGCCCGGCTGGCTCTTCACGTCGACCGCCAGCTCTCCCAGCGAGGAAGTGCGATTTGCCTTCCTCGACAACGATAACCCGCCCACTTTCGGCAGCACAATCACGGCTCAGATGCGAATCATCCGTTCCGGCTCTGGCTTGTCCTTTGTCGGCACGGGCGCCTTGGGAACCGGCGCCACAGACGTCGCCGGCGGATATTCCCTGCCGCTGCAAAAGACGACTCCGTTTACGATGGTCTTGGAACTGGATAAGGAACTGGATCAGTACTCGGTCTACTACAAAGACGACACGAATCCGTTCCAGTTGCTAGGAACGGCGAACCTGGGCCTCAGCACATTGAATACCGGCGACCGCGACGGAAACTCGATTCGCTTCGCTCCCACGGGCGCCTTCAACGACACCGGCGAGTTCTTTGACTTGAGCCGCGTCTATCTCACGAATACCAATCCCATCGGCGGAGTGGTCGATCCGGTTACTCTTTCGCTCGAAGTCCGTTCCAATGGCCAGGTCTACATCAAGAACGAGACTGCTAATCCAATCTCGCTCGATTCCTACCGCATCGCCAGCAGCTCCAGTTCGCTGAATTTCGCCGGCTGGAACAGCCTGGCGGACCAGGGAATCGATCCCTTCATGGGCGGCAACGACCCCGGAGAGAAATGGACCGAAGCCGGCGGATCGAGCGATGCGGCGCTCGCCGAATCGTTCCTGTTGAGTGCTTCGACGCTCGATCCGGATGAAGAGCTGTTTCTCGGCAGTGCATTCAAAGTCGGCGGCGCACACGACCTCACGTTTCAATACCGCGATACCGTGAGCGGCGCCCTGCCCAGCGTGGTGCCGACCTACGTGACCGTGGCTGGTGTGGCCGGCGACTACAATAACGACGGCACGGTGAACGCGGCCGACTATTCCGTTTGGCGCGACCATTTGAACCAGAACTTCCAGCTGCAAAACGAAGGCGGCATCACACCCGGCGTCGTGAACCAGGCCGACTACGACTTCTGGAAGTCGCGCTTCGGAGCCAACACGGGGTCCGGCAGCGGTACGCTCGCAGCGGCGGTGCCGGAACCGAGCTCCCTGATCGGTATGCTGACCGCGCTCGCCGTTGTGATGGTTAGCCGTCGGCAATCGCGATCGACCTGAATCGGGACCGTCAAAAATAAGAGCGTCCGCCGACTCCAAGCCGGCGGACGCCCAGCACAGGCCCGAGATGAGGACCCCCAGACCGGTGCTCCGGTAGCGGCGTGGGAGGCCGGTATATTTTATGAGGTCGGATTCGTCGCGCTCGCGCAACGGCTGCCGTAGTCCGTCAGTTCGGACGTTGCCGTGGGCGAAGACCGGCGCACGACTTAGAGCGGCGCAACATAAAGATTGAACGCGCGCAGACTTGCCGCGTTAAAGTGACCTGAATCGCGCCGCTCGCTATTTCGACTTCTTCTTCGGCAGCGGCTTCTTTGGCGACATGGCCGCCGGCGCGGTTCGTAGCCGCCGTGCGGCAGTCGGGCGGATGATCGGCGGAGCAGCAGTTCGCGGCTCGCTCAGCAGCCGGGCGAATGGCACGCGGTGCAGTTGGTCCAGCTCCACCAGCTCCGCCATTCCGGCGTCGGCCAGCTCGCGGCCGATCACGTAGCGTCCCGGGTTGATCCACTCGTGCATCAGGCTCGGCGACACGCCGAACAGGTGCGCGAGCAGCTGGTCCATCTCTTGTTCCAGGTGCCCGAAGTGACGTGCCCATTCGGCAGCCTCGGCCAGGCCGACGTTCTCTTCGCTCTGCCAGCGCATCGGATGGAACAGCATCACGCTGTACGGCGTGACGATCCGTCGCTTGCAGGCCGCGAACGGCCAAAGTGTCGCGGAGGAGCACTCGCCCGTCACGATTCCCGTGGCATGCAATTCACGGAGCTTGATCAGCGTCATCAGCGACACGGCGCAGTACGGGCTGCCGCCGGGCGAATCGAAATAGATCGTGCACTCGCCGCCCGGCTCGACGCTCAACAGGCGGTCGGTCAGGTCGGCTTCGGTGTCTGTGAGATCGCCGACGATCGCGATCTCGACCGGCTCTTCTTCGTTGCGACGGTTACGCATAATCCGCTTGCCTCACTCCCTCAACTATGGCCCATCACGGTTGCAGTGCGGCACCGATCTGCCTCGCGGCCGCCGGTTTCCGGCATGAAACTCATTTTAGGAAAGAGGTGCCAGCCTTGCCAGTTTTGCGTCTTGGCTTTTTGTCGCCCGCGGGCCGGTTCGACCGCTGAAAACCGCACATTCCGTACAATCTGTCGTTGAATTCGCAGTGGCTCTTAGCGCCGAGAATCCGCTCTGCGATGTCTTGAAGTTCGGCCGCGGGCCGGGAGACGCTTCCCGCTGTCAGCTGCGATCGACCGACCTATAATGGCCATTAACGGGCGGTCTCCCCGCAAATTGCCCGGTGCACCCCTCCAGTCCAATTTCGCAGCCGAGCGATGGGCATTCGATTTCTTTGCCCGAACGGGCACAAGCTGAACGTCAAGGCCGAACTCGCCGGCAAGCGCGGAAGCTGCCCCGAATGTGGGGCGAAACTGACGATTCCCGCCGCCAGTGCCTCGCCACAGGAAGCGCCCGCAGCCGCGGCCGCGGTCGTCGTGGAGGCCGCGCCGACCGGCGCCGCCTGGTATCTGCGGAGCGCGGCAGGCGAGCAGGTTGGACCGTTGAGCGAGCTGCAGTTTCGCGCGTGGATTGCCGGTGGGCGCCTCGCGGCCGACACGCTCGTCTGGCGTGAAGGTTGGGCCGAGTGGAAGCCTGCACACAGCATTCCCGATCTGTTGCCTGTGCCGCTCGTGGCCGCGCCTCCCCCGGCACCGGTTTCAGAGCCAATTGTCTCACCTCCGATTGCCGCGCCGTCCGAACCAGCACCTCCGCTCGCTGTTGGCGCGCTCGACGCCGAGGCCGACATGGATGACTCGATCGTTCTCGAATCAACGGACGCAGAAGCCGTCGCAACCAAATCGCCGGCACTTGCCGCCTCGACGTACACCTATCACCGCCAGCGCAGCAAGCAAAAGCAATTGTCCCTCGCCGTCGCCATGTTACTGGTGGTCGTGGTGCTCGCGGGAGTGCTCTTGTGGGTTGTAAATCTCAATTCCACTCCGCCGGCCGAAACCACGTCGCCATCGCCTGCCTCTCAATCCACCACTCCCGCCGTCAACCAGTAATCGCCAAAGCGAGGCGCCGTGAACGACGAACGACTTTGGGCTCCTTGGCGACTCGAGTACGTCAGCGGCGGCGCCGCGGATGAGCAGCCGCTGCCCGCGCCGATCGCCTGGCGGAGCGGCGCCGACGAAAAGTGCTTCCTCTGCCGCGCTGCCGCCGACTACCAGGACTCGGCCCAGGTTGATCAACGCCTGCTGGTGGCCGCCCGCACCGAGCTCGCCATGGTCGTGCTCAATCGCTACCCCTACAGCAACGGCCACCTGATGATCGCCCCGCGCCGTCATGTCGCGCAGCTTGCCGACATGACCGACGCCGAGCATCTGGCCTGTATCGATTTCCTCGCGCGGATGACCGGCATTCTCACCGACCAACTCCGGGCCGAGGGCTTCAATATCGGCCTGAACTTGGGCCGAGTCGCCGGGGCCGGCTGCCCGGGCCATTTGCATTGGCACATCGTCCCCCGCTGGGTCGGCGACAGCAATTTCATGACCGTGCTCTCCGGCACGCGCGTCATCCCACAGTCCCTCGACGCGCTCTGGGAACTCCTCACAAAGTCTTTGACCGACGCCGCGCAACCGGAGTAACTTCCGGCAACCGTGACTACCCATTCCGACCCCAACCTGATTCTCGACCGCGAACGGGCCTTGCTCGCGCCCTACGCAATGCACAGCGCCGATTCGGCCGGCCGCAAGCACGCCGAGTCGTCGCAATCGTACCGCGGGCCGTTCCAGCGCGATCGCGACCGGATCATTCACTGCAGCGCGTTCCGCCGTCTCAGCCACAAAACGCAAGTCTTCACCGGCGAGATGGGCGACTACCATCGGACGCGGCTTACGCACACGCTCGAGGTCGCCTCGATCGCTCGTACATTAGCCCGCGCCCTGCGGCTCAACGAGGACCTGGTCGAGGCGCTGTCGCTCGCTCACGATATCGGCCATCCCCCCTTCGGCCACTCCGGCGAAGACGTGCTCGACGAGTGTCTCGTCGACGCGGGTGGTTTCAACCACAACGCCCAGGCCCTGCGGATCGTCGAGCTGCTCGAGAATCGCTACCCCGAATTTCCGGGTCTCAACCTCAGCCTGGAAGTGCTCGAAGGCCAATCGCGCCGCGTCGACAAGAACGCCCCGTCGGCCCTCAGTCCCCTACTCGAAGTGCAGGTCGTCGACGCCGCCGACAGCATCGCGTACGACTCGCACGACGCCGACGACTCCCTCGAGCTCGGCCTGCTGGCCCTCGACCAATTGCTCGCGGTCCCGCTTTGGCGCGAGGCGGCCGGTCGCGTCCGCCGTCGCTTCGCCCAGCTCGACGACCGTCAGCTCCGCCGGGCCATCGTCCACGAACTGATCCACTGGCAAGTCGACGACCTGCTCGCCGCGGTCGAGCGCTCGCTCCAAGATCGCGACGTCCAATCCGTCGCCGACGTCCGCCGCGCGCCGGTGCTCTTCGCTCCCACGCCGGAAGTCGCCGAGCTTAAGCAAGGTCTCGAACGCTTTCTCTTCATAAATGTGTACCGGCACGAAAGCGTCGAGGCCACGCGCCAGGCGGCGCGGCAGGCGCTCCGCGAAATGTTCGAGATCTTCCTCGCCGACCCCGCGAGGCTCCCTGCAAAGTTTCGCGCCCGCGTCGAAATCGACACTCCGGCGCGAAGCGTTGCAGATTACCTGGCCGGCATGACCGACCGGTACGCCCTGGAAGAGCACCGCCGTTTGACGTCCGGCCGGCTGTGAGCGGCACTCCTCCGCCCTGGTGACCCGCCGACTGGGTGTTAGAATAGTGGGTGGGGATGATCGGCGTCGCGGCACTGCCGCGGCGCCATGTCAGGAAACTTTCGATTCGCAGTCGCCAACCGGCGCGGCAATCCGCGCGCCGCAGGCCACTTCGTGGAATGCCGGCTATGGCCTTGCTCATACTTCGTTGCGTGTTCGTCGCCGTGGCGATCGCGCTTGGGTTTCAGCTCTCCCAATCGGACATGGTCGGGGGCGACAATCGCTGGTTGCCGCTGGCCGCCTTTTTTGGCGTGCTCTTGATTGCCGGCGGCGTCCTCGTGGCCGACAGCTCGGTCCGTCGCAAGAAGCTCGACACCATCACCGCCATCTATTTCGGCATGTTTGTCGGCTTGATCTTGGCGTATGTGTTTGGCATCGCGCTCACGCCGCTCATGTCCGGGTTGAACAAGGATCTCGTCAGTTGGATCAATTTGTTCATCTCGACCATCATGTGCTATGCCTGCATCAGCGTGCTCTTGCAGACTAAAGACGACTTTCGCTTCATCATTCCATACGTTGAATTTGCCAAGGAAGTCAAAGGCCTCAAGCCTTATGTGCTCGACACCAGCGTGGTGATCGACGGCCGCATTGCCGATGTCGTCGAAACCCGCGTGATCGACAACCAGTTGATCATGCCGCAGTTCGTCATCTCGGAGTTGCAGCACATCGCCGACCATAGCGACAAGCTCAAGCGCAACCGCGGTCGACGTGGCCTTGATATCCTCAACAAACTGCGCAACGATCCGAAAGTCGACCTTGTGATCTACGATCGCGAGCTACCGGAGTTTGCCGGCCAGCCGGTCGATCAGAAGCTCGTGCTGCTGGCGAAGCACCTCGATGGCAAGGTGGTCACCAACGACTACAACCTCAACAAGGTCGCCAAGCTGCACAATGTCGGCGTGATCAATCTCAACGACATCGCCAACTCGCTCAAGCCCGTCTTCCTGCCCGGCGAAACTGTCGAGGTGCGGATCACCAAGCCCGGCGAAGAGCCGGGGCAGGGCGTCGGCTATCTCGAGGACGGCACAATGGTCGTCATCGAAGGGGGCCGCGAGCACGTCGGCGCCGAAGTTTTCGCCACAGTCACCAGCGTCCTGCAAACCAGCGCCGGCCGGATGGTCTTCGGCCGCTTCGAGCGCCGCGCGGCATAATCGCACACCCGACGACGAACCAATTCAAGCGGTTATGCTACGGCGTCCGCACTAGCATCTACAAAGGAGTTTTTTCATGCGCCATGTCAGTTGTGCCCTTGCGGTTGTGGTGCTCTCGCTGGGAATTACGGCCGGCAGCTACGCGGCCGACGAATTCACCGGCTACATCGTCAAGCTGGCCGAAAAGACCAGCACGACCGAACCGCAATCGGCCAACGTGGGCGGCCTAGTGATTGTCGTGGTTCGCGATTCCGGCAGCCGGCCTCCCAAGGACATCTCCGTCGTTCCCTCCGACGGCCTCGCGCCGCTGGGAAAACTGCGCGGCGTGCAAAACGACGAAGGCGTGGCACTGATGGGCGGCGGCTACACCTGGTACCTCTTCAAACCAACCACGGCCGGCGACGCCACGGTCAAAGTCACCTTCACGCCCAACGGCGTCGGCGCCAAGCCGATCGAGCGGACGTACAAACTCAAGATCGAGTCGTAGCGAGTCAGATTTTCGCGACGCTCTATTCGTACCGCAGCGCTTCGATCGGGTCAAGCCGCGACGCTTTCCAGGCTGGGTAGAAGCCGAACAGAATCCCGACGGCTGCCGACACGCCGACCGCCAGGATCACCGCCGGGGTCGAGAATTGCACCGGCCAGCGCAGGAACGAATTCACGCCGAACGACAACCCGCGGCCCACCAGGATGCCGACCGCCCCGCCGATCAAGCACAACAAGATCGCCTCCACGAGGAATTGACGCAGCACGTCGTCGCCGCGCGCGCCCACGGCCATCCGCAACCCGATCTCGCGCGTCCGCTCGGTGACCGACACCATCATGATGTTCATGATGCCGACGCCTCCCACCACGAGCGAGAATAGCGCGACCACCAAGAGCAGCACCCGCATCAGCTTCGATGTCTGCCCCATGGCCCGCGTCATCTCGGTCATGTCCCGGATGTTGAAGTCGCTCGCCTCCCCCTTGGGAATGCGATGCCGCTCGTTGAGCAGCCGCGTGATCTGGTCGATCGCCGCGGGGATCGCGGGCTCGGACGTCGCCTTCACCAGGATCTGATCGACGTTCGTGAATCGCACCGGCTGCGGTGTGTTCAACAGCTGCGACTGCGAAGGCTGCGTGTAGAGCCGCTGCTGCAAATTCTCCACAGGGTAGAGTGCCGCCCACGGCTTCAAAGGCACGGGCGGCGCACCCGGCACCGGCGGCTGGCTTTGCGTCGGCGACGACGCGCTTTGGTTCATATTCTGCATCGACACGCCTGCCACGCGATATTTGATCGTCGTCCACGGCGCGATCACCACATCATCCTGGTCCATTCCCATCATGTTCGCGCCCTTGCGGCTCAAGACGCCGATCACACGGAACGACACGTTCTGAATGCGGATGTCCTTGCCCAGCGGCGACTGGCCAGGAAAAAGCTCCCGCGCCACGGTCCGGCCGATGAGACACACCTTGCGGGCGTTCCGCACGTCGCGCTCCGTGAATGGCTCTCCCTCATCCAATTGCTGCCAGTCGCGGACCTCGTGGAACTCGGGTGTCGTGCCGAAGATTTGCGGCGGTACCCAATTCCTGTTGCCGTAGACGACTTGCGTCCGCACGCGCACCAGCGGCGCGACCGCCAGCACCGCCGGGCAATCGCTCAAAATCGACTCCGAGTCTTCCGGCGTGAGTGTGAGCACCGACCCCGCGCCAAACGTGGCCCCGCCGCTCGCTGCCGTGCCGGGCTGCACCACCAGGTTGTTTGCTCCCATGCTGGCGATGGTCTGCTGGACCGACACGGCGGACCCCTGACCGATGTCGACGATGGCGATCACCGCCGCGATGCCGATCACGATGCCTAGCGTCGTGAGCGCCGACCGCATTTTGTTTCGCCGCAGGGCCCGCAAAGCGACGCGAAACGTGCCGAGAATTTTTCGTGGCGTCATCGACGGCGCCCTCCGTCGGCCCCATCCACTTCCACGAGGGCAACTTCTTCCCCATCTTCGATCAACCCGTCGCGGATGTGGATCGTGCGATCCGCGTGTGCGGCCACGTTGGCGTCGTGCGTCACCAGCACGATCGTGATTCCTTCCTCGCGATTAAGCTGCTGAAATAGCTTTAGCGTCTCTTCACCGGTCCGCGAGTCGAGCGCCCCGGTCGGTTCGTCAGCCAGCAGGATCGACGGCTGATTGATCAGCGACCGCGCGATCGCCACGCGTTGTTGCTGCCCGCCCGAGAGCTGCGAAGGTTCATTGCGCGTCCGCTCCGCGAGGCCCAGCCGCCCCAGCAGCTCCAGCGCGTGCTTGCGGCCTGCCGACATCGACGCGTGCGAATACTCGAGCGGCATCAGCACATTTTCGAGTGCGCTGGTCCGCGGCAGCAGATTGAAATTCTGGAACACGAAGCCAATTGTTGAGTTCCGCACGGCGGCCCGCTGGTTGGCCGAGGCGTTCGACATTTCGCGGCCGGCGATCCAATAGCGCCCCGAAGTGGGCCGATCGAGGCAGCCCAAAATGTTCATCAAGGTCGTCTTGCCGGAGCCCGACGCGCCCATCAGCGCCACCAGCTCTCCCTTGGCGATCGAGAGGGACACGCCCCGCAGCACCGGCACGTCGATTTCGCCGAGCCGGTAGGTCTTGTGCACGTTTTCGAGTCGCACCAATTCCATCCGCCGTCGCCCCGCCCAGTTGCCTATTGTGCCTTGCGGTTGTTGCCCCACACCTGTGTGATGAACGGGTTTGTGGTGTCGGCGTCACTTGCGTCAAACGACTCGCTCACCACGACTTGCGTTCGCGCATCCAGCCCCGTGCCCACAACTTCGGTGCGCGTGCCGTCGCTGAGCACCAGTTGCACGTTGACCGGCCGGAGGCGGCCTTGTTCCAGGACCCATAACATCCCGCGGTCCGAACCTTCGCTCTCCGATTTGTCGCCCGCCGCGATCGCCGGATCGAGCCCCGCTGCTTTCAAACGCTCCGGCGACGGCCGCCACCGCAGCGCCGTGTTCGGCACGAGCAACACCCCCTTGTGCTCGTCCACGTGAAATTCCACATCGGCCGTCAGATACGGGAGTAGCACACCATCGGAGTTGTCCGTGTCCACCACGACGGTGTACGTGACGATGCTCTGATTCATCGTGGCGTTGAGCCGCGGCTGATCCGCCGCCACCACGCCTTTGAACACGCGGTTCGGATAGGTGTCGACCGTGAAATGCACCGTTTGCCCCGACTTGATGTTGCCGATGTCCGCTTCGTTGACCGACGCCCACACCTCCAGTCGCTTCAAGTCCTTGGCCAGCAGAAACAAGCTCGGTGAGTTGAGGCTCGACACGACGGTCTGCCCTACGTTGATCCGCCGGTCGACGATCACGCCCTTCACGGGCGACTTGATTGTGCAGTAACCGAGGTTCGTCTCGGCGCGCTTGAGGGTGGCCTGGGCCTGGCTCAAATCGGCCTTCGCCTTGAGTACGTTTGCCCGGGAGAAGCTCAGTGCGGCCGAACTCTGGGCGACGGTCGCCTTCCCGACGCCGACGGCCGCATCGGCCGCTTCGAATGTCGATCGCGCCAGATCGAGCTCCGCCTCGCTGATCGCCCCGCGCGAATTGTTCCACAAGTTTTCGGCCCGCAGCTTGTCGCGCTCCGCTTGAAACCGCTTAGCTTGAAGTTGCAGCACATCCTTGTTCGCCCGCTCGATGTTCGCTTCAGCCTCGGCCACCTGGGCGGTCGTCGACTCCAACAGCGCCGCTGCCGACGCGACTTGTGCTCGCGCTTGTTCGACTTCCGATTGATAAATCGAATCGTCGATCCGCGCCAACACCGTGCCCAATTCCACCGGCGAGCCGTAGTCGATCGTCCGCTCCGCATCACGCGGATCGGTACCCAAGCTGAATATCCGCCCGGCGACTTGCGCGCCGACGTCCACGACCTCTTCGGGTTCCACTGTGCCCGTGGCGTCGATTGTCAGCGAAAGATCGCCACGCACGACTTCGGCGGTGCGCAATTGCGGCAGCTTCGACTCGCCGTCGCGTCCCCACCAGAGCGTGCCCGTCCCCAACAATGCGAGCACCAGCAGACTACCGAGGATCAATTTGGTCATTCGACTGTCCGCATGGTTCCGGTGCACTTTCAACTAATTCGGCCGCACGGCAAAGACCGGCGCCTATCGCCGCGGCCACACCCCCGGCTGCCCAAGACTATGCCCAACGGCCGATCGAGAGACTCACCCCATAGTATCTAACGCCGTCGCAGTTTAGAATGTTCGCCAATTCGCCGCGTCTTTTTCCGCTTTTTGACCGCTGAGTCCGAGGGATCGCAAACGAACATGGGAGATACATCCACCCGGCCCCTGGTCGGCATCATCATGGGCTCGAAGAACGACTGGGAGGTCATGAAGGGCGCGAGCGCCATCCTCACCGAATTCGGCATTGCCCACGAGGCCAAGGCGATCTCCGCCCACCGTTCGCCCGATGTGGTTGCCGATTACGCCAAGAGTGCCGAGGAGCGTGGCCTCGAAGTGATCATCGCCGCCGCCGGAATGTCGGCCGCCCTGCCCGGCGTCGCAGCCGCCATGACATTGCTCCCCGTCCTTGGCGTCCCCATGGAAGGCAAAGTGATGGGCGGTCTCGACGCCCTGCTCACGATCGCCCAGATGCCCGGCGGCGTCCCGGTCGGAGCGCTAGCCGTCGGTTCCGCCGGCGCCAAGAACTCCGCCCTCCTCGCCCTGCGAATCCTCGCCAACTCCCGCCCCGAGCTCCGCGAAAAGCTCCGCCTTTACTACTCGAAAATGGCCGAGGACATCACCCGCGATTGCGACCTGCACTAGTAACTCTGGGACTGTGCATCTTAATAGAGCTGAAGGGTGTTAGTACCAGTGCTGCACCCAGCCAGCGTTCGGCGATTTGCTGTCATAAATCCAGTCGTCGGTAGCCCAAAGCTCATATTGAAGCGTAAAGCTGTCTTCGCCAGTACGTTGATAATTGATCGGCGCTGGGTAACCATTGTCATGGACAAATGGCATCGGCGCTCCCATGAGTGCCTCCAACTCTGCAGTATCAGCTGGTGCTCTACCCAGCTGAGCTCGGATTGATTCGACTGTCCTGACAATTGCAACGACGGTCGCACGATCCAACTTGGCCTGTCGCGCACGTTCAGCTTTCTGGTGAGCTTCACGTCGCTGTAAGTAGTTGGCCCCAATCACCACTGCTCCTAAGATGAGGGCAAGAACAGTAACTATGCGAAACACCTTGCGGAGCGAGAACCGCATCGACTTTGGCTTTGGCGATGTGAGGATTTCGGCAATCATGGAAAACAGCCCAGCAAGGTGGCCGCGGTGGCCGCAGCAACAACACAGCCAATTATCCGCAAATTCCTTTTGCCGCGTGAGTTTTTTACAGCGATTTCCTGGGCAGTTCGGCCAACTTGTGGCCCCGCGGCTCCGCCCTTATACTTATGGATTCTTCAAAAATCGACTCGGCTGGGCGCCCCCGAGTGGGAGCCCAATTTTGGGAGTAGCGTGATGACGTTGGATAAAAGCCTCAAGGTGAAGCGCGGCGCCAATCGCAACCGCAGCGTGATGACCCGCGTCGAGCGGCTCGAGCGGCTCAAAGAGGCCGATCGTTGGAAAGACGGCGACTCGCCGCTGGGCCTCCCCAAGGTCCGAGTCCGCAAGATGACGATCAAGAAAAAGAAGAAGAAGAAGGACGAGGAAGGCGCCGACGCCGCTGCTCCCGCCGCGGGCGGCGCTGCTGCCAAACCCGCCGCCAAGCCCGCCGGCAAGAAATAGTCGGCAGCTCGAAAGTGCGGCAGGTTGGCCCAAGTGACACCGACCGCCGGCCGATGCCTGTTACTCTCAACCCTCGACTCTCAACCATCCACCCAGCTACATCGGCGCCGCTTGCACCGGGTCATCCTTAAATGGATCTTCGACGCCGCGGGCGTACGACGATTCGTTGAGCTGATCGATCGGGTTCACCTGCGGCAGCGGCGGCAGGAAGTCGTGCGAGCCGGGCATGGAATATTTGATCGACGTCTTTAAGAACGACGTCATCTGCACCTGCTCGGGAATGCCCTTGGGCGACTTGTCCCACTCGTCCATGGCCGCGCGGAAGTGGACATACCGCCGGTTGTACTCTGGGATGTCGTGCTTGTAGTTCATTTTGAGATGGTGCCCCAGCTCGTCGGCCAGCCGCGTGACTTCATCGGGCGGCGGGGCGCCGCCGACCTGGTCGTCCAGGTTCGTCGGCGTGCGGAAGTACGCGCTCGGCGTCTGCGGCATTCGCGTGTACGCTCGCGGCGGCGCATCATCAACATACTTGTACGGATCGTTCCCCAGGCGGAACGACCAGGCTTGCTGTGCCTCGGCTGCCCCAGCCCAGGCCATCGCCAGGCCAAATACCGCCAACGTCGTCTTGCGCGCGATCATGATTCTCTCTCCTGCGATTCGTTCAGCAGCCGAAATCTCGTTCCGGCCACTGTAAGCCTACCCCCTCCGCGGCGCCGTTCAAATTATACTGCGTAAACGCGTCCGTTTATGACGCGCGTGCTAATTCTCCGGTGAGCGAATGACCGAGTACGACGACCTGCCGGCCGATCCGGATATCAACAGCGACGTCCACCACATGCGGCTCGCCCTCCGCGAAGCCGAGGCCGCTGCCGCGGAAGACGAAGTTCCCATCGGCGCCGTGATCGTCCGTAGGACTCCTGATGGGCAGCGCCAGGTGATTGCCGCCGCCCACAACCAGCGCGAGCAGCTCAAAGATCCCACGGCCCACGCCGAGATGATCGCCATCACCCAAGCCGCCGGTGTCGTCGGCGACTGGCGGCTGGAAGGTTGCACGCTCTACGTCACGCTCGAACCCTGCCCCATGTGCGCTGGCGCGATCGTACTCTCGCGCATCGAACGCGTCGTCTACGGCGCCGCCGATCCCAAGGCTGGCGCCGCCCACACCCTCTACCAGCTGCTCAGCGACGACCGCCTCAACCACCGCGCTGAGGTCACGCCCGGCGTCCTCGCCGCCGAGTGCGGCGAGATGCTGACCAACTTCTTCGAGAGCAAGCGTCGACTAGGCAAAAAATAGGCAGACTGCAGCCGGCCGGAGAACACTGGCGGATCATCATACGGCACCTTGAAGCCATCTCACCGCCCCGATCTTGACGGAATCTTGATGCGCTCCGCCTCAATCTCAACGCCATTTTGACGGCGCTTGCTCGTAATATTTCTGTAGACACGTTCTTCACGTACGGGAGTAACAGAAATGAACACTGCAATTGATTACGAGCCATCCATTTGGAGCCAAGTCTGGACCCGCGTCGCACGCTGGCTGACCGAACCCATCGACTTTCCCGGCAAGACCTGGTACAGCGAGACGAGTGATGGCCGCTAACGGGGCATAAGACGAGCAGTCCGTCTGTTGGTTCCTGCTTGACTGCGCCAGGGCGCCAAGTTGAATCTGAATTGGCGAACCGGCAGAGATCGGGTATGCTGACCAGCGGGCCACTGCCCTTCAGCGATTCTGCCATGATCTGTCGCATAGAAACGAACATCTTTTTCGAGCAAGCTGCCTATCTGGTGCTCTTCGCCTCGAGCGCCGGCGGTGCCTGACCGCCAATTCTGCCATCGCGCGAGTAATTTTGGCACTTCTCGTTCGCTTTCTATTTCGGCAGGAGAATTCACATGGCCGGGAAGAGTCCCAAGTCGGCGATTGCTGACCTTGCGCGCATTTTCTGGATGTTTGGCGGTCCGGGCGTGCTATTCATTTTGGCTTTCAACATCGCGGACCAGAAGGATGGCTGGGCAGCAACTACCGGCCTTGCCTTTCTGGCGGTTTTGGTCGCTGTCGTCGTTGCGCGATTTCTCGATCCGTACAATGCCTACGGTGATCCTGCGACCCCAACCGAACAACGACGTTCGCGGCCGGTGCCACATTTGTGGGCCTGGCGATATGGGGGGATCGTGAACATACTTTAGTTTCTCTTTGAGTTGTTTCCCGCCATTCGTCGGCGGAATCGACACTCACGACAATGTTCAGGAGGGAGCAAATTGCATCATTTCGATTTGCCCACTTTTCTCGGCGTCCTGATTGCTATCATTGCCGCGGCGAAGTTATTCGGTGCCCTCGCGCAGTGGGTCGGACAGCCCGCGGTGCTAGGAGAACTTGTGGCGGGCGTGTTCCTCGGCGGCTCGGTGCTGAATATCGTCGACCCCACGGTCGAAATCCTGCATCTGCTCGCGGAACTCGGTGTCATCATCTTACTCTTTGCCATCGGCTTAGAGACCGATCTGAAGAAACTGCTCAAGGTTGGAGGCGCCTCGCTGGCCGTAGCGGTGGCCGGCGTTGTCCTGCCCTTCGCGCTGGGGTATGCCGCGTGTCTTGCCTTAGGCCTGTCAAGCTTGGTCGCTGTGGTTGCTGGTGCCACGCTCACCGCCACGAGCGTCGGCATTACTGCGCGCGTGCTGCATGACTTGAATCAACTCCACTCAACTGAGAGCCAGGTCATTCTCGGCGCGGCCGTGATCGACGACGTGATCGGACTGATCATCCTGGCAGCAGTCGCGGGCATTGCCAAAGGCGAAAGCCTGTCGGCACTGGCGATATTCAAAATCGCATCGACCGCCGTGGGCTTTTTGGCGGCGACGTTGCTGCTTGGCCGAGTCATCGTCCCCGCCCTCGCCAGGCGTCTGGCAAAGTTCGATCTTCCTGGCACCGCGACGATGCTGGCCCTCTTGCTGGCCTTGGGGCTTGCCTGGCTGGCCAACTATGCCGGATCGGCCACGATCATTGGAGCGTTTGCGGCAGGGCTGCTGGTCCGAGAAACGCCGCAATCGCACGAGATCGAACGAGGAATTACCCAACTCGGCCATTTCTTTGTGCCCCTCTTCTTTGTGATCGTCGGCGCCGCGGTCGACGTGGCGGTCTTCAATCCACTGCAGGCAGCCAATCACCAGACGCTGGCGATCGGCGGACTGCTGATCCTCGCGGCCATTGTCGGAAAGTTTGCCGCCGGCTACGCGCCGTTCTGGATGACTGGCGACAAGCGGATTATCGGAGCAGGCATGATTCCGCGCGGCGAGGTCGGACTGATCTTTGCCCAAATGGGGCTCAGCAGCGGAGTGTTCGACGGCGCCATGTTCAGCGCCGTGACACTGATGGTCATGGTGACCACCTTCGTGGCACCTCCGCTCTTGAAGGCGCTTTGTCCGCGCGGAAGTGTCGCCCGGGTCGACGAAGAACTGGATGCGATCGAGGATCTGGTGACGGAAGCATGACGGTAGACCAGCCCGCGCACCGGTAAATCGTGCCTGCGAAGCGTCGCTCCGCGCGGAACAAGAAAAACCTGGCCTGGGGGAAGGGACGACAACCCCCAGGCCAAGCATCCTTCTGGCCGGGAGAGGCCAGATGCTGTCAAAAAAGAGCAGGGGAAGTGAACGCGCTTAAGCATGAGTGGCGTGTAGCCGACTCCCCGCGCTTAAGAGAATCGTTGCACTTCCCGCTGCATCGTTTCCAAGATCTGAAGCCGGCTCAGAGCGCGCTCGCGCCCGACTCCGACGTCCGGATTCGGATCGCATCGCTTAGATCGGAAACAAAAATCTTGCCGTCGCCAACTTGCCCCGTCTGCGCGGCCTTGACGATCGTGCTGATCACCGGCTGAACCTTCGCATCATCCACCACAATCTCGATTTTCACTTTCGGCACGAAATCCACGGTGTATTCCGTACCACGATAGACCTCGGTGTGCCCCTTTTGTCGACCGAAACCACGAACCTCAGTAATAGTCATCCCCGTGATGCCGGTTTGCGATAACGCGTCCTTCACTTCTTCAAGCTTGTGATGACGCACGATGGCTTCGACTTTCTTCATACCCAGGACTCCCAGTAATTTGTGCTCTTGTTAAGCGATCTCGCAGGACCGCAAATGCGTTTTCATTTCAGGGAGTGCGGGGCGAGCGATCGTGTTGAATCGACTCACCCCGCATCATGAGTTCCCTGCGTTCGAGACGGGATGCCGAGACTAACCCTCCGGCATCGCCTCCAGCACGAAGCCGTGGTAGGCCTCATTGCCGTGCTCGCCGTAGTCGAGGCCTTCGCGCTCCTCTTCGGCCGAGACTCGCAGGCCAACCGTAGCCTTAATCGCCAGAAATAGGACTGCTCCAGTAACGATGGCCCAGCCGAAAATTGCGCCCACGCCGATGGCCTGAGAGACTAATTGGCTGGTGCCGCCACCGTTAAACAATCCGGGAAGCGGCGAGGCCTCACCCGTGCCTGCCGAAAACAAGCCCAGCGACAAGGTGCCCCACGCGCCGCACACGCCGTGGACCGAGATCGCCCCCACTGGATCGTCGATCTTGGCATACTTGTCGAAAAAGATCACCGACAGCACGACCAGCACGCCGCCTACCAGGCCAATGAGGAAGGACGACGGCATCGACACCCAGGCACATGGGCAAGTGATCGCCACCAGTCCGGCCAGGGCCCCGTTAAGCGCCATCGTAGCTTCCCATTTGCCGAACATCGCACGCGCCGTGCAGAGTGCTGCGACGCAACCCACCGCCGCTGCCAGGTTGGTGTTGATTGTGATCTTGGACATCAAATTGGCATCGGCGGACATCGTGCTGCCCGGATTGAAACCGAACCAGCCCAGCCAGAGGATGAACACGCCCAACGTGACCAACACCAAGTTGTGCCCCGGCAGTGCCTTGGGTGTGCCGTCCGCAGCATACTTGCCGATGCGCGGACCCAGGATAAATGCGCCAACGAGTGACAGCCAGCCTCCCATGCTGTGAACGACCGTCGAACCGGCAAAGTCCCAGAAGTTTTGATTCGTCTGGAGCCAGCCTCCGCCCCAGATCCAGTGTCCTGAGACGGGGTAGATAAACGCCGACACGATCGCGCTATAGATCATGTACGAAACGAACTTAGTACGCTCCGCCATCGCACCGGATACGATCGTGGCCGTCGTCGCCGCAAACACCAGTTGAAAGAAGAACTTCGCATCCAGCGGCACCAGGCTCCAAGCGAGGGATGCAAACGGCTCTTTCTCCGTATTCAGGAACATGCCATCCAGGCCGCCCCAATAGAGACTTGCACCACCAAACATGATCGAAAAGCCCACAGCCCAATACGTGATCGAGCCGAAGCAGAAATCGAGCAAGTTCTTCATGCAAATGTTGACAGCATTTTTCGCTCTCGTCAGCCCAGTCTCCACCAATGCGAATCCTGCCTGCATCCAAAACACGAGAAATCCGGTGACCAAAACCCAGATCGTGTCCAGCGCAAAGGATGTATCGGTCAGCGTCTTGTTGAACCCATCCGGAGCGGCGGGCGCCGCCGCCGTCTCCTCAGCGGGTTCGGCTGCGCTGTCGGTCGCGGCGGCCTCTCCTTCTTCGACGACAGCCTCTTCCGTCGTCTCTTCGGCCTCCTGCGCCACTGCCACTGGCGCGGCAGCGAAGATCAACAGACTTAGCGCCGCGAGCACCAGCGGCAACCAAAGCTTTGCCTTGTCAATTTCCATCAATCGTCCCATCGTTTCAGATCTCCCATTCCAGAAGGGTGGATTCGCGCCGCGCACGCGCGCAGCACTAACCAAAATTGGTCGAACCACTCAGCGCCGATAACCGCCTACCGAGCGCAGAACGTTGAAGCAGCCCATCAGAGACGAGCGCGCACCGCGAACGCAGAAACGACACTCAGTCGAATGGAGCTGCGCGGCGCGGTCAGAAAACGACCACCCCGCTTGCTGGCACCGCATGCAAATGCCGTGCGAAAAGAAATACAAAATGTCAAACCGCCACCGTTCTCGCGCTTTACGCGAGAATTTTTGAGCCGGCGGGATTGTAGACAAGCATTTTTGTTCGCGATCTCAGCAGACACTGCCTAGTGTTTAGGCGAAGCCCACCCCGAACGCTCGTGCACGGGCGGCCGTCACTTCACACGAAATCGCGACTCTTCAACGAACAAAACCCTCCTAATCTGAGAACAAATGCGAAATCCGCCAGCGCCAGCGTCTCGATCACCATGACCGACTACTTGGCGCGCCTGTGGTCGGCTTAACAGCTCAATCACACAGGCAAGGATCACTGATCGTTTCTTATCGACCCGAAAGAGTGGGTCTTCTGGCCCAATACGAGACCACTGATTTCACAGCATGACTGGGCGAAAAACTCGGAGCGCAATTAAGCCACGAAAGGTGGCGGCGTTCCGGGAAGCACGATCAAGTGATCGGGATTCGTCGCAAATACGCTGGCGACAACCTGAGTTTGAGATTCCGAGCAACGGCGGATTTGGATCCGCGTCTCACTCGGCAAGCAGGTAAAGATTGGAATCCCGGCGTTATCCTGTTCGTTGCTGTCAGAATCTTGAACCGTCGCTTCCGACTGAGGTTCGCCGGATTCGGCCCGATTCATGCGCAGAGATAATTGGCGACGCGTCAGATCCGACGAGCAATCAAACGCCGCCATTCCGGCACAGAACAACGACCCGAAGACCACTGCCGTTAGCAGTTGGCCTAGTCTCTTGGTCGTGTAGGCTGGCAGGTTCACGGGATGACCTCAAATTGCAAGCTGGTCGCCCTCCCGCTGGTGCAAATTTCGTGCGAGTCAAAGAAATTCTTGCCTACTAGCGAGTTTCTCGCAGATTCTGCAATTCGCAACCCAGGGACACAGCCATACGCATCGGATCCGTGCCCACTAATTGGGCGACGTCGCTTGGATCCCGTCAGAGCTTTCTTTAGTCGGAACGCAAAAAAGAGAGGCCGCCGGGGGGTCAGTCCGGCGGCCCAGGGGGTGCTCGCTAGGCCACGAGCAAGGGTATCGAGAGGGCCGCGCCACACTACGGTGTGACCCGCGTGGCGGCGGCCTCCACAAACTTCAATCACGTCAGTCCCTCGAGCTCCATCAATCGTCCTCGTACATCAGCTGTGCCGCCGGCACCTTCGCGGCAATCTGCGAGAAGGCCGAGCTCAGCTGCTCTTCCACTTCCTCGACGGTCGAGTGGACCGGCACATCGATGAACACGCCGCCGCCCGCAAAGGCGATGGCCCGCATCAAGTCGCGGTCCGCTTGCGCGCCGACGGCGATCGTGTGAATCGTAATGCCGCGTTTCACCGCCTCGGTGGCTTCCCAGAAGGCATACCGCTTGTTGTTGTCGCTGGTGGAGTAGTCCGCGGCGCCGTTGCCGTCGTAGTCCGTCCAGTCTTTCCACTTGAAGCTTGTCGGTAGGCTCCAATTGCTCGGCTTCTGGTTCGTCTGACCGTCGGTCATCACGATCATCGTCGGGCGAGCGCCGTACCGGCTGAAGCCCTCGTCGTTGGGGTCGTTGGCCACGCCCACGAGCAGCTCGCGGGCTTTGAGAATGCCGTCGCCCATCGCCGTCCAGCCGTTGTACTCGCCCGCCTGGTGCCGCCGCTGCAGTTCGTTGATGTCGCTGTAGTTCGCGGTGATCGGATCTGCCGAGATGTCCATCGACACTTCACCGTCGTTGATCGATTTCTCCTGGACGGCCCACTGTCCATAGCCCACCAGGCCAACTTCGTCGCCGAAGTCGAGGTCCTCAAGGAAATTCAGGAACATCGACGCGCCCTTCACGTTCGCCGCGAATGGGTAGTGGGGCGTCCGCCACAGGTCTTCTGACTCCGTGCGGTCTTCACGGTTTTGTTGCAGATAGTCCATAAGCGTCCGATAGCCGTAACGCTTCTTGTACGTCGAATTGCTGTGGTTCTTGACCCACGTGATATAGCCGTCCCACAGCGAGTCGCTTGTCGAGTTGCTCGGCTTCGATTTGGGCAAATCGTTCGAGTTCCGCCCGGCTTGTGGGAACGGATACTTGCGGCTGCCGTCGGCGTTGTTCTGATTCAGCCCGAGAGTGCTCATGATCGTGCTATTGGTCGTACTCGAGACATATGTTCCATAATACGAATTGACCTGTCCGAAGCCTGTCGACGGAAATTTCGAAGTGGACGTGCCGGGCCACTTCGGATCCGCTTGCCGCAGCGCGTCCCACATGCCGTCGAGCAGCCCTTCAACCGTGCTCGTTCCCAACGACGAGTTGAACGAGCTGTCGTCGTTCATCGAGGCCGACCAGTCCAACACGAGCACCAGGTCGCGGGCTTCAGTGAAGGCGGTCGACGAAACTTCGATCGGAACGCTGTCCTTGCCGATCGCCCAGCCGAACGCTAGCGGGAATTCACCGTTCGGAGCGCTGGTGTCCGGGCCAGTGCGGCGAGCGGTCACCTTGACCACGTTATATGGCGCCCCACCCCATTGCACGTGCCAATCGCCGCCCGACGGATTGTAGATCCGCTTGCCGAACTCGACGTCTTCCGTCGGGTCGATGTGCACGCCGTTGGCCTCAGCCACGTCGGCTGCCATCTGACGCGCCGATTCTACGGCGATCGAGTTGGCGTCGATCGTCGCCGAGCCGACGCCCTGCCCCGCCGCGTGCACCGCCGCCTGAATTTCCTGCGAGGCCGCCAGCGAGGCTGCGTCCGCCGCGTTCTGCATCTGGGTTTCGGTCAACACCACTCGACCGGTGTCGACCGACAGGGCCAAAAAGGCGAATAGCACGGTCAGCAGGAAGGCCGTCAGCACGACGATTACGCCGCGCCGCTGCCCCCGCATCGCTTGACCGGCGACGGATAAGGTTTGGCGACTCATGGTATCTGCTCCTCGAAACGAACGGTTTACAAGCGCTCGCAAGCGCGTTAGCACGCAAAAGAAAAGGCAATCAAGTCAATAAAGTTCGGCTCGCCCGAAAATCGACGCTATTCCGAGATCGTCGCCCGGCCGTTGCGGAACACGACCTGCGCCGTCATCACGTTATCTTGGCCCGCCGGCACCGGCATCATGCTCACGTCCGACCAGTCCACGGAAACCTCCACCTGGAACAGCTTTAAATCGTTGGCGGGGTCGTCCAGATCGAAATCCTGCGTCGGATTCTCGAAGTCCTTGATCTCGACCGTCACCTGGTCCGCCGGGATGTTGTTCGACGCCAGGAAGGTTTTCACGTCTTGAACCATCTTCTCGTTGGCGCTCTCGCCCGGATCGAGCAGGTCGTCGCGGTCCATCGACGCGAAGCGGGCCGCCTCGCGGGCCGCCACTTCCAACAAATTCTGGGCCTCAAACGCCCGGCCCAGCTCGACCAGCCCGAACACGATCGCCACCAGGATCGGCGCCACGATCGCAAACTCGACCGCCACCGCCCCGCGGCGTGCTGGATGTTCCACTGTCGTCCGAATCTGTCGATGACTGGTCATGTTGGCGTCTCCCACTGGCGGCTACTCGTGCCGCATGAACGATTGCCCTTGAAGCACGACGTTGTCCAGAAAATTGCCCAGGTACGGAATGTTCGGCACGATCGCGACGTCGTTGTAGTGCACCTTGGCCCGCACCAGGAACAATTGGCGCGGCGCCGCATCTGAGAGCTCGATGTTCCCCAGCGCCTCGAGTGACGACGCGCTGGTCGTCGGCGGCGTGTCGCTGTCGAACACGCTGGCATCTTTCACGTACACGCTGATCGCCGAGGGATCGACTGCCGCGCCCAGTACATCGATCACCTTCTGCCGCACCTGATCCGTCGATTTCCCTTCGGTCGAACCGATCCGCGCCGCCTGCCGGCAGGCGCTGCGGAGCACGTTTTCGACCATTACGGCGTGGCCCAGCTCGATCAGCCCCAACACAAACAGTAAAAACACCGGCAATACCAGCGCCGTTTCCACCACGGTCGTGCCGCGGCAGGTCGATCGCGCTCGTCGTGCGGTGTTCGTCATATGGAGCAGGTCCGAATCAAGCGGACAGCCGGTTGCGCAATGCCCGCCGCAAGCGGCAGGCAAGGGACCAGGTCGCTAAGAGAAAAGTATCGAGGCGGGATGAGTCGGTTGGAAAGCAGTCGGAAAAGTTGCGGCGAGCGCCGGGGGCTTCCTTGGTCTGCCCCCACTCCTGAGCCGTGCGGCGCATCCTCCGCCACTAGGAACCGTAGCTTACGATCACACCCGCTGGGACAGTGCGACAGAAATGCGCGAAGGAAAAATGGAATCCCGCAGCAGCGCGGGCGTCACGACCGGAATGGCCAATACAAATCCATCCGGACCGTCCAAACCGCATTTCGATCCTATTCAAAGCCTTCTTTCCTCATCCGCGAGCTGGCGTGCAGATTCGCGCCGCCGAGAAACCACGGCGAAGGCAGCCAGCTCACGCCGTTGTAGGCCACCGAAGTCGTCACGGTGATCGGATCGCCCGCCTTTGCCGCCGACGGGCTGGGCGTCACGGCCACCGTTACTCCCGGCACCGCCACGCTCGCAGCATAATCCTTCACCGCGGTTTGTACCGTGGTAGTCGTCGCGCCAAGCGTAATCGCCTGTCGGGCGCCAACGCGGGAGGCATTGATCAACACTTGTTGAACCATCAGCGCCCGGCCCAGTTCCACCATACCGATCACCAACAGCAGAAACACCGGTGCGACGATTGCAAACTCCGTCGCGGCAACGCCCCAGCGCTTCGGCCGCTTCGTGCTATAGCAGCCTCGGCGAGTCTGCTGTGGTGATCGTTTCGAGGATCGATTCATGGCGTCTGTTTCCGAAGTCTCGTCAAGTTGCATTTGCCACGGTCCTAATGGCACTTGTAGGTCACTTCACCAGAACCACGTTTGAGAACACAAACGAGCTGTTGCCGTTGCCGGGTGCGGGAATCACTCCTTTCGACACGATCGGCGCCGGTTGAATCGTGACATGCTTTTTGCTCATCGGTCCGGTCAATTGGACGTCGACGATTCGAACTCCCTGCCACTTTACGATTGTGTACTCGGCGTTGTTGCCGGGTCCCACGACTTTCTTGAATACGGGAATGATCCGCGGTTTGCCCGTGATCGAAGTTAATTCGTTCTTCACTCCCGCGCTAATCCCGGTGTCTCCATTCAAGCTCATTTCGCCGCTGGAATTGAATTCCAGGGACCGGCCGCTGTCACTCAGTGACTGCATATCGCCCGGCGACACGCCGTCCACAATCTGCCGGGAAATGTCTGAAGTGCTGTTGTTTTCGCCGCCGATATCCACCGTGCCGCGGTTGCCTGGAGAGCCAGTCCCTTGCGGATATAAGTTGACTTCCTTCTTGCCGTCGGAGCCGGGTGTCACATTCCTAGTGTCCGGGTTATACGCATAATCGTCGCTGCCGCCCCCGTTCATCCAGTTATCCCACGTCTCGTAGTCTAGCGCGAACGGCAGAATCTCCAAGTTCGAACCGTCGGCCGGCACTTCAAAGCCGTTCACGTTGCGGACGATGGCCGCGGTTGCGTCGGCGTGGAGCATCTGCCCCTGCAGGCCGAAGATTCTGGCAAAGAAGTACGGCACTTCGCCATTGAGCGACGGGTCCTTTCGCACGCGCACTTTTACCGCGTTGTAGAAGCTCGAATTATCCGTCTCGAAACTGGCGGCCCCGCCGTTAAGATCGGCAATATACCCGAACACCAGGTCGCCGGCCGGGTCGTTGCTCGCGTTTTGAGCCAATCCCAGCGGCATATTTGTCACATTGTTGTGCGCTGCATAGCTGCTCGCCGTCGTGCGGGCATACATCGTTGCGACCGCCGGATTGTTGCCTTCGGATAGCTGTTTGGCATAATCCCAACAGGTGGCGAGCGCCGTCGCGTCAGCGGTCCGCTGCAACTCTTCCTTGGCCGTCAGTACGTAGCCGATGTCGACGCAAAAGGCCACCATGGCCAACAGCCCAATAATAAACAATGCCGCCAATACGCTGATGGCGCCACGGTGCGACGCTTGCGAGTTTTGATGCGAAATCATGTTGCATTTCTCCCGTTGTTCGGCACGACCCGCAGGTCTTGTGTGCCGAGGTTTCTTTCATCACGGATCGAGGTCGGCATCGATGTCGATCGGTGCATCCAGTTCATGCCACTCGCCGTCGGCCGTTTGCCAGCGCAGTTTCGTAAGCAGTAGCCGTTGCACGCGGTTGCCCGCGTAACCGACCTGCGATTCGCCGATCGAGACTTGCGGCCGATATCCGTTAAGTTTCTCCAGCGACGTCGGCGTGGAGATCGCCAAATTGCCGGAATCTCCAAAATTGCCCCAGGCACTCGAAGAACCGTCGGCAATCTCAAAGGACAACGTGCCATCTTCAACTTTAAGCCGTGCCACCCAGCTAATCGTGTCGTTCGCCTGATCTAGGACCGAATCGCCCCATGACTCGGTGTCGACGGCTTCGTCGCCATTCCAGAGTTGCACCTGAACTCCACCCGGTTCATAGTCCGGCACATTCCGGCAATTCACAGTGAACAAGAAGTATTGCCCGTCCAGAGTGCCGCTCGGCGACATGACCATGGTGGCCTGCGGGGCGCTTACCGCCGCGTCGGGCTCACCAATCGCAAGTTCCCAGTGTTCTTCGATCTGGACAATCTGCGCCGATACCGACGCGGCCAATAAATATGCGAGGCCGCCGGCGATGGCGCGGCAGACGGCCTTCCGATGGAAACGAGACGCCGTAGTCATGATAGGAGCCCTTTCTACGCAAACGAACAACACAAACTCCCGCACTGGCGGGCTGGCAATCTTCCGACCGCGCAGCGGCCAACGCAGAAGTTCAAACAAGGTGCACTGCCCTGAAGAAGTGTCAGGGGGTTTGGAGTAGTCAACATGAGATGAGTGGCCATCCAGGCCCAGTCTGCCCCGCATGACTCCCATGCGCGACCGGGCGTTCAGCCAAACCAACTGACCCCGGCCATTGAAACACTATGACGAATCGCGCCGGCAAGCGCCGATTCGCGCGACACAATTTGTGCACTCTCGGGGGATGGCCGCCGCGCTGAGAATTACAATCTGCGCATTCGGCAAGAAAGTGCTGCCGCAGGGGGGAATCACGCGGGAAAAAGCTGGAATTATTTTCGTTGCGCGAGGCCGCTCAGCGCTGATGGCCGCTCGGCCGCCTCCGCATTCGTCGGGCGCCGAATCTGCCAGGACCCACCGCTGCCCGGCGAGATGCTTACAACTCGCCCCAATTCTGCCAGGCGACTGCCAGCGCCGGTTCGCCCGCCTCGTCCGAGCCTTTATCGTCGCTCGAGTCGAGCCACGCGGTAAACGCTTCATCGACCGCTGATTTTCCTCCCTGGTCGAGCACCAATAGCAGCGATTTTTCGCCAATTGCGATTGGGTTAACGGGGGCAAATACCTGTTCGCCGATCGCTTCCTCATCCGACGACAGCGTCACCGAGAAGTATCCGACATAAGCCGCCGGTGCTGAATTTGCCGTCGCCGTCGCTGCCAACCGCGATCCACTGCCGCCCGCGCTCGGCAAACTGGCACCGAGATTGTCTCGCCACAGCGTGTAATCCGCGGCATCGACCTTGCCATTTTCGTTGCCGTCCGCCGTGAGCGTCTTCGTCGAGCCGAACCCGCTCGACCAGGTAGTGAAGTCGGAATTGGTTACTTGCCCGCTGCCGTCGTAGTCGCCTGCCGTCGACGCGCCGCCAGCCATCGCGGCGGCCGCTGCCACTGCGCCCAGATTGTTCCGCCACACCGTAAAGTCCGACGCATCGACCACCCCGTCGTGATTCCCATCCGCCGCCAGATTCGTCCGCGAGCCGAAGTTGCTCCTCCACACGTTGTAATCCGCCTGCTCGACCCGGCCATTGCTGTCATAATCTCCCGCCAACTGCGGCGGTGCCGCGGCGGGCCGTGCCACCGGCGGATCGAAGTTGCCCACAATCGGCTGCGCCCGGTCGTCGCCGAATTCAGCGTACAAGTCTTTGCCGAACGGCACCGGCGTGAACGCGTGATTTAACCGGTTGATATTCCCCGGGACCCGCAGTTCTCCCGAGGGATCGTTCGACACCAGGAAATACCACTCGGTGAGCGCCCCCGGCTGCGTCGCGCTATTTCGCGGCACCCACAGGCCGATGTCGTCGATGCCGTCCTGGTCCATGTCGGCCGCAACTGGTTGGTCCAGCACGCCCGGGAAGCCCCACACCATTTGCCGGTCCACGGCGTCGCCGAGCCCGTCGTTGGCCAGATTGAAATAGAACACGTTGTTGTTGAACACGGCGAGATCTTCGAGCCCATCGCCGTCAAAGTCGCCCACGATTGGCCGCCCCAAGAGCGTCGTCGAGATCACTTCATTCGCCTGGATCACAAAGTCGCGATTGAAGTCGAGGCCCCATTTCCCGGAGTTGTACAACCCGATCTCGTCGCCGTTGGCGAAGTTGCCGTCGAAATTGCCAGCGACGGGGATCGCCCCCTGCACATTAAAATTTCCCAGCAACGGCTGAATCGTGCGGATGTCCGTACCCAGCGTCACCACACCGTCGCTGTTGGTGTCGATGATCCAGCGGAACACGCCGCCCAGGTCGGCCGCGTTGCCGAACGCCGCCAGTTGGTCGAAGTACAGCGGCCCCAGCACGACCGCCTGCTGTGGTTCGCCGTCCTCTTCGATGTTCTGGCGAAACTTGCCGGCAAACAACAGATCGTGCACGTTGAAACCGCTAGGCGCGACCGTCCCGTTCGCGTTTTGCACCGGCAGCGTCCAGCTGATGTCGACGTTCGTCGCGTCGTTGCCGACTTGACCGTTCGCCGGGTCCCACACGAAATTGCCGTTGATGTCGATGTCGATGTCTTGCGATACGTAGCTGCCGATTTCCGGCCGCGAATCTACCGTGAACCGGGCCACAAAATTCCCCCCCGGCACGCCGTCGCCGCTCGGGAACAGCGGATCATCCAGCGGCTCGGCCCCGTTCGATTCGCCGTCGAGTCGGTTCCCCGCTGGATCGACCAAGTTGTCGCGGATGGTGAGCGTATAACGATCGTCCGGCAGCGGCGACACAAAGTTCAGCGTCACCACCCCTTCTGCAAAGGTCGTGATTGTGAACGTATCGCCCACCGCCGGCAAATTGAGCAGCGGCACATCGAACGTCATCTCGCCATTGAGCGAATTGTAAGCCACAATCCGCCGAACTTGACCCACGGCCGGACCGTTTGTGAACGTGATATAGTCGCCCACCACCGGCTGTTCGATCGCACCCACGAAGTTACTGTTGCGAACTACCTGTGTGCTCGTCACCGTGGTCAGCGCGCCATTAAACGTGTAATCGGCCGCATTCTCATTGGTCACAAGAATCGACGCGATCGGAATTACCCCCACGTGGTCTCCCACGAGCACGTAGTTGCCCAGCGTCCCCGCGATGTCGGCCTTCAACGCCTCATACAAGAAATCGTTGAGTGCGTTGATCTGATCGACGCGGCTCGGCAGATCGCGGAAGTTGATCTGCAGCCGGTTCACCAGCGGCGTGTAACCGTTCACCGACGGTTTCGGATCGAACAGGTCAAAATTCGGGAAACCGCCAATTGTCACGTCGGTCACCTGCGGACCCTGCGTGTCGATGAAAATCTGCAGCTCGTCGCCCGGGACGATCAAAGGTTGTTCCTGCGGATTGGCGAATGATACGGGTGGGTTGCCCGCCACGTCCTCCGCCGTCACCAACAGCCGCCGCAAACCATCCTTCGGCATCCCTGCGATCTCATTCAGATCGAGCGCGCTAGTCAGCTGCCAGTAACCGTTGGGATACGCGTCGTTACCGTCGTAAGGCACCGCGACCGTCTGGCCCAGGAACGTGTCGACGTTCAAATTAATTACACCATCCAAGTCGCGGTCCAAAAATACCCGCACGATCGTGTTCGCTTCGGCCCGCCCCCACAGCGTCGGCGTGGTGTCGCTCGTGATCCGGTCCGCATACGTCGCCGGCATCGTCGTGACGCCCGAATCGCTCTCGGCCGCCAGCCCATCTTTCTCGCTGGCCGCGTCCGGCAAGCCGAACGACACCGGCGGAGTTTGCGTGTCGACCACCAGCGTCATCAAAAAATCATCGCTGATGTTCCCGGCCCGATCTTCCACCTCGAGCTTCAAATTATGCACGCCGTCCGAGAGCGCGCCCGCCGTGATCGCCGGGCTGACAGGAGTCAAGAACGGCAACGTCTTCGTCAACTGCAGTGCCGCCGTAAACATCGCCTCAAAGCCCACCAGGCTCGTAATTGCGTCCGCCGCCATATCCTGCGCCGAATCGTAGATCAGAAATTCCTGCGTGCCGTTCTCGTAGCGGTCGTAAATCCGGAATTTGAAATTGTCCGCATACATCAATTGCAACACCGCCAGGTTCAAGTCGGTCGTCGTCATCGACACCAGCGGCGTATTGTCCCGTGTGATGTTGTCGTGATCGCTGCGACCCGTGTCACTCACGTCCAGCAGTTCCAAAAACGGAGTGTTCGGCGCCGTCTTGTCGATGATCACCATCAGCGGGTACTGGACGTTCACCTGGAAACTCACCAGCGTCCCTGTCTGCTCGTCGCTCGAAGTGTCGCGCACGATCAGCTGCCAATTGCCTTGTTCCTCGTTCCCGATAAATGCGGAGAGCGGCATCTCCGGTCGGAACTGGCCCGTGAATGGCGCGTCCGCCGCCGTCACCGAAACGATGCTCGTCCCCGCCGAGTCGTCGAACGTCGTATTGGTGAAATTGGCGCCGTTGCCACCGCGGTTGTCGCTCAAGAAGATCTGTGTGCCGCCGGGACTGCGCAACAGGATCTCCAGATCGCCCACGTTGTTGTGATTGATGTTGATCGTGACGTTAAGATCGATGATCGGCCCCAAGTCATCCGGAAGATCGAACGGCACCGAGATTTCTCCCATATCAGGGATTGGCAAGTTCGGCATCAGCGGCTGCACCGAGCCGACCGCCACCGATCCACTGATCGTGCCAGAGGCATCCTCGAACTGGGCGAAGAAGTTGTATTTGCCTTCGTTCATCGGCTCGACCGTCACTTCCCACAGACCCAGACCGTCGCCGGGCGTGCCGTTCGTGGCGTCGCTCCCCACGTTGCCGCTTCCCACGAACAGCGGATCGCCGATCGGCATGCCGTAGGTCGGGCTGTTCGGATTCCCGTCGATGCGTTGGGCAAACACGCGGACCTTGTTGTTGACCGGACCCGTCCCGGAAAACGCGGGCGATTTGAGCGACGTCACGTTGTCGTCGTTGAACATGCCCGTGTCGCTCGACGTGAGCAGGTCCATTGACCCACCGACCGGCCCGTTGACTTCGATCGTCATCCACAACGGCGGCGACGCTGTGCTGCGCCCCATCGCCGGCGCGGGCATGCCCACCGCGTTTTCCGACAGATCAAAGATCTTTGTCCGTGCCGACACCAGGTACACACCCGCCCCGAGCGCCGGATTCGCCGTGACGCGATATATTTCCGGTATCGCCGTAATCAGCGGATCAGCGAATTGAGTCGTCGACGTGCCAGTCGTCGTGTTGACGAACGTCACTTCCACGGCGATCCCCGCCGTCACGCCCGCCGACGCCTCCGCCGCCGTCAGTATGTGAATTTCATTCGCGTCCACCGTGCCGCTGCCGTTCTCATCGACAAAACCCAGCACGTCGGTCTGGATGTAGAACGTCGGCGTGGTATCACTCGTTACATTGTCGCTCGGCGACGATCCGGTATCACTCGCCGGGTCAAGCTGCACCCCCGTCGGCGCGGGCGTGACGAAATTCTCCAGTTCCAAGTCGTATGTGTTGACCGCTAGCCCGACGCCCGAGACCTCGACAAAATACACCCGCTGGGCCACCACCGGCAGCACCAGCTCTTCCTGGTCCAGGCCGTTGTTCGAGCTGTTTGCCGCGGCGATCACATTGCCGAGCGAATCGTAAACCGTCATCTGCAAGTCGCCGCTCGAATGATCGAACAGCGTGCGAGCGATCAGTTTTCCGGCGCTATGTGCCGTGTAGCGGTAGAAGTCTTCGTCGCCCGGCAGGCTGATCGCGGCGTCGTTCACCGTCACCACGCTATCCGAGCCCAACACGTTGGCCGTGGCGAGCGAATTGTTCGGCTCGTTCTCCGCCGCAAGCAACCGCCGGTCCTCCAGCAATTCGAATAGCGGCTTCCGATCACGCAGCAGAGACGGGCGGGAAGAGCGGCTTCGGCGCACAGGCCGACGACCGGGGCGGAACCGGCGGAACATCGTAATGACTCCCAGGTGCGATTGATCGATTGAAGCGAATGATCAAATCTGCCGTGGGAGTGGCGTCCGTGTTCGTCCCGCGCGACAGGCGGTTCGATCGGCCGCTGACACCAGTGCTTCCGTGCCGGGCCGATCGGGGGTTAGCGCTGCCCGCCAACCCAACCGCGTATGCTAAGACTGGTAATCTGCGAGGTCAACGGAGTATCTGCCGCCTAGTAAGACATTTCCGAATGGAAATCTCAATATGTCAAAATAGATAAATTGAGATGTATGGGTAGTTGTTTGCGACTCGGCCCATTCGGGCTGAGCCGCGCCGAAGCCCCTCCCCACTTCTCGGCGCCTTGAGGACCGTGCAAAGCCGTCGGAAGAGTTTCGCCTAGTAGCGGCATTCGACCCGGCCCACCAGGCCATTGAAGCCCAGCGTGTCGCCGACGTTTGTGTAGTTGTCGGCCTGCACCGCGTCGATGAACTCCGGCGTCGTAACCGCGTTCGTCCAGTAGGAGAACATGTAACCGGCCGCGACCCGCCAGCAGCCGTTCATGCTCGTGCAGCTCGCGCCGACTTCGTACTCGAAACGACCGATCACGCGGTCGTCTTTCCAGTCGGCCATAGCCAGCATCTGGTCCGTCGTTTCGTTGAACATCGAGTAGTGGCTGTTGAAACGTCCCGTGAGCGCGGCCGCCGTCGCCCGGGCGTAGATACCCAGGCCGTGGGCGAAGCTGTGATCGCCGTCGACGCCGACCTTGATGCCGCCGCCGTCAAACTTGATGTTGGTCACGGTGTCGATCGCACCGCCCAGCCCGCCGCCAAAGACGCCATTTTGCGCGAAACCTTGCTCCAGGTGACCATATTCGACACCGCACAAGAAACCCAGATTGTAGCGCGGCTGGTGCATGACGACCCGCCGCCAGGCCACCTCAGCCAGCTGAAAATCAATTTCGTAGGTTGCATCCACGGGACCCACGGAGGCCGTCAGCGCCGCGCCCGGATGGTGCACCAGCGAACCGACGGCGCCGGTGGTCGTGCCCGTCGGTGGATCGAGGCTGGCGATCGAATCGCTCTCGTACCAGGTGTAGGACGTCATCACTTGCGTGCAGGGCCCGCATTTCACGCTGCCCCCCACGCGAAAGCCCGGACTGTAGTCCGTGCCGATCGTGCCGATCTCGCCGAACGGCACCGTGCCAGCGCCGCCGATGCCGTCTTGTTGCTGGGCGTGGGCTACATCCTGGCCCGTCGACTGCAGGTACAGGAAATCGCCAAACATCGTGACCGCGGGCAAACAGCAATCGGGTTGGCAGGGCACGCAGCAATCGCCATAGCAGGAATCGCACGGCCCGCAGCCGCAACCGCAATCGCCATAGCAATCACCACAGTCGCCGCAGCCGCCGTAACAATCCCCGCAGCAGCAGCTGCCGCCACAACTGCCCGCCCCGCAGTTGCAATTCCCCGGTCCACAGCCACAGCTGCCGTCACACCCGCCGCAGCCACAGTCACCGCCATCGCCGCCGCAGTCCGAGCAACCGGCGTTACAGCTCACACCGCAATCCACCGGTCCCCAATACCCAAGACCTTGCGAGCATTCGCAGCTCACTGGTTGGTAGTCATATACGGGTTGGTGCGTCAGCTGCTTCCGATAGCCGGCCTGATTGAGCTGGGCAAAACCCGTGGAAGCGTCGAGCAATACGAGCGCGGCAATGAGCGCGCAACACGAGACGCCAAGACAGCGCGACATCGAATGGCCCCCCATCGTCGGCGCTACCGCGTGAGATAGCTCCGACCAGACCACCGCGAAATGACAGCAGTCCGCGAGATAAGTTGTTTGGAAAAGGACGACACCCCGCCAGCGTACGCCGACGGATCGTCGACCTCTCTCATCGTCGCGCCCCTCGCCGGGTATCGAGTCAAAATCGCGCGATTGTAACGATTCGAGCGGCCGCTAGCTCTGCTGTCTGCTACGTTCGCCGATTCAAATCTTGGATCGGCGAAGGCAACAGGAGAATTAAGGACGGATCTGCTTGTCGAACCGCCGAATCGCCAGCCAGACATAGGGAATCAGAAAGGCGAGCACCGTAATCGCCAGTGCCAGCCCGCCGAGGTCTGACCACGTCGTATCTTCCGTCGTTGCCTGTGGCGAGGGCGGCTCAACCTGGGTACTTGCCACGTGCTCTTCCATGCCGGCCTCGATCAAATCTCTAGGACATCTTCGACGTGTTCCGGAACGTCAATATGGCAAATTAGATTCAATGAGGTTTGAAGGCCGGAGCAGTACGCTGCGGGGAAATATCTTCGCATCTCAGGCACGTAAACGGCTAGCCCAAGTCAATGCCTTTCAAAAGCTTGATGGATGAGCAATTCTACCTTGTGAAACTCTGCCCATTTCACTTGATTTTGCCGGTGAAAACTGCCCTCATTCACCAAGTTCTTCGGCAGGATGCAACATGAGTGCATCCGACGCTCGTCATCGGCGCAGGCAGTTCGACCAGCGCAAGTAGCGGGAAGAGACTTCGTGAGGTCGGCCCAGCATCACTCGTCGATTCGGACTGGGCGAGTGTGTCAGAGGTTCCCAGAGTGGAATTACCGCGGCGCATAAAAAAAGACGCTCGCCAACGGCCAGTGGGCGAGCGTCCGTACCGGCTCGGGGGCAAATGTCCGAACCCGTACGCCCATGCGGGTATCCTCACCCTAGCTGGCGGTTCAATTCTCACCACCCCGTCACACCTGACGCGACAGCGCCATTCCCGAGGATTTGATAGGGAGACGAAAATTTCGACGTGGCGAACTTGCGACCGTCGC
>JBFWSG010000039.1:0-15173 GCA_050248495.1 Pirellulales bacterium | reverse complement strand
TGCGGGTATCCTCACCCTAGCTGGCGGTTCAATTCTCACCACCCCGTCACACCTGACGCGACAGCGCCATTCCCGAGGATTTGATAGGGAGACGAAAATTTCGACGTGGCGAACTTGCGACCGTCGCCGCGGGCTCGCTGCCTTGACGTCTGGCCGAGCTGCACCGCCTCTCGTTCGCGCGACATCACGTTCGTTAGCGCAATCCTTTACGAGTAGCGACTTAGTGGGCAAGTTCTCGCCCTCATTTTCCGACAATTGATTGTTGGATTTCTCACCGGCGATTACTTTGGGAGGTGTGCTGTACTTGTCGCTGCCCGGCGACTTTCTTGCGTGCTGTTAAGACTCATTAGGTGGACGTTCGCATGAAACCGCATTTGTCGCTAGCCCTCCTCTTGTGCACTTGGGCCGCGAATCCTTGCATTGCCGCTTTCACACCGATTCTGGATTCGCCAGACCGACACAACGAGCCGAACCTGATTGGCGTCAATCCATTCCCGGACAATCCGAATCCGTCGATCCTCGAAACCCTTTATGGCGAGACAAATCTTCGCCGCGTGGATGACCTCGCTGATCACTTCTTCCGTCACACGGGCAATACCGCGACTGTGAAGGCCGTGGCAAGATTCAACAATCCAACGCTCGACGACAAACTACGCGCTTACAACGTAGAGGCGGGGACGTTCAAAACCATTCACAGTTTCCCGAGGGTTACCCCTGAGGGACATTTTCCGGTCGGTTACAACCCACCATCCCAATCGAATTTGCCGATTCTTTTGGCCGATAGTGGTCAGGTGTTCCAAATTGGATTAGGTTCGCGCATTCGTTCACACCCGGCTTGGAACCAGGGCGGTCAGGATCAAATGGTCACATTTGAAATCATCGGCAAGGCCGGCCATCCGGAGAACTCTGTCGGCAACTATGTCGTGGGTTGGGAAGCGTTTCCGCGTGACGATCTCGACTATCAAGATCTTGTCTACGAGATCAGCGGAGCGGCACCCGTGCCGGAGCCAGGAAGTGGCGCGGTGTTTCTGAGTACTTGGGTCGCGGCGATTGGCCCACGTCGGCGAGCCCGCAGTTAGAGGACGACAGCTAATTCGGCAGCAGTTGGCTCTCGCATCCGTTTGCCCGCAGCGCGGAGCACCGCGACGCTGCGTTCGAAAGCCTGCCGCTCCTCAGCCGACAACTTCGGCTCGAAGATCTGCCCTGCCCCGCCCTTGCCGACGACGCACGGTAGCGTGATTGTCACGCCATATTTCGAGTTGTACTTGCCCACCGGCAGTACGGCCCGTTCGTCCTGCAGCACGGCCTCGGCGATTCGCGTTGAAACGATGCCGATGCCGAACTGGCTGGCGTCGTTGCCTTCGATGATCGTGATGTTCGCATAGCGGACGTCGCGCTCGACGTCGGCTCGGAACTGATCGAAGGGCGTTCCGGCGGCCAGAGCCGCTTCCACCGGTACGCCGCCGACCCGCGCCGTCGACCACAAAAACACTTCCGAGGTGCCGTGCTCGCCGACCACGAGCGCGTCGACCGAATGCACGCTCACGCCGAGCCGCTGGGCCAGATGGGTGCGGAAACGCAGGCTGTCCAAGAGCGTGCCGGTGCTGATCACGCGGTCGTGCCCGGCGAGTGTGCGGGTGAGATCGGCAAGCGGATCCGGCGGATCGGTCACCACGAGCAGCACGGCCTCGGGCGCGGCGGCCACGACCTGCGGGATGATCGAGCGGTACACGCCGACGTTGGTGTCGAGCAGCTTGAGTCGGCCCGTAGTGTCGCTGCGATCGATCGCACCGCCCCCCTTTTCGTTTAGGCCGGCGGTGATCATCACGACGGTCGAGCCGGCGAGATCCTTGTGGTCACCATCCCGGATCTCGATCTCGGGACAGACCGGATCACCGTAGCGGAGGTCGGTGGCGACCGACTTCGCTCGGGCACGGTTCAAATCGACGAGCACAACCTCGCGCGCGGAACCGCGCGTCACCAGTGACAATGCACACGCCGCCCCGACCCGACCGACACCAACCACGCCGACTTTCATTTTTCGTCCTCGCCTTGATTGGCAACCAGTGGCTTGCTGGGCCACGAATTGAACCGGCAAACTGCGCGGAAACTCGCTCTAAAACTATACGTCGAGGCCGGCGATCGGGAGCCGCGATTTTGGCGGGAATCTCGCGGAAAACGCCGGTATCTCCGGCGACCTACACTTGAAGACCCATCCGGCGGCCGCATCCGCGAGTCGTGTCACTCGCCCCTCGATTGCGCCGCCCAACCGTCCTTCGGAGGCAATCATGGTCCTTCGCACTTGTTCAAGATTCAATTTGCATTTGCCGCTGTTGTTGCTGACGTTTGGGCTCAGCAGCAAGGCCCTCGGCGACGAGCTGCTCATTACCGACTACCGCACATTTCCTGGCGAGCTCTGGCAATCGAATACGGCCGGCAGCGAGAGCCGGCTCATCCGCCGCGAAGCCACGGCCAACCCGGCCTATCCACGAGCCATCATGAAACTCGCCGATGTGACTGTCGGTCCGGATGGCCAGGTCTACTACTGCAGCGGACTGGACGGCTGCGTGCTCGCACTCTTGGACCGTCGGAATGAAGTGCTGTCGTTCGAGTACCCAGGCCAGATCCGTGACATCGACAGTGGCAACGAGCCGCACACCGTGTACTTCAGCGTCGTGCCGACTCCACAGAACAACGAGGCGCTCGCCGACGGCAAGATTTATCGCCGCGACATCTGGGCCGGAGCGCCGGTCGAAGTCGCCACGATTCGCCAGGCCGACGTCGGCAACAACTGGTGGGGCACGTTTACGATCGTCGATGGCACGCCTTACATCGCCACGTTGGAGAATCCCAGCCGGTTGTTCAAAATCACCTCCGCTGGTGCGGAACCCGTGTTCCTCAACAATCATACGAAGATCGTTGGCCTCACCGCCGCACCGGACGGCACGTTCCTCTACACCGACGGCACGAACAAGGTCTACCGCACGAGCGACTTCAATACGGCCGAGACGGCCTACGACAGCGCTCGCCCGGTCAGCGACGTGGCGATCGACCGGAGCAACTCCGCGGTGCAGTAAGCGTCCTGCCCGATTTCGAGGTATCCCGACATATTCATTGCGGCGGAGTCCTCGACAATTGTCCGGGGGCTTCGCCGTTTTTGATTGCGGAATTCTAATTGCGGATCGCGGATTTGGGGCAGTGTTAAATCCTCGCCCGATTTGCGGTTACAATTGGGAGAGGAGTTTGTGGCGATGAGCGCAGGAACGTTGGAACGCGAAATGATTGTGACGGGGCTGCCGCGGCCGGACGAGCGGCCGGGGAGCGACGTCGTGATTTTCGACGGCAAGTGCCGGATTTGCACCACCCAGGTTCGCAAGCTGCCGTGGTGGGACTGCCGGGGGCGGCTCTCCTATTTGTCGCTCCACGATCCGGAAGTGGCGCGGCGCTTTCCCGGCCTGACTCACGAGCGGATGATGCAGGAGATGGTGATCGTCGACCACTATGGCAATCGCCACTGGGGTCCGGAGGCGATCCGCTATCTCACGCGGCGGCTGCGGCGACTGTGGTGGGCGTCGCCTTTTCTATACTTTCCCGGCAGCATGTTCCTGTGGCGGCCGCTATACCGCTGGATCGCCAAAAATCGGTATCGGCTCAGCGGCGGCGAGGCGGCCTGTGACGAGGGTGGGACTTGCGCGCTGCATCGGTGACTGTGGCGGCGCGAGTTCTTGTTTCAGCTTATGGGTTCCTCTTCTCTGAACGGGCGATGTGACGCCGGCTGCCGTCGCTCGCATCATGCTGCGGTTTGCTTCACGGTCAATTTGAGATCAGGATACCGCTCCAGCAATTCGCGATAGGCCGGCACTTGGAGCATTAGTTTTTTAGCTGCGGCCGCCCGCGTCGGGTTGCCGTTCGTGGCGACGCAGGCGTCGCAGACGGGGAGGTCGAAGTCGACGGTTACGTCGTGGCCGCGAATTTCTAACTGTGTCGTCTGGCTTTGTCGGAGGAATGCTAAGCCAGCGAAGAATGCCATCGAAACGAAGGCCAGCCAACTAAGAATCGTGCTAAAGTTTTTCTCGGCGACGCCTTTCACGTGGGAAGATTCACAGGTTGCGTTGCAGCGGTAGAGGGAGGGAGAGTGAGAGCCGCAAAGCAGACAGTTATTTCCTGCCGGACTCTCACCATTACGCTGCATCTTACGAATCGCTTCGACGGGATTAGTGACGTAGGCATCTTTTCCGCTCAGCACACGGAGGCGACTCAGATTTGGTACTGGCACGGTGCGCCCACAACGACAATTGACCGAACCGCCGGCGTCGCCCGAAAGCGCGATGACGTTGCCACCGCATTCGCACGGAAGCGTGACTTGGATCGAGTTCATGGCCGCATTGTAATAATGCGGCGCGAAAAAACGCTAGGCGGCTTTCATCAACGTGGAGATGTCTGTGAAGAGCTGTGTCAGGCCGCGCTGGCTCTTGCCCCAGTCGTAGAGCTGGCCGGGGATGGTGTAAGCGGCTTCGATTTGAGTCGCACGGCCGGCGGCGCGGATGTCGATGTGGAGCTCGCCTTTGAGGGACCAGATGTCCGACGGGGCGGCAGCGCACAGGTTGACGCCGTTTTCCAGCTGCGCGACTTCGCCGAGTTGGTGACCGTTCTGAGCCAGGGACGAGAGCACGGCGACGATCACCGTCCCGGTCGGCTGAGCGAGACGTTCGCAACGGGTTTTGCCCGTCTTAAGGCCCAGTCGCGTGCTCAGCGGCTGCGTGAGTTTGGCGATCAGCGTGAAGGGCACACCGCCGGTGAGCGGTGTGAGAAACTTGTCGCAGGCCTCGAGGAACTCCTCGCCGGTGAGCTTTTTCTGGCACAGGGCGGCGTGGCGGGCAATGCGGTCGCGGACTTCCGGGATGCGGAGTAGCGCTTCGTAATTCGTGAGCTGCGTCCAATCGATCGTGACGGGAATCAATTCGATCGTGGAATCGACGTCTGGATCCGTGGGACAGACAGTGGGCGAATTGACGAGCGGCTTGCCGCAGGACCAGCAGAATTTCCCGGCGGCTGTGGCGCCGCATTCGGAGCAGAACATGGACGCACTCCCCAGCGATGTGGCTCAATGATTCTAGGATCGGTTATGAGCAGGAGTGGAAGTTGAGGAAACGCTGCAACGCGGGCAGCGACGATAGCACTGCCAGCGGTGGTGTTGCGCGTAGGTCGCTAGTCGCGCTAGGCCGCGAGCGTCTATTCGAAGGAGTGTTTGGCGTCCGGGAATTTTCCTTCGCGGACTTCGTGGCGATAGGCGGTGACGGCCCGCGTAATCTCTTCCTTCAAGTTGGCGAACGGCTTTACAAATTTGGGCACATAGCCGGTCGTGATGCCCAACAGGTCGTGCAGCACCAGAACCTGACCGTCGCAGTCGGGGCCGGCCCCAATGCCGATCGTGGGGATCTTGATCTTCGCAGTGATGTCTTTGGCGATCGCGCGGGGGATGCATTCGAGCACGATGGCGAAGGCGCCGGCGTCTTCGGCCGCGCGGGCGTCGGCCATCAGCGCGTCGGCCTGGCGCTGAACGCGGTAGCCGCCGAGGGTGTGGACGCTTTGCGGACGGAGGCCGCAGTGGGCCATCACAGGTATGCCGGCCGAGACCAGGGCCGCGATCGTTTCCGCCTGCTCAACGCCGCTTTCCAGCTTGACGGCCTGGCAGCGAGACTCCTTCATGATCCGGCCTGCGTTTTCGATCGCCTTGTGCACCCCGAGATGGAAGCTCGGAAAGGGCATGTCGACGATCACTAGCGCGTGCTCCACGGCCCGGCCGACCATCTCGGCGTGGTAGATCATTTCGTCCAGCGTCACCGGGAGCGTGCTGTCGTGGCCCTGGACGACCATCGACATGCTGTCGCCCACCAGAATGCTCTCGACGCCGGCGTCGTCCAGCAGCTTGGCAAAGGGGTAATCATAGGCCGTGACCATCGAGATCTTGCGGCCCTCGGCCTTGAAGCCGGTGAACTGCGGAACGGTGATGCGGGAAGAACGCATGTCGGAATTCGCGGGTGGCGGGGGAGTTGATTAATCTTACCCTTGGAATTGGGGCCGGAGTATGGGGCCGGGAGCTGCACGCCGGAAAGGGGCCGAAGTGCGACGGTTCGTGCGACGCGGTATAATGGAGAGGTCCAGAATGGGCCGCAGGTTCGGACGTGAGGAGTTTGGCCATGCATGAGCTTCGCCATCAGATTGCCCGTGCTCAGAGGTGCTTGATTCTCGAGCAGTTCCTGGCTCGCTCGGTGTGGTGCCTGTCGGCGGCGCTGGCGGCGGCACTGGTGGCGATCGCGGCGCCGCGTGTGGTGGCGATCGCCGATTTGCCGGCGAATTGGGATGCGATTTGGTTCCTCGGTGCGGCGGCGGCGGGGATTGCCGCGGCGGCCGTTTGGACGTTCATTGCCCGGCGTACGGCGCTCGATGCGGCCATCGAAATCGATCGCCGCTTCGATTTACGCGAGCGGATCGCCAGCAGCATTTCGCTCTCGGATGAAGAGCAGCGGACCGAGGCTGGGCAGGCGCTGGTGAAAGACGCGGTCCGCGCCGCGGGCCGGATCGACGTGGGCGACAAGTTTCGGCCACGGCTGGGCGAGCGGGCCTGGCTGCCCCTGGTGCCGGCCGCGCTCACGTTCCTTGTCATTCTGTTCTTCAATCCGTCAACGGCCACGAGCAGCCTCGACCCGAACGCGCCAGCCGTGGTCGCCAAGCAGATCAACACGGCGGCCGAATCGGCGCGCAAGAAGCTCGAAGAGCAGCGGAAAGAAGCGGAACGCCGCGGTCTCAAGGAAGCCGAGAGTTTGTTCAAACGAATCGAAGCCCAGACCGATGACCTGGCCAAGAAGAAGGATCTCGACCGCACCAAGGCGGCCGTGAAGCTCAACGACTTGGCGCGGCAGCTCACCGAACGCCGCAAGCAGCTGGGCGGCAAAGAAGGGCTGCAGAAGCAGCTGCAGAGCATGAAGTCGTTCGACCACGGGCCGGCGGAAAAAATCGCTGAGGCGATGAAGCAGGGCGACTTCCAAGAAGCCGCCAAGCAACTCGAAAAGCTTGCCCAGCAGCTCCGCGACGGCAAGCTCGATCCGCAGCAGAAGGCGGAGCTTGCTAAACAACTCGAACAGTTGCAAAAGAAACTCGCCGACGCGGCCCAAGCGCACCAGCAGGCGATGGACGACTTACAGAAGCAGATCGCTCAACAGAAGGCGGCGGGCGACATGGCCAAAGCGGGCGAGCTGCAGCAGAAGCTCGACCAGATGGCCGGCCAGTCGCAGCAAATGCAACAAATGCAGCAGCTCTCGAGCCAGCTCGGCCAGATGCAAGAAGGGATGAAGCAAGGCGATTCGCAGAAGACGGCGAACGCGATGCAGCAAATGGCCCAACAGCTGAGCCAGATGCAGCAAGAGGCCAACGAAGTGGAAATGCTCGACTCGGCGATGGATCAGCTGCAAATGGCCAAGGACGCGATGAGCTGCAAGAACTGCCAAGGCGCCGGCTGCGCGGAATGCGAGGGCAGCAAGTTCGCCATGGGAAATGGCGCCAAGCAGTCCGGACAACCGGGCGGCGGCATCGGCACGCAGCGCGGCAACCACCGTCCGTCGAACGACAATCCAAAGACCAGCACCCGCGAGTCGCGCGTCCGCGGCAAGCCGGGGCAAGGCGCGGCCGTCTACGCGGGCACGATCGCCGGCCCGAACATTAAGGGCAACGTCGAAGCGACCATCCAGCAAGAGATGGCGAGCTTTCAGGGCAGCGAGACCGATCCGCTCACCACGCAAGAGCTGCCGCGCAATCGCCGAGAGCACGCCGAGGAGTATTTCAATCAGCTGCGTGAAGGGAAGTAGGATCGCTTTCGTATTACCCTCCACACTCAACCCTCAACCTTCCCTCACTCCGACAAGCTAGCATAGCTGGCGCGGCGGGTTATTCTGATGCGTATAGACAAGTTACGGCTAGCGGCGTAGATTGGCGAAATTCTGCGGCCTGGGTATGGAGCAGGCGTTTTCGCGCCGCAGGATGCGTAATTTGAGCGGCCGCCGCAATTGCCCCCGTTGATGGGGCTCCGGAACGCGGCTCTTCATCCGATTCGAGCGCTCGATCGCGTTGACCATCGCGTCGATGGCCATGTCCGCCGGGGGCGAAACAGGATTCACGACACTTAGGGAAAAGGAAAGGACATTTCCAATGCGCCATTCATTACATCGCAAAGCCACTTGCCTGGCACTTCTACTGTCCTGGTTTGCCGTCGCCAATGTTTGCCCCGCACAAGATGACATCGCCGCGCTCATCGCATCGGCCCGTGAGAAGTTCGCGCCGATCACGGCCGAGCAAGTCGCCGCGGCCAAGGCGGAGCTGCAGTCGTCGTCTTCCGCGCTGGAACGATATGTCCGGCCTCAATCCGCAAACGGCAAGAAGTGGCTCACCTATTTGAGGTGGGACGATTTGCAGAAATCGCTGGCGGCGGAGAAGCCTGAATTCAAAGCCATCGACGCGACGCTGGCGCAGTTAAACAAGGACAACGCCGGCCTGGAGCTCAAGCCGTTTCGAGCGGTCGCCGATGCGCTGCGGCACTACCGCAATCTGGCGGTGATGGCCAGCCAAGAAGATCAGGCCAAGGCCTACGCCGGCCAGCTGGATGGGCTCGGCAAAGAGCTTGAAGCTTTCGCCGCGTCGCCGAAGTCGAGCGTTGGCGAGGCGATCGGCATCCGCCTGGATGTGCTCTCCGGTCTCGGTCAGGCGAATGAGCTGGTATCGGCGGTGCGCGAAAAATACTCGCAGCCGAACGCGTTTGTCGTTGTCTCGACCGGTTTGCTGCGCGACGCCGCCGCCAAGCCGATCGATCGCCGCGATCCGATCACCGACGTGATTCTCGGCACGAATATTCGCGGCGATGGCCGGACCACGGGGAACGTTACGCTTCGCACTTTGCCGTCGGAGGACAAGGCTGTGATCGAGCTGGACACGCGGGGCCGCGTCGTGTCGAACAACGTCGGCCACAACGGTCCGGCGGTGATTCGCAGCACCGGCTACACCAACTTTGACGCCGAGGTGACGGTCGAGCTGAGCGACAACAAGTTCGTGGCCTTTCCCGCGCGGGTGAACGCCAGCACCAGCTCGGCGCTTCATTCGGTGAGCAAAGCCGGCGGCGGTATGGGTCGGCGCGTGGTGGCCAACGTCGGCATGCAAAAGGCCCGCGAAAAGCAGGGCCAGGCGAACCGCATCGCGGCCGACCATGCGGAGACTCGCATCGCCCGCCGCATGACCGACGAAATCGATGGGAAACTCGCCAAGGCCTGGAAACGATATCAAGACGATTATCGGCTGCCGCTGGTGCGGAGCGGCGCCGCGCCCCAGTATGCTCGCTTTAGCACGACGGACGACTCGCTCAACTACACCACGACGCAGGCCACTGGTTCCCAGCTAGCCGCGGCGTCGGCGCCGCCTGCGGCGCCCGTCGACAGCGATCTCGTAGCGCGGCTCCACGAGTCGGCGATCAACAACTACACGGCCGCCATATTGGGCGGCGCGACGCTGAGCGAATTGAAGCCGGGCGAAGGCACCAAGGCCGACGTCAATTTACCGAAGTTTCTCAAGGACGCCTGGAAGAACCGCATGGATGAGAAGGCCGACGCCGCGGCCGACGCCGACTTCGAGGCCTGGTCGCTTACCTTCCGCCGCGACCGGCCGGTCACCGTGAACTTCGGCGATGGCAAGATGGTACTCACGCTCCACATCGCCAAGCTCGTTTCCGGCGAAGACACGTTCGATCGCTGGGATGTCACGGCAACTTACACGCCGGAACTCGCCGACGGCGGCGTCACGCTCACGCGTGACGGCGAGCTGACCGTCCTGCCCACCGGCTTCGATCCGGAGAAGGGACAGCTTTCGTCGCGGCAGGTCGCCGTACGCAGCAACCTCACCAAAGTGCTCACAGAACGTTCCGACCGAGGACGCGGCATTCCGCAAACGATCAAGGTCAAGCAGCTCGAACCGAAGGACGATTTTGCCCACGTCGGGCCGCTGCCGGTCACGACGTTCGCAAGCGGCGACGGCTGGCTTACCGTGGCCTGGGATCGGAAATAAGGAAGCGTAAGTAGGTGAGGAAGTGAGTAGGTGAGCATGTAGTCTTCGCAACTGCATGCACCTACTCACCTACTCACCTACTCACCTACTCACCTACTCACGTGGACAACCTCATCGACATCGCGTTCGACTGCTTGCCGCACCGGTCGGTGGGCCGCGTGGATATTCCGCTCGATGCCTCGCCGGAGTTTCGTTCCCGGCTCGAGCACTTGAAGCGCTCGATCGATAAGCACGGCGTCGAGAACGCCTATTTTCTCTACAACTCGCGCTGCATCTACCATCTGGCCAACTCAGATATCGAGGGGATGCTCCGCTTCTCCTTAGAGGGGACGGTGCTCACCGATCGCAGCGATGCCAAGGCCGCCAGTGCCGATCTCGCGGTGGAGTTGGTCAGCGAGACTTGCGGCGGCGTGCCAGCAGTCGTCCTCGATTGGTTCTGCGGCGCGGTCGAGCGGGCGGTGCTGGTGGAGTTCGACCGCTTCATCACGGCGGGCCATCTCGAGCAACGGGTCAACGAGCTCGATGCGATGACCCATCTTGCCGGCCTTGCGAACTTCAAAGGCATGCACGTCTAGTGTAAGCCGCACGTGCGAATTTGCGGTCGCCCTGCCGCGATTTCCCGATGCAAGTGACGAAAACTCCGCCATGCTTGCTGGTTGTGCGCGCAGGCGGTGCCAGCAACGCTGCCATCCTTGCTCGTCAAGGCAGCGAGTTTTGTCAAAGTTTGCCGGTTATGCCGACGATAACAGTCCTGCTGATTGCTCTTGCGCGCCGGCGCTACGGTCCTTCGTAGCCAGGCGTCGCCGGGGCGGTGAGCCCGGGGGAAAACTCGATCGTCAGACGCGCGTGTGCGGCACGTTGCCGCCGGCGCGGGTGCGATCGCTATGACCTCCGGGCCGCTTCGCCACGGCGAGTCGACTCGGGTGCCCTGCACTTGAGCCACCGAGCACAGCCATGAAACAACGTTGTCGCAAGTCCCTAGCGCTGGTGCTCAGCGCGTCGATCCTGACAACGGGCTGCCAACCGCAGCAGCCGTTCTACTGCAAGGAAGATGGCGATCTTTCACACTATCTCGACGTCGCCACGGAGATCGAATACCCGGACGTCCACGAGCCGACGCTCGACGAGGTGAATTGCGCCCAGGCGCCGCTAACGCTCAAGAACACCGACAACTACGAGATGTGGGACCTGACGCTCGAAGAGGCCGTCAAGATCACGCTCTGCAATAGCCAGGTGATGCGGCAGCTCGGCGCGCGGGCTCAGACATTCGCCCCGGAAACGATCACGCGGACGCTGGTGAGCCCGGTGGCCGTGACCACGACCTACGATCCGGCGCTCGCCGAATCGGTGACCGGTCTGTCGGTCGGTTCCCCGTTCCAAGGTTCCGGTCCGGAAGCGGCGCTGTCGGAATTCGACGCGCAGCTGGATGCGAGCATGTTCTGGGAGAAGAACCGCCGCCCGCAGAACCGTTCGAGCACAGGTGTCGGCAGTTTGATTGCCCCGCCAATTTTTGCTCAGGACACGGGCGTATTTGCGGCCGGCATCTCGAAGACGACCGCCGACGGTACGACGTTCGCGTTCCGTAACAACACCGCCTACGAGCAGAACAACACCAGCCAGGCGTTTCGACCCCTGCCGAGCGATTACAACACCAACCTCGAGGCGTCATTCAGCCGGCCGTTGTTGCAGGGCGGCGGCACGCAATACAACCGCATTGCTGGGCCGCTGGATTTCAATCAGTACGCGGCCGGCGTCGGCAACCCGATCGACGGCGTGATGATCGCGCGGATTCGCACCGACCAGTCGTTGGCCGACTTCGAAGGCGGCGTGACGAATCTCACACGCGACGTGGAAGACGCCTACTGGGAATTGTACTTTACCTACCGCGACCTCGAAGCCCGCAAGCTCGGCCGCGATAGTGCCTTGGAGACCTGGAAGAAGACTGCCGCGCTGCTCAAGAGCGGTGCGATCGGCGGCAGTGCGGATCGCGAAGCCCAGTCGCGCTCGCAGTACTTCCTGTTCCGCGGCCAGGTCGAGCAAGCGCTCACCGACTTGTACCGGGCCGAGAACCGGCTGCGGTACATCATGGGCCTCTCGATGTCGGATGGACGGCTGATTCGCCCGTCCGATCAGCCAACGACGGCCCGCATCGCTTTCGATTGGCAAGGTATCCACTGCGAAGCGATCACGCGCCGCGTGGAAGTCCGCAAGGAGAAATGGGAAGTCAAGCGGCGCGAGCTGGAGTTAATTGCTGCCCGCAACATGATGCTGCCGCGGCTCGATGCCGTGGGCCGTTATCGCTGGCTCGGTTTGGGCGACCACCTGTTCGACGGTGGCACCGGCTTCCTGGACTACAGCGGCACTCCAGCAACCAATCCGAACTTCGGCAACCCGGCGCAAAACTCCAGCGCCTGGGGCGTATTGGACAGCGGCGAGTTCCAGGAATGGCAGCTCGGTCTGCAGTTGAGCATGCCGATCGGCTTCCGCCGGGAGCTTTCCGGCGTGCGGCACCACGAGCTGTTGATTGCCCGCGAGCGGGCCATCCTGCAGGACCTGGAACTGGAAATTTCGCACCAGCTGGGCGATTCGATCCGGGACGTAGACAACTACTACGGCCTGTCGCAGACGAATTTCAACCGCCGCGTGGCCTCGGAAAAAGAAGTCCAGGCGGTGGACGCGGCCTACCGGGCCGACCGGGTGACGCTCGACCTGTTGCTCGACGCCCAGCGTCGCCGGGCGGAAGCGGAAAGCGCCTACTATCGGTCGCTGATCGATTACAACAAGTCTATAATGAATGTGCATTATCGGAAGGGCTCGCTGCTGGACTACAACGGCGTGTATCTGGCCGAAGGCCCGTGGCCTGGAAAGGCGTATTTCGACGCCTTGCGTGAGGCCCGCAAACGGGACGCGAGCATGTACCTCGACTATGGCTTCACGCGTCCCAACGTGATCAGCCAGGGCCCGTACCAACAGCTCACCGGCGAGGGCTGTCAGTCGCAGGGGCCGGTTGAGGGTAGCGAATCGCTGGGACCGGCGCCGATGCCCGTCGATGGTTCGACCGAACCGTTGCCGCCTCCGACGCCTCCGACCGAACCACAGCCGTCGAATTCGGCAGCCAGTACGACTCGTTCAGGCGGCGGTGAACAGCTCGCCGGACGTCAGCAGCCTGGCATGATCGATGAACGTCAAGCGAATAACCCGGTTGCTCAAGCTGCTGCAACTGCTCCAATCTGGGAGTGGGCAAAACGCTGACGGGCTGGCCAAAGCTTGCGGGGTGAGTCGCCGCACTGCGTTTCGAGATATCGAGGCGCTCCGCGCGGCCGGCGTACCGGTCGCCTTCGATGAAGAGCGCGACCGGTACTCGATCCCGGGCACCTACTTTTTGCCGCCGATCAATTTCACGCCGGCCGAGGCGATGTCGCTGGTCGCGCTGGCCAACGAGCTGGGCCGCAGCGATCGGCTGCCGTTTTACGAACCGGCGCGGCGGGCCGCACACAAGCTCGAAGATAGCCTGCCGGCGGCTCTGCGCCAGGAATTGAAACAGATCTCACGGGCGATTCGCATTCAACCGTTGCCGGTCAGTCCGCTTGCGGCCAAGGAAAAGATCTACCAGCAGCTGGTCGGTGCGCGGGCTCGCCGGCGGGTGGTGAAGATCGATTACGACAGCCTCACGGAATGGGAACGCATCGAGACCAAGCTGCGGCCTTATCAGCTGCTGTTTTCACGCCACAGCTGGTACGTGATTGGCCGTTCGAGCCTGCACAAGGAAGTGCGAACATTCAATCTGAGTCGGATCGTGTCACTCGAGCTGCTGGAGGAGACTTTTACTCTGCCACGAGGTTTCAGCGTGGAGCGGTATTTGAGAAACGCCTGGCAGCTGATTCCAGGCGACGGCGCGGACGACCGGGTGGCGATCCGCTTCCAGCCGTTCGTGGCGCGAAACGTGGCCGAGGTGATCTGGCACAAGACCCAGCAGCTGGAGTTTCAGCCGGACGGAACGCTGGTCTTTCGCGTCCAGGTGTCCGGCCTGCACGAGATCATGTGGTGGATTCTCGGCTACGGCGATCAGGCGGAAGTGCTGGAGCCGCCGGAATTGCGCGCGATGGTGGCGCGGCGGGCGAAAGCACTGGCGGCGGTGTACCAAGGGAAGAGTGAGTAGGGTAGTAAGTGAGTAGGTGAGCAGGTAGATTCTTGAGCTGCCCGCGCCGACACACCGACGGACGAACTCACCAAATCGCATGTTCTTTTCTTTCGACGGCATCGACGGTGTGGGCAAGACGACTCAGATGGAGTTGTTTTGCGAGCACCTGCGTGCGAAGGGGCTCGAGGTCGTCGAGTGCCGCGATCCAGGGAGCACGCCCCTGGGCGAGCGGGTCCGGGAGATTTTGCTGCACAGCGACGGCGACACGCCGATCGGTCGGCGGGCCGAGATGTTGCTCTACATGGCGGCCCGGGCGCAGCTGGTGGATGAGGTGATCCGGCCCGCCCTCGCGGCCGGGAAAACGATCGTTTCGGACCGGTACCTGCTGGCCAACCTGGTCTATCAGGGCCACGCCGGCGGGCTGGATTTGGAGGCGATCCGGCAAGTGGGGGCTGTGACGGTTGACGGCGTCTGGCCGGATGCCGTGTTCGTGCTCGACATGGACCCCGCGGCAGCAGACGCGCGGATGCAGCGTTCGCTGGATCGCATGGAGCGCCAGGGAAACATTTTCCGCGAGCGGCTGCGTGCGGGGTTCCTCGCAGAAGCCGCGCGTAGCCCGAACGGAATTCATCTGATCGACGCGGCTCGTGATGTCGAGACGATCCAGACGGAGATCCGCCAGATCGCCGAGGGGGTCTTGGACGGGTGAGGCCGGCCATGGAGCGGAACAAGCAAGTCGATCGCGCCCACTTATCGCATGTTGCCTCGTTTCGCAGAGGGGTCGATCACCGGTCGAGATGTGTAGGGGAAGCGATCGCTCGTAATTGACGGATTTTTGCGAAAGCTGTAAAATTCTGCCGCGCTAGCGTTTACGTCACGGTGCGCCAGCACAGATGGGTCAATCGGTCGCGGCCCACCTGGGGAGAAT
>JBFWSG010000038.1:34240-56780 GCA_050248495.1 Pirellulales bacterium | reverse complement strand
GCCGTGCAGTTTTCGACCCAATCGCCGGTGTTCAGGTACATCATGTCGTCGGCGCTGAGCACCTTCGGGCTGTGGATGTGGCCGCAGATCACGCCGTCGCAGCCGCGGTCGCGGGCATGCTGAAACAGCTCGCGCTCGAAGCTGCTGATGAAGCGCACGGCGGTTTTCACCTTGTCCTTGAGAAACGCGCACATGGCGTAGGGACTGCTGCCCTGGCGGCCGAGTGCGCGGGTCGTCCACCAGTTGAACGACAAGATCGGCTCGTAGATGTACGACGTGGCGACCGAGAGCCATTGGTAGTGCATCTCGACCAGGTCGAAGCGGTCGCCGTGGGTCACGAGGTACCGGCGCCCGTCGAGGGCCTGGAAGACAAACTCGTCGCGGACTTTGACGTTGAGGCCGACGCTTTCGATGATGTGCCGCAGCTCGGCACAACGCAGGAAGGCGTCGTGGTTGCCCGGCGTGTAGAACAGGCTGGTTCCCGTTTTGGCCAGTTGGAGCAGACGCTTGACGATCCGGGTGTAGACGGGCATCCAGCGCCAGGCGGCGCTCAACTTCCATCCGTCGAGAAAGTCGCCGAGGATGTAGAGCTCATCCGGCCGGATGCTCTCGAGCAGAGCCAGAAAGTTTTCCGGCTGAGCATAGCGGCAACCAAGATGCACGTCGCTCACAAACAGCGAGCGGACGTGACGTTCGTTTCGCTGGCTGTCAGCTACCGCACATTTCATGGGCGTCATGTAGAAGTCTCCTGCCAGGTGATCCGTTAGCGTACGGTTGGGGAGGATTCAATATTCCGCCGAAAGTCTTGGCATATCCGTTGACGACCGCGGCGACACGATAGGTCGTCACCAGGCCGCCGAGCACCCGCGAGGCGGCTCGGCTCTGTGATCGGGCATGGCCATTGGAGCGATGATTGGCGGCCGCTTTGCGGTAGGAGCCGCGAACTTCCGCGGCGGCGTTCGCCCAGCTGCAAGATTCGGCGGAGCGGCGGGCGGCGGCGCTGATCGCGTGCCGCTGGCGAGGCTCGCTCAACAAGTGCCGAACGTGGGCGGCCGCTTCGGACGCGGCGCCGGCCGAGAACAACAAGCCCGTTTCGCGTTCCGCAACGAGCGAGCGAATTCCGCCGGCCCGGGGAGCAACGACGCACAAGCCGCTGGCCATCGCCTCCAACACCACATTGCCCATCGTCTCGGTCTCCGAGGCGAAGACGAAGGCGTCGGACGAGGCGTAGGCGGCGGCCAAATCCTCGCCGGCGAGGTATCCGACGAAGGTTGTCTTGTCGCTGGGGAAAAAGCGCTCGAGCTCGGCCCGCTGCGGCCCGTCGCCGACGATCGCCAGTCGGACGCCCGGCAGGCGCTCTAAAACGTCGGCCAGGAGCTTCACGTTTTTCTCCGGCGCCAGGCGCGAGACGGTGATCAAGAGGGGTGAGTGGGGCTGGCCGCCGGACAGCCGCGACCGCATCTCCGCACACGCGCGACGCGGATGAAACAGCTCGGCGTCGACGGCCGGGGGCCAGAGGTCGACGCGCTCGAAGCCGCGCCGCTGCAAGTCGTGTTGCGTAGTCGAGGATACCGTGAGGTTGAGATCCGCATAGTTGTGGTACTTCCGGGAGAGCCACCAGAGCACGCTGGCCACAGGTTTGGTCAGCCGATAGCGTTTGGCGAATTCTCCGTAGAGCGTGTGGAAGGAGAACAAGCACGGCACACGGACGCCCGCCCGGGCCAACACATCGAAGCACTGGAAGCCGAAGGCGAAGGGGTTCACAAAGTGGATCACGTCCGGCGCAATTTCCTCAATCGTCGACAGGAGGCGTGCATCCGGTCGGCCGATGCGGTATTCGGGGTAGCTCACGCACTCGAAGCTGGGCAGCCGCACCACCGGGACCTGGCTGGTTCCCTCATCGCCGGCATCGGGACAGATCACCGTCACCTCGTCACCGACGGCGACCAGTTGGCGAATCAAGTTCGTCGTGCGGACGACGACGCCATCGACCTTCGGCAAATACACTTCGGCGATCAGGACGATTCGCATGGTGCACTCCGCTCGAACCTAAACTCGGACCCGGACCAATTTCACGTCAGGCGGAACGACGCTTCGACTTTGTCGAGTCACAGTTCTTCCAGCGGACGCTCCGCCAAACCGATGGCGATGCGGTGATGGTCGCGAAACGGAAAGACCATGGCGTTCAACACGCCCTTCAGCAATGGACCAGCCTCGTGCAGTCCCATTTCCTCAACGAACGGCGTGAGCCAGCCGCCGCGGTAGGCAAACTCCATAAAGTCGTCGAACGTGTTGAACACCAGCTCGGGCTCGAACAGCTCGCTGGCGCAGGTGCGGAAGTTGTGCCGCTCGAACGAGCGGACTACGGCGTCGCAATCGGCCGGCGTGAGCAGGCTATCCGGCTTGAATTGCTGGCCGCCAAACATCGCGCGCAACAACCGCGACTGCGCCTTGCGCTGCATTTCGGGGTAAGCGGTGCTGATGGCGCCGACAAACGACCAGCATCCGCCCGGCTTGAGGCGGCTCCAAATGAGCGGCGCCAAATGTTCCATCGGCACAAAGCCGGTGATGAAGTGGGTGCAGATCAGATCGAATGATTCGTCGGCGAAATGAGCGTCGAAATTCGCCGCGTCGTCGATCGCGGAGGTCAGATGCGGAATCCGCGCGTGGGCGATTTCCACCATCCGCTCCGAAATATCGAGTCCGAATGGTTCAATCTCGCGCTGAGTTTCCCGCCCGAGCGATTCAAAGAACAACCCGGTGCCCATTCCCAGGTCGAGCACCTTAAGCGGCGGCATTCCGGCCGAGAGCAGGCCGTCGTCACGCAGCTGCGTGAGCGCCCGCGCGAGCGCGCGGCGAGTCACCGATTGAGGATCAAGGTCATAATTGGCGGCGATGACCTCGTTGTACTGCCGTTGAATGGCGGCGGAGCTCATGCTGTTTGCGACATCCTTGTTCGGTCCCCGAGCAGTCGTTGCGACTTTCCTTGTCGCGCGAACGAGCTTTCCACAAGGAGTCTCGCCGCAACTTCGTACGATCGCCCTCGCGTTCGATGTGAACAACCTGTCGAGGACTGCGTCAGATCATAGAAGGCCGATATTAATTTCCGGCGATCGTAATTTGAAAAATCGGCGCAGAATCAAAACGCGCATGCATTCGATCTTTACATTGGCAATTCGTCTGTACATAAATCTAACAATCCCACGCGGCGCTGCGATTCGTCAGAAGTTCGAGCGCGCGAGATCGTGTTGCGAAGCGTATTGCAAAGCCAGTTGGCACAAGCGCCACAGTGCGAGACTCGAGTAGCCGACGATGCTAGCTGCAGGGATACGCTGAAATTCGCCCTCGGCGCAGCGCCGACATCCGTCAGTGAACCGGAATGGATTTTGACTTCGATGCCGTAGTTTTCGGGAGCGGTGCGGGAGGCTCGGCCTTCGCCCAGTCGCTGGCCAAGGCGGGGAAGCGCGTGCTGGTGGTGGAACGCGGCGCGCGGCCGAACGCCGATCACGTGCCTCTGGACGAACGAACGGCACTGATCGAAAAACGTCCCTACGACGATCGCCAGATCCGCGTCAACGAGACGAAACTGCAGCTGTACATGGGGGGCGTGCTGGGCGGGGGCACCGCGGTGTTTGGCGGCGTGATGCTGCGGCCCAGCACCGATGACTTTCTACCGGGCCGACACTATGCCGACCGGCTGCCGCGCGAATTGTGGGAATGGCCGATCGGGTACGAAGATTTGCGCGATTACTTCGATGAAGCCGAGCGGCTGTACGCGGTTGCCAGTTGTCCGCAGGAGGATTTTTCGCCTTTGCACGCGCCCGCCGACAGCGAGCCGCATGCAGTTTTGCCCGTCGCGCGGATCAACGAGCGCTTGATGGCTGCCAATCGTCAACGCGGATTGCGGCCGTTCCAACTGCCCCTGGCGATCGACGCCCGCCGGTGTGCCCGCTGCGCGAACTGCGCCGGCTACTTGTGCCCCCATGAAGCCCGTCGCTCCGCCGCGCAAATTGTCGATGAAACCGCGGCACGGCATGATCTGACGGTGATGACCGATACCGAAGTGGAGCGGCTGCAGCTGTCGGGCGACGGTTCGATCGAGGGCGCGATGTTACGGAATCGCGATGGGAGTCGATCGACCGTACGGGCCAGGTGCTACGCCTTGGCGGCCGGAGCCATCGGCTCGCCGGCGATCCTGATGCGGTCGGGGATCGAAGGCCCACAGATCGGCCGCAACTATATGATGCACTATTCGCCGTTGGCGGTCGGGCTTTTCGCCCAGCCGACTGGCGCCAACCATACATTCGTGAAGCAGGTTGGCTTCGCCGACTTTTACTTCGGCACGCCAGCGCTGCGAGAAAAAATGGGCCTCGTGCAGTCGCTCCCCGCGCCGGGACCGCTGATGTTGGCCAAGACCGGTATGCGACGCTGGCCGCGATGTGCCGTTCGCTTCCTCCGCAAGCGGATGCTGCCGCTGGTCGGCATCGTCGAGGATCTGCCGAATCCGGCAAATCGGGTGGTGCTGGGGGAGGACGGTTCGATCGAGCTGCGGCACGAGTTCAGCGCGTTTGACCGCGAGCGAGGTCGAGCGCTCGCCCGAGAGATGTGCGCAATTTTGCGGCGGGCGGGCGCAGTGCTGTGTGGGTCGCGGTCGTTTCCGTCGCGCGAGCACGTGGCCCACCAATGCGGCACGCTGCGGTTCGGCTCCGATGCCCGCCATGCCGCGGTGGATCGCGATTGCCGCGTGTTCGGGCGGGAGAATTTGTTTGTCGTCGACGGCAGCGTACTGCCGACGTCGCTCGGAATCGGGCCGTCGCTGACGATCGTCGCCAATGCGCTGCGCGTGGCGAACGTTGCCATTGCGGGAATTTGAGAACGTGCTCAGATGGCAACCAAACTGAAAACCCGACTGGAACAGATGCGGCAAGCCAGGCGGATTCACGGCGGCGTGATGAACGTGTGCACCGCCGCCCTGGGCGTGAAGCTCTCCCGCGTGCCGATTCCCTCGCGGCGGCTCCGCGAGCGATTGTTTCGCGCCGTCTATGGCCGCAAGTATGGAAGCCTGGCGGAAGATCAGTTGGATCGGCCGCTGGGCGAGTATCGCTCGCTGAACGAGCTGTTCACGCGCGGCGTGCGCTCGGAGCTGCGTCCAGTGGCCGAGGCGGAGGATTGTTACATCTGCCCCTGCGACGGCACCGTCCAGGACCTGGGCCGCATTCACCGCGACACGTTGCTCACCGTAAAGGGAATCGAATACTCGCTGCGATCGCTGTTGCCGAAAATCGACACCCAACCGTTTGAGGACGGTTCGTTCGCGATCTTCTTCCTCTCACCGCTGGACTGCCATCGGGTGTTTGCCCCGCAGAATGCGACGCTGCACTCGGTCACGCGCGTGCCGGGCCACCGGCTGCTGGTGCACCCGCCGTTTCAGCGGAAGGAATTCCCCGTGTTCTCGTTGAACGAGCGTGTGATCCTGTCCCTCGCGACGCCGCTGGGACGATGCATCCTCGTGTTGGTGGCGGGTTGGGGAGTGGGCAACATCACGCATCCGTTTGCGCTCGAGATGCGACAGAAGCGAAACCGGATCTCCGTCAACGAGCTCGACGAACCGCGACATTTGTCGCGCGGCGAATGGCTGGCCACGTTCGAGTTGGGGTCGACCGTGATCATGCTGATGGAGCCAACCGACGCGCTAACGGCGTGCATCACACGCGACGAGACGGTGATGTACGGGCAGCGGGCCTATTCGTGCGTTGAAGGCGAGTAGTGGCGACGAATGGCCCGATGAGGCCGCAAGGGGAGTGGGAGCCGTCGAAATGCAAGTGAGTGAAGTTCTGCTCGATCGAACGGCTGAGACTCGTGGCCGCCGTGGCGTGGAATCTCGCAGCCGTCGTGCGGCTGGCGAAACGCTCGTCGTCGATTTGGGCTCTGGGCTCGGTCGGGCGTACGCCGTTCGGCTTGCCGCTCTGTGCGCGAAGACGAGGCTGGTGAGCCGTGATTCGCCGCCGCGATTGGCTGACTTGGAACACATCGATTGCACTACATTTTTGGCGGCAGAATTGGAGGAAGCGTCGGTCTCGAAAGTGGTCGTCTTTCTAGCGAGGCGGCTCTCGCAGAGCGACCGACTCGTCGTCAGGCGCTGTGCGGAACTCGCGGAGGCGTCCGACTCCTGCCAGGTATGCGTCGTCAGTTCGTTCGCAGTGCATTGCGGCGATGAGCAGGTGAAAGCAGCGGAAGTCAGTGCCTGGGGTGAGCTCGATCGCGTCCTCGCGGACCGGAAAGTGCTGCTGCGAGTGGGCCACATCGTTGGAGAATCCACTCCGCTGTCGCGGCAATTGCGCAGGCTCGCGCCGCTCCATCCGCTCGTCGCTCCCGGTTTTCGCAGTTGTTTTCTCGAGGAAAGCGAGTTGGACGCCGTCCTCGCGCAAATCGGCGAGCGCGACGATCGCATCGCGCGGCAACAGCTGACGGTACTGGGAGAGAACCGTCGGCTGAGCGACGTGCTGCAAGATCACCTCGCCGCCGGGACCATGTCGAGCGCAATCACGTTCGCTGCGAGAATACTCAGCTGGTGTATGCTGGGCAGCATCTTCTTAATTCTGTTTCGGCTAGCTGCTAGGCGCGTTCCGTGTTTGCGAAGTTGGCAACTTGCGACGTTGGAACCTACCAGCGTCGAAGAGTTGCTGAGTCTTTACATCCCTCTCAATCGCGCATACGTGGCACTTGCCGGCTACAACAACGGCGTCCAACATTTTGGCTGGAAGTACCCCGGCCGGACCGTCGTCAAAACGACCGGTTGCGGCAAGCTGGTACGCGTGAACGACGACCACCTGGACGTGGACGCGGGAGTCACGTTGAAGCGCGTCATCACGGAGCTAAGTAACGCGGGGCGCGAGCTGCACGTCGTGCCGAACTTCTCCTACATCGCGATGGGTACCACGTTTATGGTTCCCGTCCACGGTTCGGCGAGCGAAGTCACGACCGTGGGCGAAACGATCGAGCGGGTGCTGCTTTACGATTTGAACCTCGATCGCCTGCTGCGTCTGCGGCGCGGCGACCCGCGTTTTGGCCACTACATGTATCGTCCGCAGAGCGGCGCGCTCGTCCTGCGGCTGCGGCTCGGCTTGCGGCCGAAGTCGCGCTGCTACGTGCAACATTCAACCTATGAACTGCCCTCAGCTGCGGAAGTCTGGCAACTCTTGAGCAATTGCGACGCGGCCAACGTCGAGATTCGCAAAGCCCGCGCCAGAGACCGAACCATCGATGTGGCGAGGTACTATCCGACAAGTGATGGCGGCCAAACGCTCGAAGTACCCAAAGATTCGATCGGGAAATTGTGGGACCGCTTGGAGGAGAACCGAATCACAGCCTGGCTGTTTCACACGCTGGTGCGTCGCTTCGGCTACCACGTCGAATTGTTTCTCGACGAGCAGGAATTCGCCATCTTCTGGCGCGAGCACGAGCGATTGCCCCTGTCGAAGATTCAGCTGCGGCTGGTGCGGCGGGACGGAATGGCCCATTCGCCGTTCGGCCAGCGCGACTGCATTTCCGCCGACCTATTCATGCGTCGTTCGGCGAGCCTCGCTTTCCTGAGTTTTATTAAGGCCAATTTGCCCCATGCAAAATTCAATCCAGGAAAGCACAGCGTCTAAGTTGTCACCGACGGCGCGCGACGTGTTGGCGACGTGCGACGAAATCGTGCGCACGAGGACGCCGAATCTGTTTCGCCTCTACCTCAATCCGGGCGTCACACAGGCGTGCTATTGTTTGACGCATCTGGTGGAATCGGCATGGCCGGCGACCGATGCCGCGGAAACCTATCAGGTGTTTCTGGCCAACAGCGGCGACGAAGCGGCAAGCGGCGCGATCAAGCTGGCCCGCTACAGCGCGAATCTGGCCGGTGGTTCGATCAAGGGACTGATCGTCGACGCCGACAAGCGGTTCCAGGAATTCGCTTACTCCGAGTTGCCGGACGAGGGGCGGATTACCTTCATTCCCGGCTTGGAGGTTACGTCGGAGGTCGACGTCGATTGGTCCTCGATCACCGCGGACGAGTACGGCTTCGTTCTGGTATCGTTGGAAACGCTGCGGCGCGCACCCGATGCCGTCCGGCAGCTGGCCGGTTGCGCGGCGCCGCGCAGAGAGCGGCCGCTGTTGATCGTCGTGATGGAGCGGAAGGACCTTGCCGGCGTCCAGGCAAATAGTGCCGCTGACCCGGGCGAACTAGCGCCCGATATCGTCGTGTTCGATGAATCGTTTGTCGATCACGGCGTTCCGTTCGGCGCCTTCGCTGCGTCGCGGCGGCTCTATTCGCTGTGGAACCGGCGAGGAATGGCGACGTTTCATTCGACGACCTACCAGCCGAACACGATCTCCAGCCGGCATTTCTTGCACTGCCTCCGCCGGTTGGCTCCTGACTTCTGGCGTTCGCATGAACGCGTCTTGCAGCGCATCGAGCACGACTTGGAGTTTCGCGAACGGCTGTTCCGCGACGCGTACAGTCCGAATCTGGCGATGCTGACCTCGGCGACGGGAATCGACCAGAAGTCGCTGCGAGCCGAGGGCCACTACGTGACGGCCGGTGGACGGCGAATCTTCGATGCCGTGGCGGGCGTCGCCTGCAGCATCCGCGGTCACAATCCAGAGAACTACGTCTCCGAGCTCAACGAGACCGGCGACTTCGACTCCTGCCGCGAGGAAGTGAGCGACCGGCTACACGCGTTCACGGGCTTGCCGCACGCGATTCCCGCGGTCAGCGGGGCATCGGCCGTCGAAACAGCGCTGCGGCTGGCCCTGGTGAGTCAGTATCCGCGCGATTACGTGCTCGCCTTGCAGGGGGGCTTTGGCGGAAAGACGCTGTTCGCACTCACCGGCACTTGGAAAGAGTCGCTCAAGCGCGGAATCACGCCGCTTTACCCAAACGTCGTGTACGTGAATCCGTTTGCGGAAGACGCCATTGCACAAGTCGCCGCGGCGTTTGAGCGCTACCCGATCGGCGTGGTGCAAATGGAGTTGGTGCAGGGCGTAGGGGGCGTCCGGCCGATCCCGCAACCTGTCGTCGAATTCATCGCCGAACAGCGCGAACGCCACGACTGCCTGCTATTCGCCGACGAAGTGCAAACTGGCATGTTCCGCACGGGGCCGTTTGTGCGCTCGGCCGACATCGGGTTGCACCCCGACGTGATGACCATCGGCAAGGGCACGTCCGACATGATGTTTCCGTTTGCCATGTCGCTGCACTCCGACCAGGTGCAGCAGCGGCTCGATGATCGCGACTGCACGCTGCCCCGCAAACTCCTCGAACAATATGGCTATGAAGTCGGCTACCGCACGCTGTTGAACGTGCTGCGGCTGGCGGAAGAGCAGGGCATCGAACGAAGGGTGCGTGCGGTCGGCCAGTTGATCGAAAAGACGTTGCGGGAGCAGTTGCAGGATTGTGCGATCGTCAGCGACGCGCGTTGTTTCGGCCTGCTTATCGGGATCGAGCTCCGTAGGTCGCGTTTCGGGCGCTCGATAGATCGCGTTGCGTCGCGGCTGGCGCTCTTCGACATGTTGCATCACGCGAAGTTTCCGCTGCTCGCAGGTTTCTGCCAATACGAAGCGAGCGTGCTCAAGCTGACGCCTCCGCTGTCGATCACGGATGATGAGGCCCGCAAAACGTGTGCGACGATTGCAGCGGTGATGCGACAAAGCACGGCGAGGTTGGCGATGCAGGGAGTTCGCCACGCGCTACGCAACACGGTGACCGCCTCGCTGCCGAATTTCCTTACCAGGAGCCAGAAGCATGAATCCATTGAAGATTGATTTTTCGGAACTCTATCGCCGCCATCTGTGCCGGCACTCGCAGTTCGGCATCAACGTGTTGCACCTGGTGGGGGTGGCGGGCATTTACGTAGCGTTGTTTGCGATCGCGTTCGCACTACCGGCAACGCAGTGGATCGTCGGCATCGGGCTCGCCTGCTACTTTGCGCTGCTCGCCGTCAACATTCCAACGCGGCTACTGCTAGCGAACATCGCGTTTATTGCGCTACTCTTCGGGCTGTACCTGAGCCTGCCGCAGGTGAGCGTGTGGGTGTACGTGATCACGATCTTCGTGTGGCATCGCTTCCAGATTTGGAACCATCGGATTTACGACAAGCACCACGCGATGGACGAGTTTGAAGAAAAGTACAAGAAAGGGCCGCTGCTGTTTTTCCTACTCTCGTTGTATGAGCTGCCGATTCTGCTCAATTACCTCGTCTTCGACCGGAGAAGCTGGACTTCATGAAAATTGCCGACGACCATAGTTGGCCGCGCGCAGACCGCTGGCCGCGCGCAGACTGCCGCCCGCCGAGCGAAGCGGTGTTTGTGCTGCATGGATTCGCGGGCAACCGGCTGCTGATGTACCGCATGGCCCAGGGACTGCGGCGGGCCGGCTACGCGGTGCACCATTGGACGTATTCCAGCGTGAGGAGCCGCATCGCCGATCTTGCCGAGCGGCTCCGCGACGACGTGCAGCGGGCCGAAATCGAGCACGGATACGGCCGGATCCACGTGGTGGCCCACAGCTTGGGCAGCATCATTGCCCGAGAGGCATTTTGTGTCGACGTGCCCGCCGCGCTAAATCGACTCGTGATGCTCGCGCCGCCGAACTCGGGTTCGCATGTCGCCCGGGCCGGGGCCCTGTTTCTGGGCCGCATGTGCCCGGTGCTGCACGAGTTGTCGTCCGCCACTGGCAGCTACGTAAACCAGTTGGAGTCGCCGACCGAGCTGGAGATCGGCATCATCGCGGCCGCGCGCGATTGGGTCGTCCGCCGGCACAGCACCGTGCTGAGCAACCAGACGGATTACATCGTCTTAACAGGGGACCACGTGCGGCTGCCGCTGTTGCGACGCAGCGTCGAGCAGACAATTGAATTTCTCCGCCGCGGCCAATTCTCGCACGCTGCGGGAGTCATGAACGACCGCCAGCTCGGTGCGGGCGGTCAGACGAGCGCCGCACCCGCTTAGAAATCCGGCCGACGCTAAGCAGCTGCGCGAGACTTCTGTTTTCGATTCGTCAAATTGCTGATGATGTCCGCGACGGCCGTCATGTGGGGCGGACGTAGCAACGTGGCGTGGGTCGCGGCCACTTGGTGAATTTCCACGCCGCCCGCGGCCCAGGGTAGCCAGCCATTGGCCGGCGGTTCGAGGCTCAGCAGCTTGCCTCGCGTGCACTGTACGAGATCGATTCTTCCAGCGAAGACCTTGAATTGATGCCGTTCGATGGCTCGGCTGTACAGCTGCCGCGCCCGAAGCTGAGAGGCCGAGAGCCGGTCGGCGGCCGCCAGCCCCAATCGCTTCCGGATGGAGTTGCCAAATCGTTCGGCCTTGCGGTACAGGTAAGCGCCAGTGACTGCCGATGTGGGGCGGATTGCGACTGCGGCGAGTTTTCGCACCTGTTGCCAGGAGGAATTCCGCTGCCGCCGCAGAGTCGGACCACTGGTATCGAGAAGGATTAGGCGATCGACCGTTATACCGCGATCGGTCAACTTGCACGCCACGTCAAACGCAACATATCCGGCGAAGGAATACCCGAGCAAGAACACTCCTTGCGGATTGCGTCGTCGCACAATGACCTCCGCCAGACGTTCTGAGATCTCGTCAAAGCTGCGGGTTTCGCTTCCGCCCAATTCTTCTTGAGCCGGCTGTAAACCACAGACCGCGATGTCCGCGCGAAGATAAGGAACGATTGATCGCAGATACAGAGAGCCGCCTCTGCGTCCCGGCATGCAGCAGATCGTCGGACCGTCGGCAACACGCAAGGGAATCAGCTCCGGCAGCTCCTGACGCGAACCGACCAGCTGGACAAATTCGTCCAGCCGACTGGCCTGGTAAATCGATTCCGGGGCAACTTCAATTCGGAGCTCGCGTTCGATTTGAATGGCGAGTGACGTGCCAAGAGAGAGTCCCCGCCAATCGTGAAAAAATCGGCGTCAGAGGCCACGACGGGAATCTCCAGAACCTGCCGCCAGATTTTCGCCATCTTCTGGTGCTCGGGCCGAAGCTCTCCCGCCGAGAAGTGTTCACTCCCACTCAATATCCCCGGCAACTCATGATAAGCAATCTTGCCGCTTGGCGTTTTGGGGATTGTCACCACGGGCAACAGGTTTGACGGCAACATGTAATCCGGCAACGTGCGCTTCAAGAAAGCCCGTAGCTCGCTCGGCGCAATTATCGCGCCGGCCTTTGCCACGTAAGCGGCCACGAGCCTGGGATGCGATCGCGAGTCGTCAACCGTCACGGCAGCATCGGCTACGTGTTGGTTCAGTCGCAGTGCCCGTTCGACATCTTCCAGGCCAATGCGAAAGCCGCGAATCTTCACTCTCCTGTCGGCGCGGCCGACGATCCTGATTGTGCCGTCGCCCGTGGCGATTGCCATGTCGCCCGTCAAATAGCTTGCCGGAGTGCCGCACTCGTTATAGTCGTGAAAACGACTGTTGTCACGGTCGTTGCCAGCATATCCGCGTGCGAGTTGCCGACTTGTGACTCTTAGCTGCCCTGTAGCGCCCGCCTTTTGGAGCTCAAATTGCTCGTCGACAATATCTAGTGTCACACCGCGGATCGGGCTGCCGATCGGCACGGTCCCCTGATCGCTTTGCGGCGCTAGCGGCAAGCGGAAGACGGCGACCGTGCCCGCAGTTTCCGTCTGTGAATAGAGATTGAATATCTCCTGTTGGTTGCCGAATCGCTGCTTCCAGCTGTTCGTCAATTTCCATTCCAACAGCTCTCCGGTCAGCTTGATTTGCCGCAACGCCGATAGTTCAGGAGTCTGCTCTGGAGGAAGTTGATCCAGCGCACTCAGTGCGGCAGACATCACGCTGGGAGTTGTGTCCCAGTTTGTCGCGGATATCGCGTTCAGCCAGCGAAGCACGCGTAGCGGATCGCGGCGAATGCTCAACGACGCGACGTGCAAAGATTGACCTAGCCAAAGCGGCAGATAGCACTGACGAGTGGAGGCCGAGAATGCCAGCGACGCGGTGTGGGCATAGATTCGTGGTTCGTCGGGTTCGCCAAATGCTTCGCCTAAAGCTGCCAAATAGCGCCACAAGCTGCGCCGCGAGATCTCCACTCCACGAGGACCACTCGAAGAGCCAGACGTGAACATCACTAGTGCGAGCCGGTTTTCGTCGACGGGAGGAATCTCGTGAATTTCGTCCGATTCGGAGTCTGTGGGCAGCGCGAGCTCTGTCCAAGGTCCGCTTGGCACCTCGAGCCGTGCATTTGATGTGACGAACACATGATTGACTCCGGCGACATTCAGGCCCGCGCGCAGGAATTCCCGAGGGGAGTCGACATCGACTGGCACGTACGCACCGCCGGCGCGTACGACGGCTAATTGTGCGACAACGGCTTCCGCCGACCTGGGCAGGAAAATGGCAACGCGCAATTCGTCCGCGTGAGATCGAGTAGCCGCACGTATTCTGGCGGAGGTCGAGTTCACACGCTCGACAAGCTGTCGATACGTGAGCCGCACCGATTCGTCGGCCAAAGCGATCGAGTCGGGAGTATTTTGGGCGTGCCGATCGAGCATTTCGAAGAGCGATAATTCACCGCTACCGAAGTTCGACAGTTCCGCGCTGTCCGTTGGCCGTCGACAGGATCCGCCGATCGTGCCGCCTGACTTGCGCAAAATCGCCACTTGAGGAATTCGTACCTCAAAGGTGGCTTCGACGGTTCGTTCGCCGAGTTGATTGGCTCCGCGCGTATCGATTTGGAGGCGGAAGCCAGCTGAAGTCTCTTCACTGGCGGAAATATGTCCGGAGTACCAGGTTACGTCGCCGTACAAATTCGGGCGCAAGATGCGTGCATGCACCGACTGGATTGCTGCCTCGTCTCCAATCCAATTGGTAACCAGCGGCATCATCCATGCCAGACGCATGATGCCATTGTCGAAAGGAAGAGACATTCCGCGTCCGGCGGAGAGCAAAGGATCTTCATGCTGATGCGAAGCGCTGACCGGCGCGCCGGTGAGGGGGTGCACGAGTGGTTTGGCCGCTGATGTCCATAACGCACGCATTCCGATCGCTCCACCCGCGGTCGCCGGCCCAACGCCGGCATTCCAGCTAACCATGTCTGCCACGCTAAGCGGTCCCCGCACAATCGACGGAAGGGGGCTGCCCACCTGCAATTCATAGAGCTCAAACGGTCGGTCGCCGCGAATTGATTCTTGGTTCATCGCCTCAGTGAAATCGTGCACTTCCCGAGCCGCATACCGATGACACCCACGATTGACTCTTAACTCGTGCTCAGTCCGCAACATTCGCACGAGCGTCACTTCGGCCTCAGCGACCCGGCCTTTGCTGGCCTCTCGGTACTCTGTCTTCGTGCGAAGCCGAACGCGCTTTCGATTTTCTCCCGCAGCGGATGCTGACAGCAGCTTGGATATGCCGACCAATTTGTCATCCAGGCATATTGACCGGTCCCAGGAAAATCGCACGTCAGAGATCCAACTCTCCATGGCGACGGACGTTGCCGCACCATGCAAAACGGGGTAGCGAATCGAAGCTAAGAAGAGCGGAGGGGCCGTCAGGCGGCCGCGCGATGTGCGCGCGGCGTAATTTACATCAGTCCACAGCGGATTGGCGTCGCTCGTGCCCAGGGCGAAATGGCGAATCGCGTCGGCCGAGGCGATGTGATTCCACGGTTTGCGCTCTTCCAACTCCTTGCCAAGCAGAAACTGAGTGCTCGACAAGAATTCTTCAACGGGATCCATGGTAGAAAGCATTCTCGACCTCAAATTACTGTGGAACGCGAGGGCCAGGCGAAGAACGTTCAGAACCGGAAAGCTCGCTGCGCCGATCAACAGCTCGTTAGCGTCGACGACTTGATCAAATGGATTTTCGAGAAGCTAACCGTCCACGCGATTGAGCGATCTTTGGAGAGAAGCAAACGTAATATCGGCGTGCGCGGTCGTCGACTCGATTCTGCTGTCAAGCTGAAGCGCCTCTCTCGTTCGGCCAGGCATGAGTTAAGAAAAGAAAAATTGCGCTATAACTCGTGCCGCGATTTGGGTTACCGAGTGCCTATCACGAGATAGCAGTGCTGTTGAATTCATCAAACCTTTACCAAAGTTTCATTGTCTCTTTTCGCTCTAATTGCCCGCTGTCGCGCGACAAGCTATTACTCCGCAACTTGGCAATTCGCCAGGAATCCGATGCGAGTTTCTCGCCCAACGTATGATGCGGTCTCGATGGACCGTCGTAATTGGGGCGATGCCGGCGGCGTCCAATTCGAAGCAGCAAACCTTGATTGAGCGTCGGAGCACGACGCCTATTCCTGAATCGTTACCGGCCGGTTGTCGCGGCCTGACAACAGTCGTTGGAATGTCGCATCGTCCAGCATTTCATCAATCGCGGCGTGATCTGCATTGACAACTGGTTTCGTGGGAGGATGTCGACCGCGCCAATCGGCAACGATCTCGTGCACCTTTTCCGCCTGCTCACTGGGTGATGCCAGAAAGTTGTATTCGAATGGCTCGCACCCAGGCAGTGTGCGTAGCGATTGGGCGGCGACATAGCGGACGACGCCATACGGATCGGCCAGCAATTGGGCGGCCACCGGCGCCATCCAGCCGGTGCCAGCGGCTTCCTGCGCTGGCTGCCAGCCGACGTGCCAGGCGGCGATCACCCGCTGTGCGGCATTCCCTTTGAGCATCCACAACAAACCGGCGGGAACCGTTTGCTGCTCGTCGTCTAGCTTCGGTTGGTCACGGCCGTACCAGGCGGCGAGCTGATCGGCAGTCCAAGTCAGAGTCTTGTCCAAGTGGCATAGATTGCAGGCATTAGGGGCGCCGCGCGCCGCGCCAGAATTCACCGTTGGGCTGGCGATGAGATGGCTGCGAATGGCGCTGAACAACGCGTAGGTCGTATGGGGCATGTGGCAATTGATGCAGCTGCTTCCGGGCGATCCCGCGGTGTGATGCGTGTGCGTTTGAATCTCGCTTCGATATTTGGCTTCGCTGTGGCAGTTGATGCACGCGTTGTCGACGGCCGTGGGCGCGATGAGCTGGTCGTTGGGGTCGCCCGCGTGCAACGTATGGCAGGAAATGCAGGAAATCTCTCCGCGGCGATAACAGGCGGATAAGGACAAGCCCGTGAACTCGCGGCCACCCGCCAGCACCTGGCCATCTTCCCAAAACCGCTGGCGAAAGAATTCGCGATTGTTCACATATTCCTTATACGCCCGCGATCGGTCGGACAGGTTGGCGTAAAAATTCGGGTCCTTTTGCGGCGGAAACATGTAGTACCGAGTGGCGAGCAAGTCCTGGCCCGGCAGATATTCGCTGCCATGGTCGCGGAACCGCAGTGCAGCCTGCTCTTCGAAGATGTACGCGCCGTGACACTGCCCGCAGATTTGCGTCGACCGCTCGTGGTCCGCGAGACGGCCCGGATGAACGATGGGGTCGACCGTCTCAGCAGACACTGATTCGTTCGCGACTTCGTGTTCGTCGCCTTGATTTGATTTGAACAGCGGGTCCGCTTGATGGAGCCGAATATGTTCAGCGCCCGGACCGTGGCAGGCTTCGCAAGCGATCCCCAGCTCGCCGACGCGCGAGCGGAAGCCCGTCTCCAACACTTTGCGGCGGACCTGGTCCACTTCGGCAAAAGGGGCTGGAATCGGACCGGTGCTGTGGCACTTGATGCAGTGGTCGTTCCAGACCGTCACCATCCGATGCGTGTTCGGCGGATACATGAACGCCGCTTCGCGCGGTATCCAGCGCTGGTCCTCGATCAGATAGACGAGCGGGAGCGTCATCAGCGTTCCGGGAAACCTCTTGCTTTCGACCCAGTAGGTTTGATAGTGGTGCGATCCTGTGGACATCACCACGCGTCGTTCGACGGAGGGCACTCCATCCCAGCGGGGCGCCGCCGCGGGCCGTTTGTCCAGTTGCGCCTTGTCGTACGTGGCCTGTCGATCCATCATCGCGTCGGGATCGGGCATCTCGGCCCAGAATTCGTTCCCCTTTTTGAACACACGATACTTCAAGCCGTTGGAATCGATCGTGGTGCCGTCGAACTTGCCGACAAAGTTTTCGGCCGAGGCGACTTGGGTCATCGTGCGATGAAACGAACGATGCCAGCTCGCATATTCGTCCGGATGACAATCGCGACATTCGGCAGAGGTGACGTATCGCTGATTCCGGCTGAGCTCCACGGGCAGGCGTGGCTTGGCCGCGGCAACGCGGACGTCTTCGCCCGGCGCCGATTGGAACAAGAGCAGGTGTACCGCGATCACGAGTCCCGCGGCCAGACACATGGCAAAGGCGCGACGCCCAGCGTTTAGCTGAGTGGCCCATCCCATAAATGAATTACCGGCATGAAAAGCGCCAAGTCCACAATGCCTGCAAGCCTGGTTGCGGCACGTTGGACTGGAGGAAGTCCACAGTATCGATCGTCAAATGGAAGTTGCAAGAATCTCACATTAAGGGCGACGATTATTCATCGAGCCTTAACATTTGCACGGCGACTTCGGTCGTCGCCCGGAGCCGCAATCAATCGCCCGAGTACTCAAACCCAAGCTGGGTTACAGAAATTCAAATCCCCAGGTTCAACGCCGCAAACGTATCGAATCACGATAACAGTCGTGCGACGACGGCACGCACGACCGCGGTCGGGCACCAAGGCCGCTCACAAGTTGGCGAATTAACGCCACGAAAAAAAGCTTCCCTGCACGCAGGCGTGGATGGCGAATCCTGAGAGGCACCGGCTGAAGCGCGAAGCTGCGGTTCGCTGCAGCCGGTGCCAATACGCGGGCGACATGATGTCGCGGAAGAGTTTGGATTCGATGAAGCTGGCGCAAATACCGCAACAAGATTTTGACGGTCGGCGTCGTCAGTCTCGTTCACGCGTGAAATCGACGTCGTCGATGTGAATCGCGCCGCGTTCGTCGGCGGCCTGAGCGAAGACGAGTGAAAGACGTGCTTCCACGGCACCGGCGGGAGCGACGGCAGTGAGCTCGCGTTCGAGCCACTGGTCAACGGGTGTGTCGGCGTCGGCGATGAGTTTTTCTTTGACGTCAAGCATCGCCGGGCCGCCAAAATACTCGGCCCAGTGGCTGTAGAATTCGATCTTCATGTAGACGCGGTTCCGCGAGCCGTCGAGCGGCTCTTGCGAGCGGACGAAAGCGCCCAGCCGCGCTCGCACCCGATCTCCGCCACGAACGCTGATCCCTTGCGTGACGCCGGAGTAATTTTCACCGCCGCTCATCTGGCCGGAGAGCTTGAGCGAGGCGTCGCCATCCTTGACGACCTCGCGGTGGACGAGCACGTTGGCCTCCGCGCCGGTGCGGTTGCCGAAGACGTGCCACCCCGCGAGCGAGCCACCGCCGGCCTCGAAGTCGCCGTTGACGAAGGTGCGTTCCTCGCTCGCTTCGTCGCGCTCGTAGACGCGGACCCAATCGACCTCGAACCGCTGCGGCCATTCGGTCGTTGCATCCGGCGGCGGCAGAAAGTCGCCGCCGATCGCCGTGTTGATCACCAGCCGCATCGGCGCGTCGAGCTTGGGCAGCACGTAGCCGCATTCGTCGTTGTAGAAGATCGTGTGGTAGACGTCGTCGACGTAGAACCGCAGCTGGTCCGGCAGCCACTCGACGGCAAACGTGTGGAAACCATCGGGATAGTGGACCGGTTTCCCGGCGATCGACGTTTGCTGCTCCGCGGTGAAGAAGTCGTGCTTGAACGGCGCGACGGCGCCCCAGTGGAAGGCGCTGGAAGTGATCGTCGGCTGGTTGCCGCGGTTTTCCATGATGTCGATCTCACCCTCGCTGGGCCACGGACCGTCGGGGAGCAGCCAGATGGCGGGCCACATGCCGCGCGTACCAGGAATCTTGGCGCGGACTTCGAACCGGCCGCGGAGCCACGACTGTTTGCTTTTCACCTGGCCGGAGCGGTACTTCAATTTGCCGGCCGGCTTGTCTTCCGAGAGAAGCACGAGCTTGCCGTCGTCGACGCTGACTTGCTCTTTCAGGTAGGCCTGTAGCGAGTTGTTCGTCGGCTTGTCGGTGGCGATGCGCTGCCACTTTGAGTCGTCGAAAGAATTGAAGTCATCTTCCCAGACGAGCCGCCAGCCGGGAGGGGACGGTTTTGCGGGACGCAATCGAACGAGAGCGCCGCCGGCCGGCGCCAGTTGCAGCGTGAGTTTTTCGTCTGCCGCTACAGATTGCGAGAGCTGTCGGAATCGATACTGTGCGGAAAGATCGTCGGTGTAAATGTCGGCTTGGAACTTGCCGTCGCCGAGAAACTTGAGGGGCAGGGCGATATCGCGCGACGCGCGGCCGCCGAGCGCGCCGATCCACCAATCGTCGCCGCTGCGGCGGGCAATGGCCACCACTTCGTCCGGTTTGGCAGCGAGCGCGCGGGTTTCATCCCAAGTGGCGGGAATGCTCGTCATCACCTTTGTGAGCGGATGCCCGCGGTACGCCGACGGGTAGTCGGCCATCATCGGCAGATGATTCTGGAACACGACATAAGTGGCCAGCATGCGGCAGGGCGTACCGATCACCAGCGGCGCTCGATTGCGCGGCTTGAACTCCTCGAGCGGCACGCCGCGGAGCGTGCCCTGATGGTAATCGAGCGGACCGGCGAGCATACGGGTCATCGCCACCGCAACGTCGTGTTCGGGCGGGATACCGGCCTCGTTCCATTTGTCGTATTCGAGGTTCATCACCGCTTCGCTGTTGAGCAGATTCGGAAACGTGCGTTCGAGGCCGGTGGGCGGGGCGACACCGTGCAACGTAACGGTGAGCTGATTCTCGGCCGCGAGTTGCAGGAGCTCACGCTGGAAGTTGACCATCTCCTGGTCGTCGCGGTCCATGAAGTCGATCATCACGCCTTCGATGCCCCACTGGCGATATAGCGGGAATGCGCGGGCCATGTGCTGCCGGGCGGCCTCCCAATGCATCCAGAGCCGCAGCCGCACGCCCTTCTCCTTCGCGTACGCGATCACGGCCGGCAGGTCGAGGCCGTCGATCGCCTTGGTGATGTCGGCGCCTTGATACGGCACGATCGGGCCGCCGTACCACGCCGTGTCGTTCACACCGTCGAGCGAATAGTACGGGATGCCGTGCTCGGCGCAGAAATCGGTGTAGTATTTGGCGGTCGCCGTGTTGAGGCCGAGTGGGAAGTTGATGGCCGCCGGGTCTTCGTAGTAGTCGTTCCACCAGGGAAAGGTCGTCTTGCCCGGTTTGATCCAAGACGTGTCGGCAATGGTCGATGGCGCGTTGAGCGTCAGCGCGAGATCGGAGTCGATGAGCGTCTCGAGCCGGTCACTCAGCAAGATCACACGCCACGGTGAATCATGCGGCAGCGTCGCGCGCACGGCGAGGCCCGATTTGTCGGGGAGTGGCGAGAGGCGCGCACTTAGCTTGTTGCCGTCGCCACTGGACTTCGCGAGATACAGCCCGGCATAGTCGGTGAGGTTGGCTTCGAGCACGGCGGCCCAGACCGGGCCAGGGAACTCCACCAGCAGCGGCAAGCCGATGAAACCTTCGCTCGAGATTTTTTCGATCGGCTCGCGTCGATAGTAGTTCTCATGCGACGTTACGAATCCGGTGAGCGGGAGCCAAGTGGCCGTGGCGCCGGCGGGAAAATGAAACTCCGTAAGGTCTTCTGCCACTTCGAGTTGCGACCAGCCGGGCTCGGCCGGGAAATGGTACCGCCAAGCCACGCCATCATCGTACGCGCGGACCACCAACTTCCATTCACGCTTCGCGCCGCTGCGCTCGCGGAACGTGAACGACGTCTCGTTGCAGCGTTCGACGACGTGAGAGCGTTTGCCTGGAAACTGTTCGAACGAAGTATCGATCGAACGCGAATCGCGGCTGATCAATTCGCAGTCGTGGCCGAGTGTTTCGTGTTGTGCGAGTTCGACTCCGAGGTTGGACGGCTCGACGACTTGCCGCTCGTTGAGAAAGACTTGATAGCGCAGCTGGTGCTGCGATCCATCTGTCGGATCGATCGACAGCTCGATCCGAATCCGCCCATTCGGCGAGTCGACGGTGAGCGCTTCATTGGATTGCTGGGCCGAAGCAGAGAGAACCAAATTCAGTAGCGCGACCGCGGCTATCGACTTCTTGAGAAAAGGAATTCTTCCGCCCCACATGATGAGCTCTCAACGTAAGGATTGCGGATGGTAATTAAGGCTCTCGCCACAACGAAGTACGCGATGCGGCTGACCAAGCCGCTCGCAAGTTTGAACGAAGAGGTCGGGCGGCTCGGTATTGAAAGCAAACATCTCGTAGTGGCAGGGCACGACGAGGCGGGCGCCGATGTCGTGGGCCAACTGAGCAGCCTCGTCGCCAAACAGATTCCCGGCCACGCGGCGCTCGGGGCGGTTGCCGTTGATCGGGAGCAGCGCGATATCGACGGCAAACGGCTGCAGGAGTTCGGCCATGCCCGGATAACGGAGCGTGTCACCGCTGTGATAAATCGTCCAGTCGCCGCAGCGGACAATATAGCCCAGATAGCGGCAGCGACCTTCCGCATCGCGGTCGATTTCATTGTGAGCGGCAGGGATGGCGGCAATTTCGAGGCCGCCGATGTGGAGCGATTCGCCATCATTGAGTCCGCGCGGAGTGGCCGGGCCGCACTCCAACCGGTCGGCGACAAAGTCTCGGTTGGCTTCGGGAATTAAGAGCACCGCTTGCGGATTCGCGGCCCACAGCGGCTGCAGCGTCTCGGCGTCGAGATGGTCCGTGTGATTGTGAGTCGAGGTGATCACGTCGATTCCAGTGAGCGCGCCCGGGTCGACGGCGCGGCGCGTCATGCGGACGTGCGGCTTGTCGGTGTGCTCGTACTTGCAAGTGAGCGAATCGGAGAGATAAGGATCGAAGAGCACGGTGCCGGCTCCACTCTTCACCAAGAACCCACTTTGGCCGAGCCACCACAGCACGACGCCGTCGCCTGGTTCCGCCGCAGCAATATCGGCCACCAGCGTTTTGTCGGATCGCAGTGGTTCGATGAGCGTCACAGCTTGAGCTCCTGGCGAACCAGTCGAGCGCCCGCGACCAGGTTGGCAAGCTTTTGTCGTGCGGCCCAGCGCGCGGTCTGACTCAGGCCGCAATCAGGCGCGAACACGAGCCGTTCTGGCGGTGCGTACTTGAGGCACTCGCGGATCCGCGCGGCGACTTCTTCCAGCGTTTCGACGTAATAGCTCTTCACATCGATCACGCCGACATTGGCGTCGATCCCCGCCTTAGCGATTTGCTCGATCAGGGGGAGCGGCACGAAGTTGAGCGTCGCCATTTCGAGGTGCATTTCGTTGACTTTCATCTGCAGAAAGTCGGGGAACATACACTCGGGCCGCTTGCTCCCGATACTGCGGCCCTTGTAGTTGCCGAAGCACATGTGCATGCAGACGCGGGTGCGGCCGACGATCGGCTCTACGGTCCGATTGAAGAGGTCGACGAAACGCCGCGTATCTTCCTTGTGGGCGTAGCAACTCATCGATGGTTCGTCCACGCAGATTTCGCGGCAGCCGGCGTCGACCAGTCGCACTAGCTCGTCACGCACCAGCGGCAAGAG
>JBFWSG010000038.1:0-34140 GCA_050248495.1 Pirellulales bacterium | reverse complement strand
AGAGGTCGACGAAACGCCGCGTATCTTCCTTGTGGGCGTAGCAACTCATCGATGGTTCGTCCACGCAGATTTCGCGGCAGCCGGCGTCGACCAGTCGCACTAGCTCGTCACGCACCAGCGGCAAGAGTGCTTCGGTAATCGCATAGCGATCGGGGTACTGGCGATTCGGATTCAGCCGGCCTGAAAGAGTGAACGGGCCGGGGACGCTGGCCTTGAGCGTGACGTGTTTGGGCACAATGTCGGCGGCCACAGATTTGAGCCGCTCGAATTCTTCAACGACGCCCAAGCCACGCGGCGCGGACAGCTCACCAATGATCTCGTGCTTGCCGCGCTGGTCGTGCGCGGGCGGCCCCCAGCGGCGCGGCGGGGCCGATTCGAGATCGATCCCAGCGATGTAGCCGTAGAACGAAAGGTTGAAGTCGAGTCGTCCTTGTTCGCCGTCGGTGATCACATCCAATCCGGCCGCAACCTGATCGCGTACTGCCGCAACCGTCGCGTCTTCCTGCAGCTCGCGGACGTCGGCCGCACCAAACTGGTCGAGATGCTGCGCGGCAAACTCCAACCAGCCGGGGAGCGGATAGCTGCCGATCACACTCGTACGAAGCGGACATTCGATCATGGCGCGGGATGCTCCTTGAGCGGTTTCTGAAACGCGAACGCGCCCAGAGCGTTCGTGACCGCAATTTGCTCCACCTGTTGGGGCGTCAATCCGCAGCGACGCAGCCGCGGCAAGAAGTCCGTGACGAGCCAGGCCAGGCCTGGTGTGCCGCCGTACCCCTTCCGATACTTTTGCCGCGCGAGGTCCATGCCGACAAGTAGCTGATTGGGAAAATCGGCGACCAGTTCGACGATCAGGTCCGCGGCCACGCAGCGTTCGCCGCGAGCGAGCTGACGAAAATGCTGGTCATATTCGAGGACGACGCCCGAACTGAGCAATTCGCGGTGAAACTTGGCGTCCGGATTCTTGTCGCAATGTGAGAGGACGACCTGAGAGAGGTTTGCACCGTGGGCCATGAGGCAGGCGACCTGTTCGTAGGCGTCGCGGCCGGCGGAAGTGTGCGTGAGGATGGGGCAGTGAGTCGCCTGTTGGGAGATCGCGGCCGCGGCAAACCGCTCGCGCTCGGCCTTCGTCAATCGTTCGCCTTCGCTAGCGACTTTGATCACGCCCGCCCGAATAGGCAATTGGCCAGTGCCGTCATCGATGCCAACTTCGATTTCGCGAATGAACAAATTGGCGAGAGCATCGCGCGATTTCGTAAGAATCGATGCATCCGGGGGAAAGTAGCGCGATTGGTGAACTCCGGTCGGACAAACAATGGGGACGCCGCTCTTTTCCGAGACCTGGGCTAGGAGGACCGCGTCACGTCCGGCGCCGGTGGGCATCGAGTCGACGATCCACCCACCGCCGGCCGCGCGATAGGCCCGCAAGTCGACGAGCACGTGCTCGGCATCATCGAGCATGAATTCGGGAAAATTAGCCGAGAGCCATTCGCCACCCATCGCCACATGCTCATGGGCGTCGCAAACGCCGAGCGCCGTCCTGGCGGGTAGGTCGCCCAGCACCGTGCGAACAAACGCAGTTGTTTCAGGCTTGGTCACGGCGACAGACCTCGGCGTGAATCAATCGTCCAAGCGTCGCGGCGCACATCGGCGACGGCCACCGGCAGTTCCAGCACGGCGCCCAACTCGCGCAGTTCCGCCTGCAGTTTCGAAATCGAAACATCCCGCGCGCCGGCGTCGTCGCGGAGCGAAATCGCCGCCGCTGCACCTGCGGCCTGCCCCATACTCATCGTCTGGCCCATGCTGCGGCAACTGGCGTGGGCGTCGTGCGTGGCGCTAAAGCAGCGGCCCGCCACCCACAGCTCATCCCGCCCGCGCGGCACGAGCGTGCGATAAGGAACGCCGTAGGCCTGGTTGTCGCGCACGTATTCCCAGTGTGTCTCGGCGGCACCGTCGGGAGCGGCGCGATGATCTTCGATCGGTGCGCCGCAGAGCAGCACCGCGTCTTCAAACTGACGGGCGGCGAGGCAATCTTCGCGCGTGAGCCGATACTCACCATAGACGCGGCGCGTCTCGCGGACACCGATCTGGTGCGAGAGGCCGATGATCTTGGCGTTCTCGTAGCCGGGCACCATGTCGCGGAAAAATGTTTCGAGAACAAAGGCCTGACGGCGGCCTTCCTGTTCTGCGGCGGTCAGCTCGTCGGCATTCGTGGCGTCGACGTCGGCCACGCGGACCGCCACCGTGGCGATGCAGCCGGCCTGGACCATCGCATGGGCGCTGCCGGCTTTGCGCGGGAGCGAATGGCGGCCGGTCGCCAGCGCGGCGTCCATCTTGGCGGCGAGCATGTTCTTGCCGCCGGCGTCCGCGAACTTTGCGAGGTCGACGTTGCACATGCGGAATGTTGTGGTGAGTGTTTGGGCGGGATCGATCTCGCCGGCGAGCTCGTAGTCGAGCCCGAGCCAATGACACACGTCGGCGTCGCCCGAGGCATCGATGATCCGTCGCGCCGCGATGCGGGCGAAGCCCCCCTTTGTGAAAATCACGACGCCCGTCGCGACGCCAGCCGCGTCCGTCGTCACGTCGACGAGCAGGGCATGGAACCAGACGCGAACGCCGGCCGCGGCGAGCAGCTGGTCCCACACGAGCTTGAGCCGCTCCGGGTTGTACGTGATCCCGGTGCCGGCGCCATAAGTGTTGGGCCGCAGGAACATGTCGCCGGTGCGGGCGAGCGCATCGATGACGCGGTCCGGAATGCCGCCGACCACTTTCCGCGGCGCGTCGCCCGGCGTGTAGAAGCCGTAAAACGTGTCGAGCGTCTGCGTCGATACGCCGCCGGCAAACCCGTAACGCTCCACGAGGCCGACGCGCAAGTTGGCGCCGCGACCAACTTCCGCGGCCGCGATCGCCGCACAGCAGCCGGCCGAGCCCGCGCCGACCACCAGCACTTCGAGCTCGGCAATGACGGGAATCGCGGCGTGCGTGAGCGGTGAGTTGGCCATGTCGGGGTGCTACTCGCCGAGCGTGGCGTAAAGTCTCGCGAGCCGGCGGCCATGTTCGTCGTACGCCGCTTCGAACAGTTCCTTCGCCCGCGCGGCCCCGACGACGGCGGCAGCCGTGAGCACGCGCGGCGGCTGGCCGGCCTTCACGAGCCGATCGGCCACCTCGGCCTTTATCGAATTGATCACGAGGCAACCGCCGACCGTGGAGCCGGGCGCGACCGGCGTGTCGAGGCCGTCGATCTTCACCATCGAGTCGCCGATCGGCGCGCCGGTGTCGAGCACGACGTCGGCGAAGTCGGCGAGCTTTTTGCCGTCGGGGCGTTGTGAAGTGCTGGCGTCCAGATGTCGGCGACTCACGAGCGTCGCCACGAATACGCCGCGGGCCCGAAACTCTTCGGCGATTTCGATCGGCACGACGTTGCAGCCGCTGGAGCTCACCACGAGCGCCGAGTCCGCCGGCTGTATGTCGAAGTTGCGGAGGATCCGCGCAGCGAGGCCGGGGACGTTTTCCAGAAACATCGCCTGCCGCTGGCCATTGCTGCCGACCACCGGATTGTGAAACGACAGCGAAAGCTCGACTAGCGGATTGAAGCCGGGGAACGAACCATAGCGCGGCCACATTTCCTCGACCATGATTCGGCTGTGGCCGCTGCCGAACACGTGGACCATGCGGCCGGCGAGAATCGTTTGTGCGAAGCGGTCGGCGACTTTTTCAATCGCAGCCCGCTGCTGGGCCACGGCTTCCAAGAGCTCGCGCGACCGCGCGAGGTACTGTTCCATCGGACTCATCGACTTGACTCCTCGGCGGTTTTCAACATGGCGAAACGGGCGGCGCCGATCGCTCCGGCAAGCTCGCCCAGCTTCGCGGCGACGAGCGGCACCCGCGCGCCGGTCGGCCGCCATTCTACTTGATCCAGGTACGCTTGCAGCGGCTCGAACAGCGCGGGACCACTCTCAGCGATGCCGCCGCCGAGCACCACAATCTCCGGATCGAATGCATTGACGAGCGAAGCGATGCCGACGGCGAGGCCGTGCAGGCTCGCGTGCCAGCAGTCGATGGCAGCCCGATCGCCCGCGGCAACCGCCTGCAACAGCAACAGCGTATCGTGAATGCGGCCGCCGCTCCGTGCGGCAAGATTGTGATTGCCGATGCAGTCTTCCAAGCTGCCGGGCATGCCGACGATATCAGGCGCCGCGCGGCAGTCGAGCGAGATGTGTCCCAAGTGACCCGCCCGGCCGGTCGCGCCTTGTAGCACGCGACCATCGACGATCACGCCGCCGCCGACTCCAGTGCCGAGCGTCAACAGCAGCGCGTGCGACGCCCCGCGGGCGGCGCCGAGCCAGTTCTCGCCGACCGCCGCCGCGTGTCCGTCGTTGAGCACCCATACGTTGCGCGCAAGCCGCTCGCGCCAATGGAGTCCTTCGACCGCTTCCATCCGCCCACGCATCCAGGTGATCGAGCGATTGTCACGGCTGGCGAGGCCGGGGGCGCTGATACCGATGGGACTGCCCTCGGCCGCCAGCTCGCCGACGATCCGCGAAATCGCCGCAAGCAATGTTTCAACGCAATTGGCCGACGGCTCGATGCGCTCGGCGACGACTGTCCCGTCGGCCCGCAAGGCGACCGCCTTGATCCGCGTGCCGCCGATGTCGATGCCCAGCGCATGAGCGGGTTCACTCATCGCGCACCGCCCCTTCGCTGACGGTCCAACCTCCGTCGATTGCCAGCACTTGCCCCGTTACGAAACGAGAGTCGTCCGACAAAAAGTACACGACGGCGGCGTCGAGGTCGTCCGGTTGACCGACGCGGCCGCCATCGAGCGGTTGTTTGCCGCGGACGAACCGCTGAATCGTCTCGTTGCCGACCGCCCGCTGCGCCATCGGCGTGTCGACGAGCCCCGGCGCGACCACGTTGAAGCGAATGTTGTGGGACGCGTAGTAGGCGGCACAGCTCTTGGTGAAGCCGATCACAGCCGACTTCGCGGCGGCGTAGACGTGCGTGCCGAAAAATTGCGGTGAAGGGCTCGCGCCGAGGACGCTCCCCATGTTGAGCACCGCGCCGCCGACCCCGCGGTCCAGGAATGAGCGAGCGGCCGCGCGATTGGAATAGATCAGCGATACGAGGTTGAGCCGCAGCGTGGTTTCAATTCCTTCGTCGCTGAGCTGGTGCAAGGGGCCGTCGCCAGCCTGGCGGCCGCTGCCGCCGGCCACATGATAGAGCGCGTCGAAGCGGCCAAACGAATCGAGCGCCAAGCGAATTGCCTTGTCCGCCGTTTGCGAATCGGTCGCATCACCGACAAACACGCGCGAATTTTCGCCCAAAGACTGCTCTGCCGCGGCGGCCGAATCAGCGTTTCGTCCGCAGGCTACGACGCGCGCACCGGCGCGGAGACAGGCCTGTGCGGCCGACAGACCGAGCCCCGTCGTGCCGCCGATGATGACGATCGAACGATCCTCAAGTGAATAATGCTTCATTCCGCCGCACCCGCTTCCACATTAATCTTGCCCCCTGGCGTACGCCAGCCGGAAGCGAAAATGCTGCGGCAAAAGTGAATCCCTTGGCAAATCGCTTGGCGCGGGCGGAGCGTGCAACAAATAATCTACGAAGCGACGGCACTTGTCTTGTACAGTCTCACCATCGTTTGGGCCGAGGGCCCGGAGCGACCATCATGAAGCCAGGCGGAATCGATCGGCGGACATTTTTGGAAGGAACCGTGGGCACCGGGGCGGCACTTACGCTCGCAACCTGGTCGCAGGCGGCTCCAGCGGCAACCGCGAGCGCCGGCGGCACGGCCGACAAGAAAATCAAGGTCGGCATCATCGGCTGCGGCAGCGTTTCGCACCGTTATATGCCGCACCTGTCCGAGTGCCCCTATGCGGAAATCGTCAGCACCTGCGACATCATTCCCGAACGGGCCGTAGACCAGGCCAAGAATCACAACGTGCCGCACCACTATCCACACATCTCGAAAATGCTCGCGGGCGCGGACTTCGACTTGTTGGTGAATCTCACCGACATGCAGGAACACGAACATCTGAACCGCGAGGCGATCGCCGCCGGCAAACACATCTGGAGCGAAAAGCCGATCGCCAATTCGCATGCGGCCGGGATGGAACTCTTGGAAGCGGCGAAGAAAAAGGGCGTCTGCGTATGGGGAGCGCCGGTCGTCGTCACCAGCCCGCAATTTGCGTTCATGGCCGAGAAACTCAACGCCGGCGAGCTCGGCCGGGTGGCCGCTGCGCACGCCGACTACGGTCACCAAGGCCCAACCTGGTCGTCGTTCTTCTACGAAAAAGGGGGCGGTAGCATGCCCGATCTGGGCGTTTACAACATCACCAGCCTCACCGGCCTGTTGGGCCCGGCGAGGAGCGTGGTGGCGATGGTCGGCATCGTCACGCCGACGCGGAAAATCGACAACAAGGGTGAAATCAAGGTCACCGAAGAGGACAACGCGATGTTGATCCTCGACCACGGCGACGGCAAGCTCTCGCACATTCAGTGCGGCTTCAATTACTTCAATCCCAACGGCCACGACGGCAGCCACGAACAGCGGCACACGATTTCGATCGTCGGATCCCACGGCAGCCTGGGCATGGTCGGCTACGACTGGATGCCGCTGGGCGTCGACTTTGCCACCGACGATCAGCCGAACAACACACGCTACGTGACCGACGCCGAGGGGTACGTGTGGCAGCAGGGCGCGTCGATGGTGGCTGAATGCCTGGCCACCGGCAAGGAACCCTTGATGACGCCGGAACATGCGCTGCACGTGGTCGACATCATGTGTGCGGCCCGCGAATCTCAGGCCACGGGGCGGCGGATCGACTTGACTTCGACGTTCAAATGGCCGGTAATCGCTTGACTGAATTGGCAGCAAGCACTTAAGGGGGAATCGGCTGGAAACTGCGCAGGCAGCAAATCCAGCGCTTGATTCCACGCGAGTCTTGTCGACACAATAGTGGGTTGAACTCGTCGCACGCCGGGCGGAAGTGCCGCCGGACTCGTCGCCGGATTTCCAGGAACACATCATGCATCGCATCGCTATGCTCGGGACAGGCCTGATCGGCCGGTTTTACACGATGGCCCTCCACAGCCATCGCCGACGGGACCGCGTCCACGTGCTCTACTCGCGTTCGGCGGAGCGGGCGAAGGAGTGTGCGAGCGAATGGGGCGTGCCGCGGCACACCAGCAGCCTCCAAGACGCGATCGGCGACCCGGAGATCGACGTCGTCGTGGTGGCGTTGCCGAACCATCTGCACGAGGAAGCGGTTATCACGGCAGCCGAAGCGGGGAAAGCCGTGCTCGTGACCAAGCCGCTCGGCCGCAATGCCGACGAGTCGCTCCGCATGCTCGAGGCCTGCGAAAAGGCCGGCGTGTTTCACGGCTACCTGGAAGATCTCGTTTACACGCCGAAGACGCTCAAGGCGATCGAGTCGGTCCGGCAGGGGGCGCTCGGCAAGGTGCTCTGGGTCCGCTCGCGCGAAACGCATTCAGGACCGCACAGCGACTGGTTCTGGAACAAGGAACTCTCGGGCGGCGGTGCGATCACCGACCTGGGCTGCCACTGCATTCAGATCGCCCGCAGCTTTATCGGCAAAGACGTTCGGCCGCTCGAAGTCACCTGCTGGGCCGACACGCAGGTCCATCCGATCGAGGCCGAAGACCACGGCATCGGCCTGGTTCGTTACGAAAACGGCGCGGTCGGCCAGTTCGAAGTCAGCTGGTGCTTCCGCGGCGGCATGGACCTGCGGGATGAAGTCTCCGGCACCGACGGCACGATCTGGCTCAATCACTGGCTGCGGACCGGCTACGAGATGTTCACGGCCGCCGGCCAGAACGGCTACATTTCCGAAAAGACCGAAACCAACACCGGCTGGCTGTTCCCGGTTGGCGACGAGTGCAATGCGCTCGGCTATCACGACATGTTCACCGATATGTTCGAGGCGATCGACGGCGGTGTCGAGCCGCGCGAAACTCTTTACGATGGCTACGTGGTGAATGCGATCATCGACGCCTGTTATGCGGCCAACGGCTCGAAAAAATGGGAGCCGGTAAAGCTGCCCGTGTGGCGCGGCAAGTCGGACGTGGCCAACGTTTCCCACCTCCGCGACTTCGACGCAGAACACATCCTCGTCAAGGAAGAGCGAATGCCCGACGGCAGCGCGAAATTCATTTTGCGCAACAAGCAAACCGGCCAGATCAGCCAGCGCGCTGGCTGAATCTTTCGCCTTTTTAGCTGGTCGCCGCAGCGGGAGCGGGATCCACCCCGTTCGTCCATGGTCCGGCTAGCTTCTGATACGCTTCCGGATGGAGCACGCTGCCGGTGTCTCCGGCCTTCCAGCCCGCCACATGATGCGCGGGCCCGCCCTCTGCTGAGAGCTGTTCCCAGCCTTTGGCCCAGGCGGGATTGCCGTCCGAAACCGTCATCGTTTCGCGGTCGAAATGGAACACCTTGCCTTCGCGGTAGCTCTTCGAGCCGAGCTTGACGATGACCATCGCCGGCGTGGCCAGCTCGGGCGAGCAGTTGGCAAGCTCCGGCTTGCCGGCCTCAACGGCGTCGACGAAGTTCTTGAAATGCAGGTACGACGTGTCTTCCAGCGTTCCCAGCTCGATCCGTTCGTTCTTGATCTTGCTATTGAGTGTGACCTGCGGCCGCTCGGCGACGAAATCGTAGCCTTCGAAGACTTCGCCGTTGCCGAACACGAACGAGCCGTTGTGGCCGCGAATCAGCTGCTTGATCGGCGTTTCTTCGCAGCACATCGTGGCGGTCACGAGGCCTTGGACGCCTTCCGGGAAGTCCGCAACGACCGTGGCGACGTCCGGGACGTCGCGGCCGTCGTATTCGAGGTAGATACCGCCGGCGCCCACGACGCGGGCCGGATACCGCAGCCCGGTCGCCAGCAGCATCGACGTCGTGCGGTGGACGAACAGGTCCGTGAACATGCCCGCGCCGAAGTCCCAGTAGCAGCGCCACTGGGCGAATTTCGCACGGTCGAATGGCATGTCCGGCGCGAGGCCGTACTCCGTGCCGAGGAACATCTTCCAGTCGATGTTCTTGGGCGTCATGTCGCGGGTGAGCTCGTAGTACCGCCACTGGCCCATCACGGAATTGCGATAGAACTCGGTCTGGTACTGTAGCACTTTGCCGAGCTGTCCGTCGCAGATCCGCTGGTTGGCGTCGTGCCAGGCGGGGACCTCGGTCGACTGCACGCCCACTTGCATCACGAGGCCCGATTTCCGCCAGGCCCGGAGCACCTCGAGGGCCTCCTCGACGCTGTGGGTCATCGGCTTTTCGCAGTAGACGTGCTTGCCGGCGGCGAGCGCGTCGAGCGTTTGCCGAGCGTGCCAATGGTCCGGCGTGGCGATCACCACGGCGTCGATCGACGGGTCGTGGATGACATCGCGGTAGTCGGCAACGGACTTGGGCGCTTGTTTGGTGGCCGAGCGGACGCGTTCGACGGCTTCATCGCGGTAGCGGTTGAAGACGTCGCACACCGCGGCGATTTCGACGCGGCCCGTCTCGTTCTGCAGCTTGGCGGCCGAATCGAGATGCGTGTCGCAGCGCTCGCCGACGCCGATGAAGCCGACTCGCAGCCGCTCGTTGGGGCCCCGCGTGGCGCTGGTGGCGGCTAGCACGTTCGGCACCGCCGCCAGCGTTGCCGCTGCCGCTGCCGAATTACGAATAAACGCCCGCCGCGAAACTCCGTTGCGTTCCATGATCGTTCCCCTGTCGGCCGAGATGCCGCTGCTGAAAGAATTTCCGAGGGATTGCCGCCGCACTTCATCGAGTCTAACCCGCCGTCTCCGCGGCGAGCAACGATTCGTCGGCAGAAAAAATTTCTCCCGCCCTCGCGGTCACTCTTGAAACGCCTTGCGGAATTGCGTCGGCGTCATGCCCGTCCCCTTGCGAAAGCGTTTGGTGAAGTGGCTTTGATCGAAAAACCCAGTGCTGAGCGCGATTTCCGATAACGTGTCGTCGGTGGTGGCGAGCAGGCGGCGAGCTTCCTGCAGCCGCAAGGCGAGCAAATATTCGGCCGGCGACATCCGCAACAACCGCTGGAACAGCCGATGAATGTGCGTCGACGACAGATCGCAATGCTCGGCCAGCTCCGACAATTGCACGTGGTCGCGGAAGTGTTCTTCCAGGTAGCGCACCGCGGGGACCAGCCGCTGAAACCGCGCGAGCTGCTCTTTGGGCGTCGAAATCGGGTACATCACACCGCACACACCAACGCATTCTCCGCGCGGCCCGACGAGTGGAACCTTGCTCGAAACGAACCACTGCATCGGTCCGTTCAGGAATGGCACCAACCAGGTTTGATTCAGCACGGGTCCGCTTTCCATCACGCGGAGATCTTCGGCAATGTATCCTTCGGCGAGGGAAGGCGGATGGAAATCGCGGTCCGATCGCCCAAGTAGCGACTCTTCGTCCGACACGCCATAGACCGCCAGATTCGCTCGGTTGAGGTGTACAAAGCGGCTCTTCTTGTCCTTGGCGTAGAAGCAGACGCTGGGGATATGCTCGAACAATTCCATCAGCGGTTCGAACGCCGGGTACTTGGCGAAGAACTGGCGTTGGAAAGCGCTTCCAGTCGTAATTTCTCGCATGGAACTGCCCTTTCAAAGGCGAAAAGACACTCCGTTCTCCGCGGGTCATGGATGGTAATTTTATACCACGACCGGTTTAGTCAGGTACAAGACATTTTTCCGGTTCCGAACCAGAATGAACTGCGGTTTGGAAGGCGCTCTGTTGCAAGTGTTATGCGATTGTCTTCCCAATGGCTGTCAATTGGCGGCGAGCGCGAACGAGTCTCGTTCTTTGTTTCGGCGGTGATCTGGCGAGCGTTGCGGCTGGGCGACGCTGCTGCATTTATGGTGCGCGTGATTCGCACGCGCTTTGGCGGAGTGGGATAAAAATCGTTCCCCTTACTTTTCGGTGAAGTGTCTGCGGTACTCTCTGCTTTCACTTCGGTTGCACCTGTTGAGTGAACTCGTTGGGAGAAGTTTCTAATGAAGCGAACGAACTGTCTGTGGGCGGCAATGGGGCTGTTGGCGTTCTTGCCGGCGCCAGGCCGAGCGCAAGAGTTGTTGACCAACGGCAATTTGAACCAGACCTATCCGGGCGATTGGCTCGACCTGCCAACGGGATGGCTGCTGGTGACAGACCCAACCGAGACGGATCCGAATAATGCGCCGCTTCGGTATCCGGCTTTTCAAGCGGGATACGCGGAGCATACGAACCCGGGCGGCGCGGGAACGATGGGGCTGGTACTCAATTCGACCGAAGGTGATTTCCCCGGCTATCCGGATGTAATCCTTGTCGATGCAGACTTGACGCAAACTGTGCCTGGCACCTCCGGGCAGCAATACAGAATGAGCGGTTGGGCCTACTTCGAAGGCGGCTTTGCTGGTGGCGTCGATACGATTGCGACGGGCACCGGGACGACGCGCGCAGGCCTGCCCTCGCTGACGGACGTGTTCTTCGCGTTGGAATTCCTGGACGCCGGCAGCAACGTGCTCCCAGGTTCGATCACGGATTATGAGTTGCGGGCTCACGGGCAGGTGAACAACCCGGACACCACGGAAGCGACGCGCAATTGGCTCGAGCACGTGCTGACCGCGACCGCTCCGGCGGGCACCGTCAGCGTGCGAGTTCGCGCATCTATGGTCGACGGCGAGTTCAACATCGACATGCCGCATCAAGCGGCCTGGGTCGATGATTTTTCGTTGCGGGTGGTTCCGGAGCCGGCGACGTGGCTGTTGGGACTGCTGGGCTTGGCGGCGATCGGCACGGTTCGCCGTTCACGCTAGGAATGTGTTGGTACGACAAGAAGGGCATGATCGGTGACAAATATCATGCAGTGATTCGCGGGTAATTTGCAGTCCCCTACGGAGAGTTCCGGCACAGCTTCGCGGATGAAGTGGATCGCGGTCGGCGAGCGAGGTTCACAGTGCGAACGCTCTCCGCAGGGGACGATGGAGATTGGGTGCGGCGCAAATTGGCGGCAGCGACGAGGGGGTTGGAGTTTGGCGATGATGAGGCGGCTGTTTGTCACTGTTCTCTTGGGTGCGATCCTGCTAGTGCCGACAGTCGCTCGGTCGCAGAATTTGCTCGTCAACGGCGGCTTGGAGTTTGAAACGGACACCTTTGCGCTCTCGGTGCCCGACGGCTGGAAGATGTCCGAGGGACCGCCCGTGCCGAGATTCCCTGCTCCCTACCAGGGCGACTACAACGATGGCGGCGTGAGCAATGTTCCCTGCCCGGCCAGCGGTTACTGCGGCGCCGTCGACGCGGCTGACTACACCGTGTGGCGCGACCATCTGAGCGCGGCCTTTCAACTTCCCAACGAAGGATCCGGCATCTCGACGGGTAATGTGACTCAGTCGGATTATGTGTTCTGGAAGAACAATTTCGGCACGCCCTATTCCTTGAGCATGGCGGAACCGGCCGACACTTCTTTTCCCCAAGCAATTTTCGAAGGCGACTGGAACATGTGGTTCCAGCCGTACTACGGCACGTTCGCCGAATTGCCCGAAGCCCTCGACAATTTTGCCCACTTGTATCAGGACGTCGCGGGAACTCCGGGCGTGACGTACACGATGAAGGGCTGGGCTGCGTTCGAGCCGTACTTTGCGGGCGCCCGCGCCAACCTCAACTTGGAAGGCTCCAGCGCCACGCCACCCGACGACGGTCCACCTTCGCCAACGAAAGCGATTTTCGCCTTGGAGTTTCTCGACGCCGGAGGAGACGTGCTGCCGGGGTCGATCGAGGTCGACTTGCGCACGGACGGTCAGGTGATCAGCTCTCCCGGGGCTTCGTTTTTAACTTATTCGCAACACACGCTCAGCGCCGTGGCGCCGGCAGGTACTGTGGACGTGCGCGTGCGGGCCAGCATGCTCGACGGCGTCTTGAACCCCGGCGTCGATCCGCAGTCGTACTTTGTTGACGCCTTTGAATTGACGGCCTCGGGCGGCGCAGCGAGTGCCGTGCCGGAGCCGGCCTCGTTGGCATTGATATCGGTGGCGATCACGGCGGCGCTCTTGTGGCGGCGCCGGCAGTGAAGGCGATCAATAGACTGTACCCGGCTTGTTTGAGGCCGATCGACTTCGACTTTGTATCCGGACCGAAGTCGCAGACCTCGGCCACAGCGGGCGATCGAGGCAATTCCTCGTGTTGTGGGGAGCGACGAGCATTTTCGGAGAAGTGCTGAATATGAAGAGGCCATTCCCTTCCCGCGCCGGCTATCGCAAAGTAGCAGGCTTACTCCGTATGCCGTCCGCTCGCCCAGCGAGTTCGGCCGGCCGCACTCGATCGCGAGTTATGGCACACGAATTGTGCCTACGACTTGGGTTCACCCTCGTGGAGCTCCTGGTGGTGATTGCGATCATCGGCATTCTGGTGGCCTTGCTGCTGCCGGCGATTCAATCGGCTCGCGAGGCGGCGCGGCGCACCGAGTGCCGCAACCACCTCAAGAACATCGGCCTGGCGATTCACAATTTCCACGATTCGCAGAAGATGTTTCCCACAGGCGGGACTTCGCCGGGGGCTCGCATCCAAGACTATCTCAAGGACACTGCGACTACGCCCGAACAAAACCGCAAGGGACCGGCAAACGGACCGCTAAAGCAGGGACTGGGATGGCTGTTTCAGATCTTGCCATATCTCGAAGAGGGGGCCGTCTCGAATATCGTGCGTCAAACGGATCTCTCGAAGAGCCCGATTCCGCTCTATAACTGTCCTTCCCGGCGCGGCGTGACAGTCTCGAGTAATACGGCGTTTACTGCTGATCCTGTCGAAGTGTCGCTCGTCGACTACGCGGCCGCGACGGCCGGCCCGAGCCGGTCGGAAATCGGAAATGCAATCGAAAACTACTTCAATGACTTCGCGGCGCCCTACAGCAATCCAGACGCCAACATAACGGATATTCTTGTCAAAGAAGTATTTTGGGGATGCCCCGATACGAGATGCAACTATACCGTCCCTTCGGATTCAGTGGTGCGCCAGATGCAGAATGCCGGCACGCCGGTTCAATACCGGGGAATCATTCAGCGCACCGATTGGACCGCACCCCTTAACCCAGCGGCTTACCCGGAGGGCGGGAAACGGAATGGATTCGGTGTAAAGATGACGTTTTCGAAGATTATCGACGGAACCAGCAAAACACTGCTCGCTGCAGAGAAGCGCCTGCGGCCGAGCGAATACTCCGGCGTCAGTACCCGAGAGGATGCACAGCCAAATCAAGCACCAACCTTTGATGACCGCGGCTGGGCAGACGGCTGGGATTACGACCACCTCCGCTCGACGATGTTCCCGGTCGTGCAGGATGGCGAAACTCCCACGGCCGATCTCGACTTTGCCTTCGCCTTCGGCTCCGCCCACCCAGGCGGGATGAACGCCCTGTTTGCCGATGGCTCGGTGACGTCGATCGGCTACGATATCGATCGGGAGACATTTAATCGCCTCGGCCATCGCAGCGACGGCGAGACGATCACGCAAAGCTTCTGATCCGAACCGCGCGAGCGCGTCCCGAAAACCCAGAGTTGTTGTTCGCTCGGACGATCGCCTTCTCTACTGGCAGCGCAACATGCCCCGCTGGATCTCCTGGACATTGCTCACGCTTGTTTCCTGGGGGGTTTGGGCGATCCTGTTCCGCGCGATCGGCGATGAAATGACGCCGGCCCAAAGCCAGGCGGTCTCCACCCTCGGCGTGTTGCCGGTGCTTGTGGCGCTCTGCCTGATGAAAGACCCGGCCGGCACGGTCAACCATCGACGCGGCATCCTGTTGGCCCTCGCCTCGGGAATCCTTTCCTGCCTGGGAAACATCGCCTGTTACGAAGCGCTCAAACATGGCAAAGCGGCGACGATCGTTCCGCTCACCGCGCTCTATCCGGTCGTGACCGTGCTGTTGGCGGTGCCGATCTTGAAAGAGCGGCTCTCCGCGGTGCAATGGGCCGGCATCGGCCTGTCGCTCTCGGCGATCTATCTGTTCAATCCGACGGAAGCCGCGGCGGAAGGCGGCGGCTGGACTTCGCAATGGCTGCTCTTGCCGCTCGCGGCCATCGTGCTCTGGGGCATCACGGGACTTTTGCAAAAGGCCGCGACCAACGAAGTCACCGCGCGCGTTACGGCGATCTGGTTCCTGGCGGCCTTCATACCCGTCGGCGCCGTGATCCTCATGAGCGGGCCGCTGCCGAGCGAGGCCGATTCGCGGGCCTGGCTCCTCACCATCCTGCTCGGCTTCACGCTGGCGCTGGGGAACTACACGCTGATGCAAGCCTTCGCCTGCGGCGGCAAGGCCTCGATCATCGCCGCGCTCGGCGGCTTGTACCCGCTGGTCAGCATTCCCATCGCGCTCGCGGCATTTCACGAGCGGCTCGGCTGGCGCGAAGCTTCGGGCGTCGTGCTGGCGCTGGTCGCCGTGTTGCTGCTTTCCTTGCAGTCGGATTCACCCACCGTGACCCCGGCAACCCTCGATACGGACGTCTCAATATGAAAACATTTGTGGAACGCCTCAAATCCGGCCCCGTCATCGGCGACGGCGGCTACTTGATCGAACTCGAACGCCGCGGCTACGTCGACAGCGGCTCGGGCCGCGAACAGGTCGGCACCGGCCGCGGCAGCGGGCAGTTCACACCCGAAGTGGCCATCGAGAATCCGGATGCCTTGCGCGAGCTGCACCGCGAATTTCTGCTCGCCGGCTCGGACGTGCTGCAGGCGCTCACGTTTTTCGGCACGCGCGAGAAACTCGGCCGAGCCGGGTACGGATCGCAGGTCGAAGAGATCAACTCCGCGGCGGTCGAGCTGGCCAAGGACGTCGCCGGCGACCAGGCCCTCGTGGCCGGCAGCGTCTCGCGGACGCAGCTCGTCGAGCGCGAAGGGATGGACTCGCTCGGCAAGGCCCGCGACCACATCGCCGAACAAATTCGCCTCCTCAAGGATGCCGGCGTCGACTTCTTGATCTTGGAGACGTTTTTTCACCTCGCCGAGATGAAGGTCGCCCTCGAAGCGGCGGCCGAGAGCGGATTACCCGTCGTGGCGACGATGAGCTTCCGGCCGCTGGTGACCCAATGCAGCGACGGCCACACGCCGGCCGAATGTGCCCGCGTGATGGCTGATCTGGGCGCGGTCGCCGTGGGAGCGAATTGCGAGCAGGATCCGCCGCGGATGTTGCCGCTGCTGCGCGAAATGCGGGCCGCTGTCGACATTCCGCTCGCCGCCCAACCGTCCGCCTTCCGCACGACCGACGAGTGCCACTCCTTCACACGGCTCCCGGAGTTTCCCGACAGCCTCGAATCAATCCAGATTCCGCGGAATTCGTTCAGCGAATTCGGTAAAATCGCCAGGAGCGAGGGGATCGGGTACGCCGGCGGCTGCTGCGGCTGCAACGCGGCGTACATTCGGGCCCTCGCTCGGGCAGCCAGGCAATGACCAAGCCGCGCGATTCGTTGAAACGTCAAACCGTGATCGGCGTCGATTTGGGCGGCACGAAGTGTGCCGCCGGGCTGGTTTCACTTCCCGATGGAAACGTTCTGGCCCGCCGCTTGGAGCCGACACGACCCGAACGCGGCGGCGAGGCGGTGCTCTCGAGCGTCGTCGAATTGGCAAAGTCGCTCGAGCGGCAAGCGGCGGAGCTGAATCATTCTGTGGCCGCGATTGGATTGGGAGTCGCGGAACTCGTCGGCATCGATGGCCAGGTGCTTAGCGACGCGACAATCCGCTGGCGCGGCATCGCAGTGCGCGAGAATCTAGAGGCCGCGACGGGGCTCGCCGTCACGATCGACGCCGATGTCCGCGCGGCCGCCCGGGCAGAGGCGCACCTGGGGGCTGGCCGGCGATTTCGCTCGTTCCAATATATTACGGTCGGCACGGGAATCAGCAGCTGCCTGGTAATCGATCGCATGCCCTACGCCGGCGCGCGGGGCCTCACGGGCACGTTCGCCAGCAGCGCGGGCTTGATTCCCGCTGACGATGGCACGTTGGCCGCCGGCCCGCCGCTGGAACAGTTCGCCGCCGGGCCGGCGCTTGCTACGCGCCTCGCCGCAGTCCGACGCGATTTCACTGGCACCGCATTCGACGTCGTGGCCGCGGCGGAAGAGGGCGACCTCGCGGCCGCCGGAATCGTCGAATCCGCCGGGTCCGCGCTCGGCGCCGCCATCGGCCAGCTCGTCAACGTGCTCGACCCGGAAGCTGTGGTGATCGGCGGCGGGCTGGGACTCGCCGGCGGCAAGTACCGGGCGGCGCTCGAAGCGGCGATGCGAAACAGCATCTGGTCCGAGTTGCACCGCGACGTCGCGCTGCTAAACGCCGAGATGGGCACCGACGCTGGCTTCATCGGCGCCACACTGGCCGCCGTGGCAAACGAACAACGGAATCGCGCATGATTCAACCGACCATATTTCCCGACCACGAAGCGATGAGCCGCCACGCCGCGGATTGGCTCTGTGAACGGCTGCGGCAGCAGCCGGAGTCGCTCATTTCGCTCGCCGCCGGCTCGACGCCTCAGCGGCTCTACGAACTGCTCGCCGAACACGGCCGGCAGGAACCGGCGCTTGTCGCGCGGTGCCGCTTCATCAAGCTCGACGAATGGGGCGGCCTGGCGATGGACGATCCGGCGACGTGCGAAGTGCAGCTGCGCAGACTATTAATAGAACCGCTAAGAGCTGCCGAGCGGTACACGGCCTTCAACAGCCGGCCGCAAAATGCGCCGGCCGAATGTCACCGCATCGCCGCCTGGCTAGCAGCGAACGGCCCGATCGACGTCGCCGTCTTGGGCCTGGGCATCAACGGCCACCTTGGCTTCAACGAACCGGCCCACGCTCTCCAACCGCACGCTCACGTGGCGACGCTCTCGAATGAATCGATGCAACACGTGATGCTGACCGAAACCTCCGATCAGCCGCACTTTGGAGTTACCCTCGGCATGGCCGACCTGCTGCAGGCCAAAGAAATTCTCATCGTCGCCAACGGCTTGACCAAGCGCGGCCCAATGCAGCGGCTGCTCTCCGGCGCACTGACGACCGAGTTTCCCGCGTCGCTACTTCACTTGCACCCGCAGGTCACGTTGCTGTGCGACGAGGCCGCCTGCCCGAACCGGTAGTTCACTTCTTCGCGTCGTCGACCGGCTCGAAATAGAGCACCAAATCGTCGCGCGAGCCTTCGACGAACATCGCCAGCGAAGTGTCATTCATCACTTGATGATAATTGCGGTCCGCAGAGAGCCGATAGCTGGGGACACGTGCCGAAAACGTAACCGCTTCCGAGTCCGGCACATTTTCGAAGCGGAACTTGCCATCCGGCTCGACCTTTGCGGTCTGCGCGTCCCAAGCCCCATCGCGGTCGACCAGTAATTGCAGAGGACCAGGAATCGGCTTGCCGTCCGTCAGCTCTAGGCGGCCCGCGAGCGAGTGAGTCGGCCGTACTTCCATTTCTCCCAATTCGATGTTCGCTTTGCCGTCGCCGATCGATACGCGTCGCAGCGGCAACGAGCCGGCGTCGGCCGCCGAGGATGACATCTTGCTGTAAAGATAGTAGTCGTTTGCGTCGGGAACATAGCTGAACTCAAAGCTGCCGTCCGGACGGGTGCCAATCTGCTGCTCGCCGAGAAAAGTATCGGAGCTGCGGTCAGTCTGCACCAGCCCCAACAGTGCACCGCCCACCGGCTGTCCTTTCGCCAACAACACCCCGCGCACGAACGAACCGATTTCGACATGGAGCTCATGCACGTCGGATCCAGTGTCGACGAGCTCAAATCGCCGAGCCGCGTGGCGCGGAGATTTCACTTCCAGATCGAACGCGTCGGCGGGCGCACTTGCCGTGATTAAGAATTCGCCGTTCCGATTCGTAATCGAGAGCGCGTCGACACCAGGAACTGAGCCGCCCCAACGCCTGTCGCCCTGCTTGCAGCCCACCGGACTCACCACCGCGCCGATAACCGGCTTGCCGTCCTGGTCGACGATGCGGCCGCGGACGGCTTGCTTAGGATCGAGATCGGATGGTAACGGCGCGAGTTGGAAATTGGCCTTGTCGCCAAGAGGATCGATGCGGCCGGAGTTTCCCGCGCGATGGCCTTCCACGACCGCAACCAGACGAAACGTCAGCGACGGATCGAGATTCTGGATGGCAAACTTCCCGTCGGCGTCCGTGGTCGCGTGCTTGCCGCAATCCGCGTAGCAGGAAGGACAGTAAACGGAGACGCCTACCTTCGGCGCCGCCGTGCTGATCTGGACGGTCGCCCCGGCGAGCGGCTTGCCGGACGTGTCCACGACGCGACCCGTGATGTCGTCGGCCGCCGCCAGTCCGCAGAGCGCGAGGATAGCAGTCGACGAAAGGAAGCATTCGACAGCCGCAACATTTCGAATCATGGGCGAACCACCTTGCGCAATCAGGGCAGCGGGCGCTGCAATTTTGGATCGAGCTTGATGCGAATGTCCATCTGGCCGGGCTCGGCGAACACAGTCGCGGGGAAGCGCATTCTCCGTTCGCGCGAATCGGCCGGCGGCTTCATATACGCCATCAATTTGAGCGGCACGTTCGGCAATTCCGTAAGCAGAAAGCGGCCGTCGGCCCCGGTTGGCGGCGGCGGCCCCGAAGGGCCAAAGGGAACGCTAGCGTAAGAGTTTCGCTCCCACGGCACGATCGTCACGTTGGCCACCGGGTTGCCGTCGAGATCGACGACGATTCCGCCCACCGCGGCGGAGAGCTTCTTCAACTCGACCGTGGGAATCTCGACTGTTTCGCCGGCCGAGAGGCGATACGTCTTCGTACCTTGATTGGTGTAGCCGCGGCAAACGACGTAAAGTGAGAATTCCTCGTCGGTCGTGACGTCGTCAATTGAATACTTGCCTGACTGATCAGTCGTAACAACGGCATCCTGGCGCGACCTGACAATCTCATCGCCGCGCCTGCTGTGCACACTCAGATGCACGCTTGCGCCGGCGAGTGGTTGGCCGCCGGCGACGACGGTGCCGGAAACGGCCGCAGTGCCGCGCAGCTCAATGGCTCCCAGGTCGATGACGCGTGTCGGGCCGGCTTCCGGGTCTGCCGCGATATCGGCCCCGGTGCGGCGCCGGCCCACCTCATCGGAAATGTTGATTCGACGCTCTTCGTGGGGCGGAAATCCAGCCAGCTCGAAGCGGCCGGATTCATCGGTGTGTGTTCGCCGGGGCTCTCCCGAACTGGAGAAACGATCTAGCGCTTCGACGCGCACCAACGGTATGGGCTTGCCTGTCGCATCGACAACCTGGCCGCGGACGATGAGACCGCGCGTCACTTGCAGCAGGGCGTCGACCTCTTCACCCGCGGCAACATCGATGGCGGCCGAGTTGCCGGGAACAATGTGCTCGCCGCTCCGCCACCGCCAGTAGTTGGGGACGTCGTGAGTCGGATGGCTTTCGACGCCGCCGCCAACGCGCAGCTGACCTGGGCCGAGCGGGACAACGATTTCGAACGAGCCGTCCGCGGTGGACTCGACGGATCGCGCCGGCGACCAGTTCGAATCTTTAACTGGATTCGCGGGAACATACGCCACCGCGACACCGGGAACGCCCGCGCCGGTGTCGGCATCGACGACGCGGCCGCGGATGTGTTCGCCGCGCGAATGCTTGATGACCACCGCTTGTTCTCGGTTGTCTGGCGAAAACTCGATGCGGGAGCGCTCGCCCAAGTACTCTCGATCCTCCGGCAAGCTGCTGAGGTCAAATGTCGCGAGCGGCATGCTGTCGAATTTGAATTTTCCGGCACCATCCGCCTGCGTGAAGTGCCCCATGTTCTTCCACACCAGCGACACTTTTGCTCCGGCAGCAGGCTTACTGGAGTCGTCGTAAACTACCGTGCCGCGGATTTGACCGCCTGGCTTGAGCTTGTGCGTGGCGCCAGACGCGTAGGCAGGCGGAGGCTGCGGACCGCCGCGACGGCGAGAGGCGGCCGGTGGAAATCCGGCCGGCAGAAACTTTTCGTCCGGTAGAATCTCGAACACACCGCGCTCGAATCGTGGATGTTCCGCGGAAAGCGTCACCAATAGCTCGCGGGACATATCCTCCAGCGCGAACGCACCTTCCCGATCGGTGACCACGGACGGCATCACTTTGGACCGCCAACCCTCGAGCCCACTGGGCTCGGAGTAGTCGTAATTCGTAGTGGCCGTCGGCTCGGAAAGACCGACCACTTGCACGCGGCAATCGGTGATGCCTAGACCTGATTCGTCTACGAGTCGACCGGTGATTTGCCGCCCCGCATGGAGCTGCAATTCGAGTGGAGTCGTGTCCTCGCGCTTCGCCAGATGGCGCCAAGCGGGGCCATAGCCCTTCGCAAAGGCTACCACGTCCCATGGCGCGGCGTATTGCTCGTGTCGAACAAAGGGCGGCGCCTGCACGTGGTCGAAGCGAAAGTTACCGTCAGCATCCGACGTCGTTTCCGCTAGGACATCAGATTTAGTGCTGTAGACGTCTTCGCTGTAGCGGATACCGCTCCACTCGCGCAGCACGACGCGGGCACCGGCAACTGGTTTGCCGGCCGGATCGACAACCCGGCCCAACGACGAGATGGAAACTGGTGGCTGCGGCGCGGGGTCCGCGCCGAATGCGGCCACCGGGGCCGCGAGGAGAACACACCTGACGAGAAACATCCCAAGCTGCATGAACCGAGGCATCGGCTCCTCCTTGGTCTGCCCCTGAACTCATTTGCTCGTGTCGGACCTCGCGTTTTCGCGTGCGTTGAGCCGCTAGCGGCATCTCGCGCGTTCCGGCTACGTCGTCGCGGCGAGCGAGTATGCGTCGCGGCGATGGCGGGACGTGAACGCCGCCGCCTGTTCGTCGTCGACGAATTGCTCCTTGTCCGGATCCCACTTCAGCTCGCGGCCGAGCATCAGCGCGATGTTGCACAGGTGGCAGGAGGTCATCGTGCGAACGTGCGACGCGACATTGGAAATGGGCTCCGCCTTCTCCTTGATGCAGGTGAAGAAATCGCCCATGTGGTTACCCGGCCAGCGGCCGTTGTAGAGCGGAATCAACGACTGCAGCAACGTGGTCCGTTCGGCCGCCGTCATGTCTTCCACCGGTTTGCCGGTGAGCCGCTCGCGATTGACGAAGATGCGGCCGTTCTCGCCGGTGAACAGAATGCCGTTGTCGAACTTCGTCTTGCCGTCGGCCGACTCATAATTGTCGTGGACCGTGATCGTGGAGCCGTTGGCGAACTCCAGACGGATGTTGAACTTGGTCGGCGTATGATAGCCGTTGGGAAGCGTCGCTTCGCCGGCGAGATACTCGTGCCAATTGAAGTGCTCCGGCACCAGCGGCGTGAACTTGTAGGGCCCGGCGAGCGAGATCTTCACAGGGCCGGTGTGCTGTTGGCCCAGCGCCCACTGGGCGATGTCGATGTGGTGCGCGCCCCAGTCGGTCATCTTCCCGCCGGAGTAGTCGAAGTACCAACGGAACTCCTTGCGGCGCTCGGGCGAATAGGCGGCCTTGTTCGCCGGCCCAACCCACATGTCCCAATCGAGTCCGCTCGGCACGTCGACATTTGGGAACGGCCCGCCCACGCTGCCGCCGCCGATGGCCAGATCGACATTCACCTTCTTCCCCAGCAGGCCGCTCTGCACGATCGCGACCGCCTTGAGAAACACTAGGTCGTATTCGCTGCGCTGCTGCGTGCCGACCTGGAAAGTGCGGCCGGTTTCCTTGACCACGTCGCGAATCCGAAAGCCCTCTTCGATCGTGAGCGTAAGCGGCTTTTCGCAGTACACTTCACAGCCGGCCCGCAGCGCCGCGATGGCGATCGGCACATGCCAGTGGTCCGGCGTGCCGATCGTGACGACTTCCGGCTTCTCCTTTTCCAGCAGCTCGCGATAGTCCTGATACTTCTTGAGCTTCTTGTCGAACTTGGCGTCGAACTCGTCCATGTGGACTTCGTCGACGTCGCAAACGGCCGACATCTTCGCATACTGGCTGGCCCGCATGGCGATTGACGTCCCTTGCGAATACGCGCCGCGGCTGCCGCCGACGCCAATCGCCGCCAGCTTCATCCTGCCGTCGCCGCCTTTACCCTTCTGTGCGAGTGCCGCACCGGTCCAGACCGTGGGAATCGAAAGGGCCGCTCCGGCCAATGCCGAGTGCTTAATAAAATCCCGCCGTGACGACTTCATGAATGGTCTCTTGAATCTTGAGGAATGAAACAGGTGTGCAGAAATTGCGAAGCGGAGACGCTACTCGGCCGTGATCTGGTAAATGCAGGTCTGCTTGTAGGTCTCGCCGGGCCGCAGAACGACCGGCGGAAAGTTCTTCTGATTGATCGAGTCGGGGAAGTGCTGCGTTTCGAGGCACAGCCCGCTGCGGTAGGCATACTTCTTGCCGGCCTTGCCGGTCTGGCCTTTGAGGAAGTTGCCGCCATAGAACTGGATGCCCGGCTCCGTGGTGTATACGCGAAGCACTCGGCCCGAGTTCGGGTCGCGGAGCGTGGCCGCCAGCGCCAACTTGCCGCTTTGATTGTTGAGCACGAAGTTGTGGTCGTAGCCGGCTCCCACTCCGCTGCCGAGCTCGTCGACACGCTCGCCGATTTTGTGGAACTCGGTGAAGTCGAACGGCGTGCCTTTGACTGGCGCCAATTCACCCGTCGGGATCAAGGTACTGTCGACGGGCGTGTACTTGTCGGCTTCGAGCTTGAGCTCGTGGTCGTTGATCGTCGGCGCGCCGGCGCCGGCGAGATTGAAGTAGGCGTGGTTCGTGAGATTGATCGGCGTCGCCTTGTCGGTCGTGGCCTCGTAGTCGATGCGGAGCTCGTCCTTGTCGGTCAGCGTGTAGGTCACCTTGCAGGACAGCGCGCCCGGGTAGCCCTCTTCGCCGTCGGGGCTGGTGTACGTGAAGACGACTCCTTCGCCGTCGGCCGACTCGAACGGTTTGCCTTGCCAGACCACTTTGTCGAGGCTCCGCTTCGCGCCGCCGTGCAGCGCGTTCGGACCGTCGTTGGTGGCCAACGTGTAGTCCTTCCCGTCGAGCGAAAACTTGCCCTTGGCGATGCGATTGGCCACACGGCCGGCGATCGTGCCGAAGTAGCCGTTGTCAGCCGATTCGTAACCGGCGACGTCGTCGAAACCAAATGTGATGTCGTCGACCTTGCCCTTTTTGTCGGCGATGTGCCATTCGTGGAGCGTAGCCCCGCGGGAGATGAGCTTCACCACGGTGCCGGAGGCATTGGTGAGCGTGAATTCCTTGACGGGCGTGCCGTCGGCCGTCTTGCCAAAATCACTCACTTTCACCTCCGCCCGTGCCGTCGGCGACAGCGCCGAAATTATCAGCCAGCAAGAAAACGCCGCGAGCCAACCCTTGCCGTCGCCACGCATGTAGGAATCCCCCCGTTGAATTGTGCGCACGAAGTCGGTTGCGCCGCCGCAGCCCGGCGTGAGAGCACGCGGGACAGGTCGACAGTCCACCGTACCGGCGATTGTACCTGCCATTTGTGGAGTTTTCCACCGGTTGCAGGCCGGCGGGTTTTTGCCGCTGAAGCTGGAAATCCTGATGGTCTGGAGAACGAGCTATGTGAAGAATCTTGCGGCGTAGTCCCAAATCCCTTTGGCACCCAGCAAAGTGAGCACAATCCCCGACACCGCGACCAGTAGCCACAGCACCCAGGGCATTTGCAGCGGCTTCGGCAAGAAGCGTCCGTCAGCCCAGAGCATCGCCAGGCACCACAGGCCGCACGTGAACACACCGCCGATCAGCGCGGCCGGCGTGACAATGTCGATCGGATTCTCGAGAGTCCACAGGAATATCAATCCCAGCACGGCGCAGTACAACACGATGCCGCGTCGGAAGCGCTCGATGGTGAGCCCGCGGAACCAGGCGCTGACCGGCATTAGGCATTCGAACGTGGTGCGGAAATAGACTTCGTACGCGCCGTAGATCGTGCCGAAGAAAGCGCAAAAGATACCGAGTTGATACAGATAAAGCAGCGATGGGTGTAGTCGCGTGAGGAAGTTGGCCTGATAGTTGAAGAGATTGTTTCCGGCCGGCACCAATTGTTCCGGATGCAAGATCCGCGCGCCGAGGATCACGAAGCAGACGCTGAACAACAACACGCTCACGAAGCAGATCACGATGTCCACTTGCGAGGGCAACAGCCAGCGGCGGCCGCGAAGCACATTTTCCGCGCCCGTGTCGATAGCCAGCGGCATCGAGGGCACTTGCGTATCGATTTTATACTTGCCGTGACGCAGGCCGATCGCGCCCCAGCCCTTCTCGCGGAACAATCCAATATAGCCGAGGTAGTCGTACGTGCCGCCGCCGACAGCGCCGACGCAGGTCACGATTTCGACCCAGGGCGGTCGTTTGGCGATCGCCGGATCGGCGGCAAACATCCAATCTTCGTAGCGCGGGACGGCCGGCGTCACGAGACCCGTGAACACCGCCATCCAATCGGGCCGCGCAGCAAACACCGCCGCCAACATGCTTCCTAACAGCAGCGCGACGATCACCGTCTGTGCCTTTTCCAAAAACGCATAACTCTCGAGCAGCACTAGCGCCACCGATACCAAGATCGTCAGCGTGGCCCAACCGCGCGCATAAAGCCAGAAGCTGGGGCTGTCGTCCGGGATGTGAAATACCCAATTAAGGATGTTGCCGAGCATCAGCGGCAGCCCGGCTTGCCAGAAGGGAAAGCAAACGAGGCTCAGCAAGGCAATCGTGATCGGCACCCAGTTCCGCGGTCCCGGCAGATAGGCCCAATGGGTCATCGGATGTTCGCCCGTGAGCACCATGTAGCGCCCAGCCGAATAGACTTGCACGCCCTTCATCACGAGCGCGGCGGCGAAGCACCACAGAAAAGTGTAGCCGAACAGCGCCCCGCACCGCGCCGCAAACAGCGATTCGCCCGATGCGATCGTGACCGAGGCGACGACAGCCCCCGCGCCAAAATACTTGATCGAACGCCAACTGAGTCCCTGCTGCAGGTCGTCCGGCAACGGCGGGTAGACAATCGGCCCGTGCGACATACGACGTTCGAGGAGCGAGCGACAAGGGGGCGCGGCGGGCCCGAAATACGCAGCCGGCCGCACGTAGAATCCGCCACAAGGAGGCTGTATTATACAGGCCGCTACCGCGTTGCCTACGGTCGAAATCGACGAGGAGTGACAGGCGCATGAACAAGTTAATCCGCGGCGATGTTTGGCGTTTACGCCAACTGGCATGGTTCGCTTTAGTTGCGCTCGGCATCGCCAGCAGCACTGCAGCCGACGAGCTGCCCACGATCGGCGAGATCGAACGGCTCGACCCGGCGTTCGACGCGCTCGTGCCGCCCGGCGCGAAGATGGAGATCATCGCCGACGGGTTCGATTGGAGTGAAGGACCGCTGTGGATTCCGGCCGACGGCGGGTTTCTGATTTTTTCCGACATCCCGCCGAACAAGATCTACCGCTGGGATTCCCAGCACGGCAAGCAGGAATATCTGTATCCGTCCGGCTACACGGGCTCGACGCCGCGCGGCGGCGAGATCGGCGCCAACAGCACGATACTCGACCAGCAAGGCCGACTGATCCTCTGCCAGCATGGCGATCGCCGGATCGCCCGGATGGATTCACCGCTCGACCACCCGGCGCCGAAATTCGTGACCGTCGCCGATCGATTCGACGGCAAGCGGCTCAACAGCCCGAACGACGCGGCGCTCCATTCGAGCGGAGCGATTTATTTCACCGATCCGCCGTACGGCCTCGAAGGGAATATGGACGACCCGGCCAAAGAGCTGGATTTCCAGGGCGTTTACCGCGTAACGCCCGACGGCGCGGTGACGCTCCTCACCAAGGAGTTGGAACGGCCCAATGGCATCGCGTTCTCGCCCGATGAAAAGACGCTCTATGTGGCGAACTCCCACGGACCGCGGCCGATCATCATGGCCTTTCCGGTGCTGGAGGACGGCACGCTCGGAGCCGGCAAGGTGTTCTTCGATTGCACCGAGTTGGCTAAGCCCCAACAAGGCGGTCACGATGGGATGGAACTCGACGAGCATGGCAACCTGTTCGCCACCGGCCCCGGCGGCGTACTCGTGCTCTCGCCCGAGGGAAAGCACCTCGGCACGCTCAAAACCGGTCAGGCAACCTCGAACGTGGCCTTCGGCGAAGATGGCAAAACACTGTTCATCACGGCCGACATGTACGTGCTGAGAATTCCCTTAACGACAAAAGGCAAAGGCTTCTAACACCGACAGTAATCGCCGCGAGCCAACGGCTCGCCGGCCCCCGACGATGCAAGCCCTCGTACTCACCGAATACCGCAAACTAGAGCTGACAGAGCTCGAACGCCCAGAAGTCGGGCCGGAGGACGTGCTCGTGCGCGTCCGCGCCTGCGGCATCTGCGGCAGCGACGTGCATGGCTTCGACGGTTCGACCGGCCGGCGGATTCCACCCTTGGTGATGGGCCACGAGACGGCGGGCGTCGTCGAAGAGATCGGCGCGAGCGTTACCCGCACGCGGCCGGGCGAACACGTCGCGCTCGATTCGCTCCTGTCGTGCGGCAAATGCGAGCTCTGCCGCAATGGCAAGACGAATATGTGCGCCGTCCGGCGCGTGCTGGGCGTGTCCTGCAACGAGTTTCGCCAGCAGGGCGCTTTTGCGGAATTTGTCGTCGTGCCACAAAACGCAATCTTCCCGATTCCGCCCGACATGCCGTTTGAACACGCGGCCCTCGTGGAACCGGTATCCGTTGCACTGCACGCCGTGGGTCGACTGCAGATCGACTTGGGCGATAGCGCGGTGGTCGTCGGGGCGGGCATGATCGGGCTGTTTGTGGTCCAGGCGCTCAAGATTGCCGGTTGCGACCAGGTGATTGCAGTAGACCTCGATGACGATCGACTGGCGCTGGCAAAGAAACTGGGTGCGACCGCGACAGTGAACTCGGCGCAGGCCGATCCCGTTGAGGCCGTGCTGGCGCTCACGGCGGGTCGTGGGGCCGACGTGTCGCTGGAGGTTGTTGGCGCCGCGAAGCCCTTGGCGGTGGCGATCAACTCGGTCCGCCGCGGCGGCCAGATTTGTCTCGTTGGCAACCTGTCGCCGGAAGTTCCCCTGCCGCTGCAAACGGTCGTCACGCGTGAACTCTCGCTGGTCGGCACCATGGCCTCGGCCGGTGAGTATCCTCGCGCGATCGAACTGATCGCCAGCGGGGCGTTGCGCGTGGAACCGTTCATCTCGGCGATCGCCCCGCTCGCAGCAGGCCCAGAGTGGTTCGATCGCCTGTACGCCCGCGAGCGGGGGTTACTGAAAGTCGTCTTGCGTCCCACCGCTGCAGATTGAGGTACTTTGATGCGCGAACCATTCGATCTCACAGATCGCGTGGCGATGGTCACCGGGGCCAGCCGCGGACTGGGCGAAAGTTTTGCGCGTGCGCTCGCGCGGGCCGGGGCCAACCTCGTGATCACCAGCCGCACGCGCGAATCGCTCGAGCCGCTGGCGGAGGAGTTGCGCGGGCTCGGTCGCAAGGTGGCCTGCGTCGCGCTCGACGTCCGCAAGCATGAAAGCATTCAGCAGGCGATGGCCGAGGCGATCGCCGAGTTCGCTCGCGTCGATATCCTGGTGAACAACGCCGGCTGCAATATCCGAAAACCCGCGGTCGAGGTCAGCTGGGACGATTGGAACGAAATCGTCAACACGAATCTTCGCGGCGCGTTCTTCGTGGCGCAAGCGGCCGCGTGTCAGATGATCCCGCGCCGCTACGGACGGATCATCAACATCGGCTCGGTGACCTGCGTCGCCGGTTACGCGGGACTTGCACCGTACGGCGCCAGCCGCGGCGGCATCAAGCAGATGACCATGAGCCTTGCCCACGACTGGGGTCCGCACGGCATCACGGTCAATTGCCTCGCGCCGGGCTGGTTCAAGACTTTCCAGAACCGCGCACTCTATGAAGACCCGGGCTGGGTCGAATACCTCGTCGAACGCATCCCCCTCGGCCGCCCGGGCGAAATGAGCGACCTCGAAGGCGCGCTGTTGTTGTTCGCATCGGACGCGGGGAAGTACATCACAGGCCAGACACTACTGGTCGACGGCGGGATCTCGGTCGGCGCACTGCGGGCCCTCCCGAAGAAGTGAAGGCGCCGGATAGGTTCCGCGGATTGACATCGGCGATCCATCGACGCCGAGCATTTGATGCCGCGATTTACATCGTCGAGAAATTAAGCTACGGCGAGATGAATCACGAGTGCCCCGGCGCCGTTTTCTTCTTAACGCCGCGTTATCGGCGTTGCTCCAGCCATTTGATCAGTGATGCGTCGCTTTCGGCGGATCGCCTTCCGGCCAGCAGGCCCTCGACGCTGACATCCTCATCGAGTGCCGGCCAATGAATGCCTTCGCCATCGCCAATCAATTCGAACTTCTCCCGTTCGAACATCGTTCCGTGCATGAGCCGGGGATACCATGCAATCAGTGCTGAAATCGTTCGCCCATCGTCCAACGTCACAATCAGCGAATCGTCGCTAAAACTGATAGACTTGGCAAACACATCGCGCTCAGTGACCAAAGTGCTCATTCCAGGCCTCAAGAATTCGTTCTCGATGTTCTTCTACCAGCTAGTGCACTATTCACAACTCGTGATCGCCAAATCCGCGGGATCGCGCCAATCGCACCGGATTGAGCCAGAACTTCGCAGTCGATCGATCTCGCCGAATGTGGACGTGAGGTGGCTCGCTCCCCTCGGCCGAATAGAAGAATAACTTATACGGGCCGATGTCGTCGATCGTGGGCATGGTCGACTCGCAAGGCTTCGCCTTCCGCAGGCTGCCCGAACTATTATAGCACGCAGTCGACGATGGGCCGAGCGGCAAGTCCCGAAGCGTGCAACTAACTGGCCTTCGCCACCGTGTTGCGCTCAAGATCCGGCACGGCGAAGTGCTCGCGTTGCTTTTCGCGAGCGCGGAGCGCGGTCGCGGCGTCCGAGTTGCTGCCGGTGAATTGCTCCGTCTTTGGATCGAGCTCCAGCCACGGGCCGATCGCGAGCGCTGCCTCGTCATCAATTTCGACGTCGTTCGCCCGCAGGTGGCTGGCCATGCGATCAAACGATGCGCTCAAGAGCTCGTTGCCTTTGAGTTGATCGGAGATCTCGCCGGCCCGGGCCGGCTTTCCGAGCTGGTGCGAGATGCCGCCGAGGTGGCACAGCGCGCTCGAGAGGTGCCCTTCCTGGATGTCGGCGTTGAGGCGCGAAGCATCCTGCGCCGCCACCGCGCCCAGGAAATTCCGGATGTGGTTGCCGAGCGAATCGTCCGGCACGCTCCAATGCTTGATTTCCTGCCCCGCACCGTCATAGGCAAAGGCATCCGTATAGCTGGGCACCAGCACGAAGCCCCGCTCGCACTGGACGATCACGCCGATCCGCGAGCCGCGGAAGCGGTCCATGCTTTCGCCCCATTGCTTTTGAGCTTCTTTCGAGCGCGGCAGGCCGCGGGTTTCGAAGATCAACGGGGCGGCCGCGTAGTCGAGATATACGATCTGCGTGTTGGGCGTGTTGCCGGCGTCTTCGTAACCGAGCCGGCCGCCAATGCTAATTGCCCGCGGTGCGAGTTCATTCTCGCCGAGGAACCAGCGGGCGATGTCCATTTGGTGGATGCCCTGGTTGCCCATGTCACCGTTGCCGGTGTTGAACACCCAGTGCCAATCGTAGTGGAGTTGCTTGCGATAAAGCGGCTCCTTGGCGGCGGGACCGCACCACAGGTCGTAGTCGACCGTGCTCGGGATATCGAGCGGCTTGTCGAGCTTGCCGATGCTGGGCCGCGGCTTGTAGCAGGTGCCGATTGCGTATTTGATTTTGCCGAGCTCGCCACTGCGGACGAAGGCGACTGCATCCTTCAGGCTCTGGCTCGAGCGCGATTGGGTGCCGCATTGCATGATGCGGTTGTTCTGCCGGGCGGCCTGGATCATCTGCCGGCCTTCCCAGATATCGTGCGAAGCCGGCTTCTCAACGTACACATGCTTGCCGGCTTGGGCCGCCGACACGGCGATCAACGCGTGCAAGTGATTCGGCGTGGCGATCGACACCGCGTCGATGTCTTTCCGCTCCAGCAGCTTGCGGAAGTCGGTGTAGGTGTCGAGCTTGTAGCCGTGCTTCTCCTTGAGCCGATCGGCCATGCCGTGGAGCACTTCCAGATCGACGTCGCAGAGCGCGACGAGATTCTTGTGATTGTGCTGGATGTGGCCGGCACCCTGGCCGTGGAAGCCGATCTGTGCCAGGCGGATGTCGGCCGCGTCCTGGGCAAACGCGCGGCTGGAGAGTGAAAGGCCGATCGCTGCTGCGGCCGAAGCCCCCAAGAAATCCCGTCGATTCACCGTCATTCTGATTCTCCCCCGAAAACAATCCGATTCTAGTCCGCAAAGCGCAACGCCACGGGGTCACTACGGTTTCACCTGGCCACTTGTTCGCCGCGGACTACGATGTCGTCGAAATTGCCGCTGTCGTCAAACGTGCCGATGCCGATCTCGCCGGCCCCAAACGTGGTGTCCTTGGCCGTCATCTGAGGCTTCGACATGTCATCGAAATAGACTTTCATTGTGCCGTCGCTAGCGTCGCGCGTCACCTTGATCTTGTGCCAGCCGTCAGTCCAGGGCGTGCCCTTCGCCTGGTCGCGCGTGATCATCGTCCGCTTGTCGTTGTTGACGATAAAGATTTGGCAGGCGTGCGGGTCCGCTTTCGCGCCCAAGTGAACGTAGTAGAACTCCGACGGGCTCTGGCGGCCCCAGAAGATACACAGATCGCGATGGTCGCCGCCGCTCGGGTTCGTATTCTGCACGCGGGCCGTGATCTCGAAGTCGCCGAGCTTGGCGTCTTTCAGCCAGGCGATGCTGTGCGGACTGCGGAACGGCGGCTCATACTTGCTGATGCCTTTGACGCGAAAGGCGTGATTTCCCGTCTGCCCCTGTTCGGTCGCCGCTTCGACCACTTCCCAAACAGAATCCGCCGGGTCGGGATCGGTCGTCTGCCAACGGCCCGCACCCCGCTCGAAGTCCTCGTTCACGATCACCGGCAATTGCGAATCGGCATCGGCGGCCATCGCAGCATCGAAACTAAATTGTCCAAATGCGGCGAACGCCAGTCCGACTTTGAGCCAGGCTGCTTGACGCATGTTAGACTCCGATTTCTGACAGAGCGAACGAGGCGGAAACGAGAATCAACCGTGGTAAACCATTTTCACCCGCGTGCGTAGAAGCGTCCTGGCGGGCGGCCCTCTTCTCATGATATCGAACGGCGTAGGGAATCGCCACTGCGGTCGGGGGACTCGTCTCAAAGCAGGGGCTCATTGGTGCCGACTAGGGCGTCGGCCGCGGCGCGGACGGCGGCTTTTCAAAAAACTGATTCAACGGGGGGGAATTCTATTCCAATGGGTCACACTCTTCGTCTCGAATGCGGAGCGCTCCTTTTCATGGCCACACTTGTCATGACACCCGCCGCCGCCTTTGCCGAACGGCCGCTAGGACGATTCACCGATCACGGCGATGTTGGGGCCGTGAAAAATCGAGGCTCGGCAACATTCAACGCGGACAGCGGAACGTACACGCTCACCGCGGCCGGCACGAACATGTGGGCCAACGCGGATGAGTTCTATTTCGCCTGGATGAAAATGCAGGGCGATTTTCAGATCGACGCGCGGTGCCGGTTCGTGGGCGCCGGCAAAGTGCCCCACCGTAAGATCGGCGTCATCGTCCGCCAGTCTCTCGACGCCGATTCGCCCTATGTCGATATCGCGCTGCACGCCGATGGGCTGACCTCGCTCCAGGTGCGGCGCGCTGCGGGCGACGTGACGACGCAAACGATGGCGCCGATCGCCGGCGCGAAAGTCGTGCAGCTGTCGCGGAAAGGCAACAAGTATTCCATGCGCGTGGCCTGGGACGGCGAACCTCTCTCCGCGCCGCGTGACGTGGAAGTCGACTTGGGCGACGAAGTCTACGTCGGTGTCTTCGCTTGCTCGCACGATGCGGACGAAGTGATCACGGCCGAGTTCGACAACGTGCGTTTCACCGTGCCGGCGCCGGACGATTTTGTGCCCTACCGGGACTTCATCGGCAGCAACCTCGAGATCATGGATGTCGACACCGGCGTGCGGACGATCGTCTATCGCACAAACGATTCGCTCCAGGCGCCGAACTGGACGCCCGACGGCAAAGCTCTGATTTACAACCGCAACGGCAAGCTCTACCGTTTCGACCTCGCCACGCGCACGCCGACCGAGATCGACACCGACTTCGCCGACGAGAACAACAACGACCATGTGCTGTCGTTCGACGGCCAGATGCTCGGCATCAGCCATCGCCGCGACGCCGAGAGCAATTCGATCGTCTACACCGTGCCGGTCGGCGGCGGAGTGCCGCAGGAGATCACACCCACCGGGCCGTCGTACCTGCACGGCTGGTCGCCAGATGGCAAGCGACTCGTGTTCACGGGCGGACGCGACGGCAACTTCGACATCTACTCGATCGCCTCCGACGGCAGCGGCAAGGAACAGAGGCTGACAACTTTCGCAGGCCTCGAAGATGGCCCCGAGTATTCACCCGACGGCAGTCACATCTATTTCAACTCGACGCATGATTCTAATTCGGCGGACGTCGGGCTGATGCAAATCTGGCGGATGCCGCCCGGAGGCTACGAGCACGAACAAGTCACCGACGACGAGTTTAACAACTGGTTCCCGCACATCTCGCCAAACGGCAAGCGGGTCGTATTCATCTCGTACGGCCAGGAGATTCAGCCCGAAGAGCATCCCTTCTACAAGCAGTGCTATCTGCGGCTGATGCCCTACCCGGGCGGCCCGGCAAAAGTGATCGCCTACGTCTACGGCGGCCAGGGTACGATCAACGTGCCCAGCTGGTCGCCGGACAGCAAAAGAATCGCCTTTGTGAGCAACACGGCGGGAGATTGAAAACATCCGCTCATTGCATAGCGCGCAAAGACGCAAAGGAGCAAAGAGCGCCAAGAAAGCAGAACGCTAAATTCTCTTCTGAACTTTGCGCTCTTTGCCACTTTGCGTCTGGGCGCGCAAAACAGTCTGCAGATTGCTTCTAGAGCGCCTTTCCGATTGCTGTTCTGCTAGCTGGTTCGGATAGATTATTCTGAGCGGATCCAGGAGGGTCCGTGATGCGAGCTTATTCGATTGATCTGCGAGAACGGGTATTGCTGGATTGG
>JBFWSG010000037.1:0-58073 GCA_050248495.1 Pirellulales bacterium | reverse complement strand
TGCTCGATGTGGGTACGTAAGGTCATTCCTCGCCGATCTAATTATCGAACTTTTGGGGTCAAAAGTCAAACTTATTGCCCTGAATGTCCAGCCGCGCTTAGAATATGGGCCGTTTGACACGCCGAATGGCTCGGCGTAGACGACTGCAGCCGCAAGCCCGAATCCGGCGTTTGGCTGATCGAGAGCGTGGAGCGGCTGATTGGGGAGTTCTCGCTCGATTTGGGCTCAATTCTGTGGAGGGACAATTGCCACGTGGTCGAGCCTCAATTTCGAAATTCGGTTACGCGTAGATTCCTTGAGGCCTTGCAGGCTCATCTGATTGCGTCATTGCCAAGTATGGCGAACGTACAAGCTGCAGTAGACGAGGAAGCAAGACTCGTCTGTCGATCCAATGCTAAAGTGTTGTTTCGCGAGGGTGCTTTCGTCAGTCGATGGGTTTCGCCATCGATTCACGAATTCCTCACAAAGCAGCTTGGGCTGACCAGCGAACTGGCCGCGGAATCTCTTATTTCCGAGAATACAATCGATCGCAAGCGCGGCTTTGCACATGCAACGTTTCGCACCGCCTATCCTCTCCGCCACCCGTTTCGTAAGTCGATCGGCGGAAGTGCCAAGAGCGTCGTCGAGAGCTGGTTCAATTCGTCTCGTCCACTCTCAACGAAGCACCCCGATCTCTGCCTGCTCAGGCCATTTCCGATCCTATTTGAAGCAAAGTATCTCTTTATCGAAAGTCTGCAGACTGCTCGACAGGAACTGGTGAAGTCAGTATACGAAGCGTATTTTTATTTGGGGCTATCGCCAATTCATGATGCCCGGCCACCTTGGGCGTACGAATACGCAGTAGCACTGATTTATGACGGCTCTGCCAATGCGGCGATTAGCCAGGCATGGCAAGAATTGTCGCCTGAAGTCCGCGACTCCCTCTGGAATGCCGCGAACGTATTTGTGATGGTGCTGCGCGGTCGAGAATAGGCTAGGGAGCTGCGTCAGTCCAGCGAGATCGCCCGGGCGAGTGGCTCGAGCACGCTGGAGGCTACGTAGCCGTCCACCACTTCTTGCGCGAGCCGTGCCAGCCGTTCGATCGCGGCCACGTACGTCGTGTCCGGATTGAGGCTGCCGTATTGGCGGGCGGTCACGTAGACGCTGACCTGTTCTTCTTGAAAATCCTGCGTGCGGATTTGATAGGCGTTGGTCCGTGTCTCGACGTTCACGCGACATTGAATGCGGCATTCGGGGTCGAGCGCCAAGGTCAGGGCCGGCTCGTTGCCAATGAAGGTCGCGCCGGGCATCGTCGAGAGTTTTTCAAAAGCCGGGCAGACGCCGAGGGCTTCCGCGATCAGCTCGTTCTGGTTGCCGCGATACGAGAAGTCGAAGCCGATCAACAGGTCCAGCGCTTCGCAGTCGAGCGTGCTCACCGAGAGGCCGTAGGGCGCCAGCTCCAGGGCGTGTCGATGCTGGCTGAGCGCTTCTTCGATCGTGGGTGGATTGACGTAGCCGGAGCAAAGCCGCCGCGACTCGATCGAGCACCAGCGGTAGCTGCCGCGGTCTTTGTCCTCTTCGAGCACGAAGTCGCCCTTCTCGCGGGCGTAGAAATTCCGCATCTGCGGATGCTTCCGCTGCATCTGCTCGAAGTAGTGCAGGATCGTCTCGCGGCTGCCCGAGAGTTCCATCTCGGTGCTCAGGTTCATGTTGACGTAGTAGTCGTCAGCCAGCGAGCTGTAGGGATTCATGTTGTCCTTTCCGGTTGCAATCGCCCAGGCGACAAGTTTTCGCGCCGGCCCTGCAAGAAGAGGTTCTCTCCCGCGGGCCAGGCAGCATGCGGCAATATTTTGCCCAGCTTGCCAACCGAATCCCAGCGCCTCGTCACCGCCCACTTTCAGTATAGAATGTCAACTTTCCAGATGTCAAAGACTCAGTTCCGGCCGCCTGGAAATGGGCGTTCCGACGCCGACACTTTCCGCGAATACTACCGAGGCCGAGGCCAGGAGGAAACGATGCCGCTCACTGCTGAAAAGCTACTGTCTACCGCAAAACGACCGTCGTCGAGGCGGACACACACCCGCTCGAACTCCGAGGCGGCGGCCGTCGCGTTCAACACAGACCTGGAATGGATGGCGGTGGCCTACGCCGATGACGTGCTCGTTGGCATCGTCTTCGGCCACAATTCGAAACGAAACGCGCAAGACTCCCTGCGACGCCACGTGCGCGCGGGGCGCACGAGCGAGCTGGTCGACTTCATCGAGATTGCAGACGCGCCGGCCTGGGTCGCCGACGTCGCCGAGCGGCTCAAGGCCTACGCGGCCGGCGAGGCGGTCGACTTTCGCGACGTCGCGGTCGATGAGCGGCACCTCACGGATTTTGGCCGCCAGATCGTGCGCGCCTGCCGGCGGATTCCGCGCGGCGAATCGCGCACGTATGGAGAGCTGGCCCGGACGGGAGGTTCACCCGGTGCGGCCCGCGCCGTCGGCCAGGTGATGGCCCGCAATCGCTATCCGCTCGTCGTGCCGTGCCATCGCGTGCTCGCGGCTGGCGGACTGCTCGGCGGCTTTTCGGCGCCGCAAGGGCTGTCGATGAAGCGCCGGCTGCTGGCGCTCGAAGAGTTGTCTGGTTGAACTCCGTCGCGTCGCGCGTCGTCTCAATTCGGTCCGCGCCTCTCAGTTTGGGACGCGTGCGTGCAGCGTGCTCGCTCTTGGCGAACGCATGCACGCCGATTGAATCCGCAGAATTCAGGCAAATCTTGCCGCGAAACGGTCTGGCGAGAATTCGCCATCTCGCGCCGCAAATTTCAGGCACGCTGCTTGCTTCACGGATCTGCGGCCCGAAAACGTCGGGCGAGTGGAAGTTGATCAAAACGGAACGAGCGAAAAAGGATGGAAGCAGCTGAATAGGCGGGTTAGGCTATGCGGTATCAACGCATTGTTCGGGCGGATGAGGGACTCCATCATGCTCACCGAGTGGTTTCTGAAAATCGAAGGGGAACAGCGGGGTCCCGTGACCTTCGACGAACTCCGCTCACTCGTCGTTAGCGGCCAGTTGGCGGTCGACGACCTGGTTCGATCGGACGACGATCTGGCCTGGGTCCGGGCCGAATGTGTGGCCGAGATCCACGGGCTCTTCCGATCTCAGTCGGAAAATGCGGGAAGCTTGAGCGAAGAAAATCAAATGACCGGCGAAATGCCGGTGGACGAAAGCGCTTGGTGCTCGCTCGAATTGCAATCGACCGACACCAAGGCCAGCATTCGCTGGAGCACGCCCGGCGCTGCGACCGTCGTCAACGCGAAAGCAACTCACGGCCAGCATGCCATCGTCCGCGTGCCGCACCGCACGCTCAAGGTGGGGCACGGGGCGACGCCGGCCGGTCGCGCGGAGAAGCAGGCCCATAAGACGACGGTCGCGAACCACTTCCATCCAGAAGCCGACACGGTTCAAAGCGCGACGGTGACTTCACTTGCAGACAAGCTCGAGCCGCCCAAGTGATTGTTGGCAATCGAGTGGTCAAATTTGACTGCCCCGCTGCTGCGGCGAGCAATACGTCGCCATCTTTCATGGCAGCACGTCGTCAATAGAGTATTCGGGCTCCCAGTCGCCATACGCTCTCAACAAGCCTTCGGCACAAAGCTCCGTCCACCAGGTGAGTGACGGCGGTGTTAGAATTGTAATCAACAGCTGCGCGTCCCGAGGAAGATTGTACGGCTCGTCAAGTTGAATCGCGGTGCCGTCAAAATGCGCTTTGAGACTGATGGTTCGCATATTTGAACCTCGATTGCGTTTTATCACTTAGCGAAACTCTTAAAACTCGGAATCCTATCCGAACAGCGTCTCCAATTCGCGCAAATAGTCGAGTGCCTCGTCCAGTTCGGGCGCTTCGACGCCCGGCACTCGCCCGGCGCGATCGCATTCGCCCAAGAGCACCAGTTCGTCGTAATGTTCCGATTCCTGTAGTCGCCGGCGGGCGCGGGCGCCGAGCGAGCCGTCGACGATCTTGTGGCTCAGCATGTGATGCTCGATGAGCCAGGCCGTCCGCTCGCTGACAAAGCCGTCGAGGGCCTCGAGCGCCGCGCCCACGTGGTCGTCCGGGTCGATCGCCTTGCCCACGTCATGCAATAGCGCGGCGAGGAGAAAGTCCTCGTCGTACGCCAGCTCGTTCCGCGCGAGATCAAACACTTGCAGGCTGTGATAGAGCGCGTCGCCTTCCGGGTGATACTTGAGCGGCTGCTTGACGTTTTCCAGCGGCAGGAGCAGCGATTCATAGAGCTGAAAGCGGTCGACTTGCGCCGCGCTATCGGCGAGCGCCGCCGTCACGTCGAGATCGGGATATTCTCGGGCCAGGAATTGTTCGAGCTCCGCGATGCTCGCCCGCTCGATCGCCTTGCCGGTGATCGAACTCTTAAACACGAAGTGGGCCTTGTCGGCGGGATAGACGGTCAGCTCGAACGGATAGCGGTCGGTGAGATGGATGTGCGTGAAGATTCGCTCTTCGCCATGCTTGCGGACCTGCTTCTTTTCGACGTTGTACGCGAGGCCATGATGGTCGAGCACGTGCGTAATCGCCTCGGTCGTGTCGGAGAACAGGTGCAGGTCGATGTCGGAGCCTTCGCGGATATGGCCGGTGAGGGTGCTGCCGATCAGCCGCGGCCGGAAGGGCCCGAGCCGCTGCATCATGGCGAGCGCCGCGAGCCGCATCTCGCGCAAGTTGTCGACGCGGCTGGCGCCTTCGTAGAGCCGGGCGAGCGATTGAATCTCGTCGCGGATTTCCGCGTTCGACGGCAAGTCCGCCGGCCGGACCCAGCCCTGGCCGATCAACCGCGCTGCCTTCATTTTGGCGCGGTAATACTCCGACTCCTGCCGGTTATACATCAACCGGGCGGCTTCCCAGGTGATCTGCCGCCGCAATTTCGAGCGATTCATCGAGCGAGCGCCGTAAGCCCAGTGATGCGGCGCGGGCATGCGAGCAATGGACGTGGCCCGTCACTCGGGCCTGATCGAGCGGGCGCGAGCCGCGGCTCGCCTCTTATTCTACACCAAAGTGATGATAGCGTCCCAGCCAATACGGCAGGAGCCAAAGCGTCGGTGCTTCTTCATTGCCGCCGTTGCCGCCCTCGTCGGCGAAGAACGGGCTGGAGTTGTGTTTGTGGACTCCGCGCTCGTCGGGCGGCAAGTGCAGCACCAGCTCGCGTCGGCCGGCGCGGTCGAGCTCCGGACGGAACGACACGTCCTGCCGCTGACTGTTCTCCGCGCGCCAATCGCGCAAGTCCCAAGGCACGCGTTCGAGAGTCCGCCGCGAATCGTTGCGAAGCGCGTCGCTGAGTGGATCGCCGGTGCGAGCCAGGGCAATGTAGTTCCAGAGCGGATTGTGCTCGCGCTCGACCTGGCTCCAGGTGAACCGCAAGCTGTCGAGATACGCTTCGCGGAGTCGCGGATCGCGTTCATACTTCAGCAGTGGATCGATGGCCAGGAAGTACAACTCGTCGTCGGAGTAATTGATTTCATATTCCGGCGTGGCCCAGCGGCGATAGTAACGCGTGGCCTCGGCGTCGCCGCGGCGGACGCGCTGCTGATACGCTGCTTCGTACTTGTCGTCGCCCGTCATGTGAGAGGCCGTCTTCAGATACGACAAGAACTCCACGCAGCGAAGCGGTTTTTCGTAGGCGCCTTCGGGAGTGGCGTAGTACTCCGGGCTATAGCGACCCCAGCGCGTTGGCCGACCGTCGACGTCGAGCAATTCGTCGCCGTGGTCGAGCAGGTAGTCGGTAAGCTTCGCCACGTGCTCGCGCAAGCGCTCTTTCTCGGCGTCGGTCGCTACCAGATCGTAGTAAACCGAGTACGCGTAATAATGACCGACCTGTTCGTCCGAGCTGGTGTCGCCCTTCCATTCGGTTTTTCCGTCGGCGAGCCGGTGCCATTCGCCTTCCGGATCGCCGAACGGCGCCTCATCGAGCGTGCGATACGAGCGGGCAAAGAATCCGTCAATCGGGTCGATCGTCTCCAGTCGCATGAGGGCTGCGAGCGAGCGCTCGGCCTTGGCGCGGGCATCGGTTTCGCCGGTTGCCGCGTAACGGTAACACTGGGCGGCCAGATACATTGCGGTCCACAAGCCGTCGTTGTCATCATCGCGGGTCTGGCTCGAAGCAAGGTCGCCGGGCGTACGCAACACGCAGCCGGTCACGAACCCGTGTCGCACGTGCCGCTCGTCGACCATCTCTTCGAAGTGAGCCGCTTTTTCGGCAAGCGTCAGCGGTCGAAACTCGATGCGAGCCACGCTGGTCGACGTGCGAATCCACACCGTCTCATCGGATGCCGCCCGGTCGACGACGATGTTCTGGACGTCGTTGTCCGGCAGCCAGCGGCGGCCCCAAAAGTATTGCCAACGGTCCCAGGAGTGAGCCACCTGGGGGTCGAACCGGGCGACGCCGTTTTGGCCGCCCAGCCAGACGACGCCGGAGTCGGTGCGCGCAAATTCCTGCAAACCATCGACCGGGCCGCGCTCCCAGTGAGTCCAGGGCGACGGCGTCGCTGCTTGCCGCAATTCCGACGGCACCTCAGCTGCGTCCGTGGCGAAAAGCGTGGCGATCTTTTGCGGATACTGCGCGGTCTCGGGACGAGGCGGGTCTGCCGCGGCGTGCTGCACAGATGCCAGGAGCAGCACGGTGCCGAACCAGAGCCGCACCTTACCATTGGTCCATCTCATGCTGCAGTCCTGTGTTCGAGCGCTTGAGACTTGGTGGAGCGGGCTGGCACCAGGTGTTCGTCAAAGAAATCGGCGAAGTGCGAGATCTCGAAGATCATAGAAGGCCAACCGTGACCCTTGCCCGGCCGAACTTCCAATTGCACGTCGCGCCCCACGCCGCGAGCGCGCTCCACGAACCACTGCGACTGCTGGAGCGGCACCAGCGTGTCGGCGTCGCCGTGCACGATCAAAATCGGCGGCAGCGCTGCGGTCACGTGCTCGATCGGCGAGAGCTCGCCGCCGAGAATCTTCCATTCCTCGAGCGTTGCGGCCCGCGGTCCAAAGCCGCGTTTGAAATGGATCGGTGGCCCGCCGTCGCCGGGATTCTCGGTGCTCGTGCCGAGATGCAATAGATCCGTCACTGGGAAGAAGCAGGCCACGCATTCCACGGCGCTCGATTCGCGGTCCACCGGGTCAGCCGAATCGGCCGGGCCGGGAGCGCCGCAGGTAGCGAGCATCAGTGCCAGATGTCCGCCCGAGCTGCCGCCCGTCACGCCGAGCCGCTCTGGATCGACGCCGTACTCCGAGCAGTTGTGCCGAATGAAGCGGACGGCGCGATGCACGTCGGCGACGATGTCGCTCACCAGGCAAGCGGGCTGCGAGAGGTGCCGCACCGCAAAGACCGTGTAGCCGCGATGCAACAGCGGCGTGAAGAGGAACGGCCGCACGCTGTCCGCGCCCGATTTCCAGCTGCCGCTGACCATGACAATGATTCCGGCTCCGTTAGGCTGAGGAGGGCGGAACACGTCGAGCAACAGCGGCTCGTCGCCGCGCTGTCCGTAGACGACGTCGGCAACGCGCTCGTAGGGAGCTTGAAACCACCACCAATAGGCCGCGAATGTTGCGATGCCCAGCGCCGCGCCGGTGATCGCCGCGGTCCACAGCAGCATTCGCAGAGAGCGGCGCAAATCCTTCATGGCGACTGTCGTGCCCGCGCGCGGTGCGAATCGCTGCGGCACGATGCCGCATCGTGATGCAGATTATTGCGCACGACGCGGTTCAAAAACAAGGTCGTCGCGGCCGCAAGCGGAGGAATACGCCAGATACGGCGGCAAGCAAAACTGCCAAAACACTCGTCGCCGGCTCCGGCACCGCGACGCTCCCGGCGCCGGTCGCGTGGACCGAATTGCCGAAGTTGTCTTGCCAGACGGTGAAATCGGCGGCGTCGACGACGTTGTCGTGATTTCCGTCGGCCGCGAGGCCAGCACCGGCCGTGGCGCCGTAGTTGGCATTCCAAACGGCGTAGTCGGCATCGTCGACCAGGCCGTCGGCGTTGTAGTCGCCGGCGATCACTTCGTTGGTGACGATGCGGTAGATCTCGCCCGACGTCCCGCCGGCGTAGTCGACTATGTAGAGGTTTCCGACGGCGTCTTCGCCAAATGAGACCATGGTTCCCACATTGTTGGCGTAGAGCGTCCCCAACTCCGTGTCGATGTTGTCGACCGTGCTCGGCGGGTTGGCGGCGAGCGGGTCGATCGTCCAGGTGTTTTTGACTTGCGAGTCGCTGAAGAAATACAAACCTTGCAAGCTGGGGTCGGGGCCGCGGTAGACGTATCCACCGTTGACCGCGCGACCTTCAAATCCCGCGGGCGTCGTCCGCAAGTAGTCGTAGACGGGCGGAATGTAGTCGGCCGGAATCGGCTGAGCGGGTTGCGAGTCGTTATTGCCTTCAAATCGTCGCCAGCCCAAATTATTCGACCCCGTCTTGCCATAAGGGATCATATCGATTTCTTCGCGTGCGCCGTTGCCGACGTCGCCGACCCAGTAGTCGCCCGTGAGCCGATCGATGCTGCCGCGCCAAGGATTCCGCACGCCATAGGCATAGATCTCGTCATCGCCCGTCGTGCCGACGAACGGGTTGCTGGGTGGAATCGCGTAGTCGCGCGTATCGTCTTCGGAAAAATCGTCGCTGTTGACGTCGATGCGGAGAATCTTGCCCAGTCTTTCGTTGGTGATGGTTTGGGCGTTGTTGTCGGGATCGCCCTGCTTTCCGCCGTCGCCGGAATTGATGTACAGGTACTGCGGGTCGCCGGGGTTCACTTCCGGATTGAAGCCGATCCAGCCGCCGTTGTGGTTATCCAGCGGATGCAACCAGCTGAGCACCTCGTTTTTAGTTGCCGGATCGGCCACGTTGGGATCCGCGGTGACGGAATACTCGCGAATCCGCGAGGTGAAGGCGGAGTTCACGCCGTCGATGGGGGTGCCGCCATTGTCGACGGTCACATACACGTAAAATTTGCCGAAGCCCGTCTCGCCTTGCTTGAAATAGTTGGGATGAAACGCCATGCCGATGAGGCCGCCTTCACCGGCCGAGTCGGTGTCGCCAATCGACATGAAGGTTCCGCTGACCGTGTTGTTCTGCAGATTCACGATCTTGATCGCGCCCCCTTTTTCGAGCACGAACATCCGATCGCGATCGCCCGGCGCATGCGTGGCAAAAACGGGATTGTTCAGCCCCGTGGCGACGCGCTGCAGCCCGGCGATGGCGGCATGCGTCGCTTGTTGGCTGGCAAGCAGGAGCAGTGCGCCGAGAATTCCCCTCGAAATGTTCTTAAGCATCATTGCCTCTTCAAAAAGATGGTCACTTGGGAGGTGGCGATCCATTGGCCGCGTTCCAGGCGGCAAACGTTGTGCCCAAGGGCGGCGTTCATTCTATCAGGCCGCGCCAAGATTTTCGCGGAAAATTAGTGTCAAATTGCGGCAAGCTCAACTCCAGAACTGACGGTCGAGGAGGCGATAGTTGATGGCTTCGCTGACATGCTCCGCCAAGATGTCGCTGCGGCCGTCGAGGTCGGCGATCGTACGGGCGACGCGGAGGATCTTGTCGTGGGCGCGGGCCGAGAGGCCGGATTCCTGGATGCTGCCCTTGAGTAAATTGGTGCCAGCGTCGTTGAGCCGGCAGAACTCGCGAATCTGGCGAGTCGTCATTTGCGCGTTGGTGCGTACGCGAGAGTTGCCGAAACGCGTTTCTTGAATGGCTCGGGCGGCAAAAACTTGTTCGCGCATCGCAGCGCTCGTGGTGCCGCATTGGGCCGCGTTGAGTTCCTTAAACGGCACGGCGGGCACTTCGATGTGCAGGTCGATGCGGTCCAGGAGCGGGCCGCTGATCTTGGCCATGTACCTTTCTATCTGCGGCACCGAGCAATGACACTCGCGGCGGGGATCGTTGCGGTAACCGCAGGGGCAGGGGTTGAGCGAGGCGATCAACATGAAGTCGGCGGGGAATGTGGTCGAGTTCAGCGCGCGGCTGATCGTGACGTGGCCGTCTTCGAGCGGTTGGCGGAGGACTTCGAGCGTGGTGCGATTGAACTCGGGCAGTTCGTCGAGGAAGAGAACGCCATTGTGAGCGAGGCTGATTTCGCCGGGCGCCGGCGTGCTGCCGCCGCCCACGAGGCCCGCGTTCGAGATCGTATGGTGCGGTGCGCGGAAAGGCCGCTTCGCCAGCAGCGGCTGGCCGGCGGGAAGCCGGCCGGTGGCGCTGTAGATCCGCGTGGTCTCGATCGTTTCTTCCGCAGAGAGCACGGGAAGGATGGTTGGCATCCGCTTGGCCAACATGGTCTTGCCGGAACCAGGCGGGCCGACCATCAGGAGGTTGTGGCTTCCAGCGGCAGCGATCGTGATCGCCCGCTTGGCCATCTCTTGGCCGCGGACGTCCGCAAAGTCGAGATCGTAGTGGGCAAGCTCCTCGAATAGTTCGTTGAGACGCGAGGGGACTGGTTCGATGTCGAGGTCGCCGGAGAGGAAGGCGATGGTTTGCGAGAGGCTGTCGACGGGGATCACGTCGATGCCCTCGACGACGGCGGCTTCGGCCGCGTTGGCGCTGGGGACGATGATGCCACGCAGCTTTGGCAGGGAGCAGGGAGCAGGGGGCAGGGAGTTATTTTGTTTTGATGCGGTTCGCTCCGTGCTCCTTGCTCCCTGCTCCTTGCTGGATCCCGCCACGGCCATGGCCATCGAGAGCGCGCCCTTGATCGGCCGCGTGCTCCCATCCAGCGCGAGCTCGCCGACGACCGCGTATTGGTCAAACAAGTCGGATTGCAATTGCCCGCTGCCGGCGAGGATCCCGACGGCGATCGGCAAATCAAACGAGGCTTCTTGTTTCGGTAGTTCTGCAGGCGCCAAATTTATTACGCATCGGTCCTGCGGCCGGACGAAGCCGCTATTGACCATCGCCCGCTCGATCCGATGCGTGCTCTCCTTGACCGCTTGCTCGGGCAGCCCGACGAGGATCGTCTTGGGGAGCGCGGCGGCCGAAACGTCGACCTCAACTTCGACCGCGAGGGCTTCGATGCCGAGGAGCGAAAAGGTGTGGAGCTTGGCGAGCATGGGCGCGTAGGGGGCCAGGGCCTCCGGGCGAGGGGCGACTCGAATTGTCGCGGCGGGATGGCGGAGTTGCAAGCGAATTCATGGGGCTGACGCTCAAATGTCGAAACGCTCGAATGCCGCCGAGCGATCGAAGGGGCAAGTGAAACGTCTAGGGTTGAGGGTGATGGGCACGCGGGCCGATAGATGTCTCTCTGGCGCCTCGTTGGGCGAAGGCGACACACGCTCGGTTGGCGTCACGAAAAAATCTTCGGGAAAATACCGAAGATCCCGCGATGACAGAAAGGTTTAGTGAGAAGTGTTGAGAGTCGAAGTACGGCAGCATGCGCGCAGCGGTAGCGCTAGAGTCGCAACAATTCGACGCGCAGCCGGCCGGGCCACTTGGCACGCTCGACTATGGTCGTGTACTGTACAGAAGTAAACTACTGTTTTCGTCCGTTGGATGCTTTGCAAATGTGCGTCGCAGGACTAGGATCGCCGACGCAGCTTCACATCGACTGCGTTCGGGGCAGGACGAAATGATTGGGTGGATTCATGTCGTAACTGCGCGTACTTTGGGATGATCCAGACGATCCGCAAGGCAACGTCCAGCATATAATTGAGCATGGACTTGAGATCGATGACGTTGAGGATGTATTGAATCGCCCGGTTACATCGGGTCAAAGCGCGTCGACTGGCCGACCGTGCGTTTGGGGCTATACGCTCGAGGGGCAATACATTCTTGTGGTGTACGAAGAAGTTGACGAAGATACAATTCGTGTGGTGACTGCGTACGAAGTGCCCGAACCGATCTAGGTGAAGCAGATGGACGAGAAGCTGGAAAGAGTTTTTCGGAACGCGCCCTTAACGGCGTCGGAAGCTGCAAGTGATGCGGCGGCGCGCGATGCTATCATGCGGGAGTTTCCTCCGCTGGAGTCTGTGGCAGCTTTGGCGCCAGGGCGAGAGGCGCGCGATTCCACACTGAGTGAGTTAGTGCGGAAGGCCATCCAGGAGAGCGGGAAGTCGCTGGAAGAGATCGCCGGCGCTGCAAATGTACCGCTGGAATTGTTGCAGCGATTTATGGTCGGTGAACGGGATATCCATCTCCACACGGCAGACCGACTTGCACAAGCCGTCCAATTGAAAGTGGCGGCAGGGTCGTAGCTGTGCAGTTCGATTGTCGAAGCCATGGCCTATCTCGCCGTGCGACAATCGCTGCGAACAACGCGATAGGAGCGCTTGTCAAGCAATTTGGCAGCGATTCGCGCATTGAAGGATTCCATTGCTGAAAATGGATTTCTGCTTGCTCGGCATGTTGTCGATGCGGCGCGTCGTGACCTCGTACTCGAATCGCTGGGGCCATTGACCGGAGCCGGGCGTCGTGGGGTACTTGGGATGCTGTCTGTTGCGGAGCTGGCGAGCTCGACAACGCTACTCGATCTGGTGCGGCCGTATGTGCCGGGTGAACCTTTTGCGGTGCGCGCCATCTATTTCAGCAAATCCGCGGACGCGAATTGGTACGTCAGTTGGCACCAGGATTTGACGATAGCGGTCGGCGAGCGGAGGAAGGTGGTCGGATTCGAGGCGTGGAGCGTGAAGGAGGGTGTGCCGCACGTGCAGCCGCCCGACACGCTGCTGGAGCGGATGCTCACGGTGCGGTTGCACTTGGATGATACGGATTCGGCAAACGGGGCGCTGCGCGTGCTGCCGGGGTCACATCGATTTGGAAGGCTGTCGGCAGAAGCGATTGAAAGGCAGCGGACAAATGTGGAGGAGTTTGTCTGCGATGCGATGGCGGGCGATGTGCTTCTAATTCGGCCGCTTTTGCTGCATGCTTCCGCTCGATCGACAACAGATCGAGAGCGGCGAGTATTGCACATCGAATTTGCAGGGGAATTGCTTCCGGGAGGATTAGAGTGGCACAATCGATTTTGATGGGTGTTGTCAGATGAAATCGCACATCCAACGGATGATCGAGGCGATGATCTGGGCCGATGGGCAGTTGTTGCCGGCGCTCGTGGCTTGTCCCGCGGCGCAGGCGGAGGCGCTGCCGCTGTTTGGGCATGTGCTGGCGGCGGAGCATGTTTGGCTGGCGCGGCTGGAGAAACGGGAGCCGCGGGTGGCGGTGTGGCCGACGCTTTCGGTGGCCGAGTGTGAATCGCTGGCGGCGGAGAATGGGGCGGGCTATCGCCAGTACGCGGCGGAACTCGACGACGCGCGGCTGGCCGAGGTGCTCGACTATCGCACGCAATCCGGGATGGCGATGTCGACGGCGGTAATTGATATCCTTACGCACGTCGTGATCCATGGCGCTTATCATCGCGGGCAGGTAGCGAAGATGATCGGCAAGACCGGTGTGTCGGCGCCGACGACGGACTACATCGCGTACGTGCGGACGTTGGCGATGTAGCAGGGAGCGGGGAGCAGAGGATGAGATTCGACATCGTGGTGTTCGACGGGTTCGACGAGTTGGATGCGATCGGGCCGTTCGAAGTGCTGCAGAACGCGGCGGCCGGTGGGGCCGACTTTGAAGTGCGGCTGGTGACGTGGTCCGGTCAGCGGGAAGTCGTTGCGGCGCATGGATTGCGCATTACGGTGCAGGCGGTCGACGAGAGTGAGCCGCCGCCGGATGTGATCATCGTGCCCGGCGGCGGGTGGATCAGCGGCAGCGAAGCCGGCGCGCGAGGCGAAGTGGCACGCGGTTTGATACCCCAGCGGCTGAGTGAGATGCACGCCGCGGGGACGACCATTGCCGCGGTCTGCACCGGGGCAATGTTGCCCGCATCGGTGGGGCTCTTGCGGGGGCGGCCGGCGATCACGCATCACGGGGCGATCGAGGACCTGCGGGCGGCGGAAGCGGAAATCGTGGAGGCCCGCGTGGTGGATGATGGCGACGTCGTTACGGCGGGCGGCGTCACCTCGGGGCTCGATTTGGCGCTGTGGCTGGTGGAGCGATTTGCCGGCGCTAGCGCCGCCCATGCGGTGGGGCGTGAGATAGAGTATGAGCGGCGGGGTGAGGTCTGGCGGCGGCAGTCCATTTGAAATGGCGTCGTGGGTTGGCGGCGGCGTCCGCAGAGTCGCGCTGGGACGAGTCCGGCGGCTAAGGTGAGGATTGGAGTTTTTGCGGTGGGGCGGGTATGCTGAGTGAATTCAATCGCCGTTCGATAGTCTCTAGCGCAGGGGTTGGGCATGGCGAGCAATTCTCCGTCTCGGTTCACGCGTCGCACGTTCTTGATGCGAAGCGCCGTCGCAGGCGCCGCGACGTTGGGCGGATTAGCATCGAGTCGTCATGCTCGCGCGGAACTTGAGCCGGAGCGGCTTCGATTGGGGTTGATCGGGTTGGGCTGGCGGGGTGGTCAGCATCTGGACGCGCTGCTGCCGATGAAGGATTGTGAGATCGTTGCGCTCGCCGATCCCGAGGCCAAGTTCTTGGAGGCGGCGCATAAAAAAGCTCGCTGGGCGAAAGCCTACAGCGACGTGCGACGCCTGCTCGATGACAAGTCCGTTGACGCGGTCGTGATCGCCACGTGCAATCATTGGCACTGTCTGGCGGCGGTGTGGGCCTGCGAGGCGGGGAAGGACGTGTACGTCGAGAAGCCGCTTTCCTACACGCTGTGGGAAGGTCGGCAGCTGGTGAACGCCGCGCGCAAGCACGGGCGCATCGTGCAAGTTGGAACGCAGCAGCGGAGCGATCCGATGCAGGAAGAAGTGCGCGAGTTTTTGCACACCGAGAAGACACTGGGGAAAATCCAGTCGGTCGTGGTGACACGATTTGGCGTGCGCGAAGGAATCGGCAAGCGGGCGACGCCGCTGGCCCCGCCGAAGACGCTCGATTACGACCTGTGGCTCGGCCCGGCGGCCGACCGACCGATCTTCCGCGACAAATGGGATTACGATTGGCACTGGGATTGGAACACCGGCAATGGCGAGTGCGCCAATTGGGGCGTGCACGTGATGGATGATGTGCGAAACGTGGTGTTCAACGACGAGGCGCGATTGCCGAGCGAAGTGGCGTGCGGCGGCGGGCGCGTGGTGTGGGACGACGCCGGCGAGACGCCGAACCTTCAATTCGCCAACATGCAGGTGGGCGGCCTGCCGGTCTTCTTCGCGCTCAGCAATTTGCCAGCGCGGCCCGGCGGCAAGCGGCCATTGCGATTCGACGGCGTGGAGAGCGGTTATGTCGTCCATTGCGAAGGGGGCGTCTACCACGGCGCGCGCGGCGAGGGCACGGCCTTCGACAAGGCGGGCAAGACGATCCGCGAATTTCGCGGCACGGGCGGCGGCAACGAGCACTACCGGAATTTTTTCCAGGCGGTGCGGTCTCGCAAGCGCGATGAGCTCAATGCCGAAGTTGCCGTGGGACATGACTCGACGAATTGGAGCCACGTGATCAACGCCGCCTGGCGTTCGGCGCAAGAGAACGGCTTTGTGCCAGCGGGCGACGTGCAATCCAGCTCGGCGCTCGGCCAGGTGCAAGATTTGATGCAGAACCAGCTGCACAAATACTTCCCCAATGGCACAAGCAAGGAAATGAAAGTCAGTCCGCAGCTGGCGATCGACGTCGAGCGCGAGGCGTTTGTTGGCGACGGCGCTCCGGCGGCGAACGCCTATCTGGGACCGCGCGAGTTTCGCACCGGCTATGAACTGAAACCGGTCGAAATCTCCTGAACGCGGAGGACACCATGGGTGCGATCTTGAAACAATGCGATTTCGTCCAAGACGGCCATGGCATCGCTTGCGCGGCCATCCGCCGCCAGGTGAAGCAGGAATATGCCGAGCGCTGGAAGCTGGCGAATTGGCGGGAGCGTTTGAGGCTGCGGGCGGAAATTAAGGTGGAAGTGCGACGGCGGATCGCCCGTCTCGCGCCGCCGGATGCCCTCTACATGTGGCAACGATAGAGCCGTGGATCGACGTCACCGAATTCTACTTATCACTGCGACGTTGGTCGCCTCCTGGCTCGGCATGCAAGCGGTGCATGAGCTGGGACATGTGTTGGGCGCGTGGACCACTGGCGGCGAGGTGAAGCGCGTCGTGCTCCATCCTCTCGCGATCTCGCGGACTGATTGGGCGGGTGGGCGATCGCCAGGTGTGGTTGTATGGGCGGGGCCGGTTGTGGGAGCGGCGTTGCCGAGCGTGGCTTGGCTGGCGGCCGCCGCAGCCAAGTGGCAGGGGGCCTTCTTGCTGCGTTTTCTCGCAGGATTTTGCCTAGTTGCCAACGGGCTCTATCTCGGTTTGGGGTCGTTTGGTCGCGTCGGCGACTGCGGCGAAATGTTGCGGCGCGGTTCGTCGCCCTGGCCGTTGTGGGACTTCGTACTCGCCGTCGTACCGGCCGGTCTATGGCTTTGGCATGGGCAAGGAAAGCATTTTGGGCTTGGTCCGAACGCGGAGCGTGTTTCGCCGGCGATGGCTTATGGCAGCTTGCTATTGTGTCTGGCGCTGGTTGTAAACGGACTGGTTTTCGGTCGCTGAGAGATCACGGCGACGCTTGAACAAGAATCTCAAGTTTCTTGGCCCGCGCCGCGGCACTTTGCAAATCGGCGTTCTATAGTTTGGTGCCAGACGGTTTGCTGAGGCCGTTCTCCTGGTTGGCTCCCGCCCGCCGACGTCTTCTGCACCCTGACGTCCTGGCACAACATAAGGAGCCAGTCATGCAATACCTTCACGCGATCTATGTGGCCGCCATGTTGATTGGCTCGCTGGTGTTGGGGATGATCGTCGCGGGCGCCATGGCTTAGCTGTGTGCGATGGCTTCGCTACGCAGCGCGCACAGGCCGGCGGCCTGTGCCACTGTGTGGCAGTCGGCAACAACGTTGGGAAGTTGTCGTTCCCTTCGCGCGGCCTGGCAGCTTAGAATCACTCCGGAACGAATGCACCCGCGAGGGCTCAGGTCGTGTCGGAGATTCCCAGCTTCACCAATGCCGCCGCGGCGACTGGCGCGGGCGACGGCAAAATTCATTTGCCGCATGAGGGGGAGAAGTCGTTCATCCTGAGTGTGGTCCAGCCGGGACTTGCCGGGTTGATGGACGGCTCGGTGTCGTCGCTCGCGCCGGTGTTCGCGGCAGCGTTTGCCACGCGCGACAGCCGGATGGCGTTTCTGGTGGGTTTCGCCACGGCGGTGGGCGCCGGCATCAGCATGGCGTTTTCCGAGGCGCTCTCGGACGACGGCAAAATCAGCGGCCGCGGCAACCCCTGGCTGCGCGGCTCGATTTGCGGAGCGATGACGTTTCTCGGCGCGGTCGGACACACGCTGCCGTTTCTGATTTCGAATTTCGACCTGGCGATGGCGATTGCGGTGGCGATCGTCGTGGTCGAACTGCTGGCGATCGCCTGGGTGCGGCATCGCTACATGGATACGCCGCTGCTGTCGGCGTGTTTTCAGGTGATCGTCGGCGGCGTGATCGTGTTCGTGGCGGGAATTCTCATCGGCAGCTCGTAATTGGAGAGAGTCGTAACGCTTATTTACAAACGGACCGCTAATCTTCGCTAATCCCAATGAGTGTTATTTGGTGAAGACTAGCGTTCCCTTCGACCTCGACGGAATGGAATTTGATGATGGACGAATCGAACGACCCGCGTGTGTACTTTGCCGCCGAGCGGACGCTGCTGGCTTGGGTGCGGACGGGGATTGCGATGATCGGGCTGGGGTTCGTCGTTGCGCGGTTCGGGTTGTTCCTGCAGATCGTGAGGCAGGAGGCGCATCCTTCGAGCCATCCGGGTTCGACGTACATCGGCGTGGGGCTGGTGCTGTTGGGGTCGGCGGCCGTGGCGCTGGCGGCCTGGCAGCACACGCGGTTCTGCAAAGCGCTGCCGCCGAGCGAACGGCCGCGCGAGCCGCTGCCGAACTGGTCGGTCTGGTTCTCGCTGACACTGTCGGTTGTGGGGCTGGTGTTGGCGGGGTACATTCTACTCCGCTCGCAGGTTAACTGATGCTCGCAAGTCAACTGATCGAGAACGCAAGTCGAGTCGTCCCCGCATGAGTCGTTACCGCAGCCATTTGCCGCAGCTCGCCGGCGGACTGTTCGTCACCGACGGCGGTCTGGAAACCGACCTCATCTTTCACGACGGGTATTCGCTGCCGCAGAATGCGTCGTATGTGCTGCTCGATGAGGCGGCCGGAGTTGCGCGGCTCACGCGGTACTTTGAAGACTACCTGGCGATCGCGGACGAGCATGGTCTGGGCGTCGTGTTGGAGACTGCCACCTGGCGGGCGAGTCCCGATTGGGCGGCGAAGATTGGCACGCCGCCGGCGACGTTGGCGGAATTGAATCGCAAGGCAGTTGAGATGCTAGTGGCGCTGCGAGACCGGCGCGCCGCCGGTACCACTGCCCACAGTGCCACTGCTGCCGCGGCCACTCCGTTCGTCGTTAGCGGCTGCTTGGGGCCGCGATCGGATGCGTACCAGCCGACCGAGATCATGACGCCGCGCGAGGCCGAGGATTATCACGCCGTGCAGATTAACACCTTTCGCGACACGGACGCCGACATGATCTGCGCGATGACGATCACGAACATTCCCGAGGCGCTCGGCATCGTGCGTGCCTCGCAGGCGGCCCAGATGCCCGTGGCGATATCGTTCACCGTCGAGACCGACGGCCGCTTGCCGACCGGGCCCACGCTCCGCGAGGCGATCGAACAGGTCGACAGCGAAACGCACGGCGCGGTGGCCTACTACATGATCAACTGTGCCCACCCTACGCATTTCGAGCGGGCGCTGGAACCGGGCGAGCCTTGGACGGAGCGGATCGGTGGCTTGCGGGCCAACTCGTCGTCAAAGAGTCACGCCGAGCTCAACGAGTCGCCGACGATCGACGAAGGCAATCCTGTTGAGCTGGGCGGGCAATACCGGACGCTCGTCCAAGAGTTCCCGCACTTCCGCGTGCTGGGCGGTTGCTGCGGCACCGACCATCGCCACATCCGCGAGATCGCGACCGCGTGTACGCGCCGTAGCTGAGTGACGTCCATGCTCGAAGACCCGGAGACGATCCTTCGCGCCGAGTTGCACGAGCGCGAGCAGTTGCTTTGGGCGGGAAAGCCACCGGATGGAATCTTGTTCCGGCCGATTGACTTGCTTCTCGTGCCATTCAGTTTGATGTGGGGCGGGTTTGCCATTTTCTGGGAGTTGACTGTGATCAACGCCAAGGCGCCCTTATTCTTCAAGTTTTGGGGCATGCCATTTGTGTTGATCGGGCTGTATCTGATTTTTGGTCGATTCTTCGTCGATGCCTGGCAGCGTGCCAAAACGTTTTACGGCGTCACATCGGAGCGCATTCTGATTCGATCAGGATTGTGGAATCGAACAACCCAATCGCTGAATCTCAAGTCGCTGCCGGAGATTGTGCTGTCGGAACGAAGTTCTGGCGGTGGTACGATCACTTTTGGTCCCTCGAATATCTTCAGCCAAATGCAGAATCCCGGCGCCGGCTGGCCCAGTTGGGGTCCTAAGCCGACGGCCATCGAACTCGCAGTTGATGCGCGACAAGTTTATCAAATAATCTGTGAAGCTCGTCGCAAGGAACAATAGCAGGCTCTGGAACCACGCTCATGGATCGAACGACCATCGCCGTCCTGGTAACTATCGGCTTCAGCATCTTTGGCGTGATCGGCGACTACTTTCTCAAGCTCGCCAGTGCGGAGCCGGTGTGGTTCAAGTCGAAGTGGTTCTACGTGGGCTTCGCGATCTATGCGTCAACCGCGTTCGGCTGGGTGTTTGTGATGAAGCACCTCAAGCTGGCGACGATTGGCGTCGTCTACAGCGTGTCGATGATTTTGCTCTTGTCAGTGATTGGCGTGGTCGGCTTCCGCGAGTCGCTCAACGGCTACGAAATTGCCGGGATCCTGATGGCGATTGGTTCGCTGGTGTTATTGATGCGGTTTGCCTGAAAGTGTCGGCTCTGACGGAACGTATTTGACGTAGGCCCGCGGGCCGCCGAACGTGCCCCATTTGCCTTCCTGCGGCGTGCCGAGAGTTTGTGCCTGCACGAGGCCGTTCATGTCTCCCACCAGCACCGTGTGCAGGATTTTGTTTTCGGGATTGGGGTGGACGTACATGTGGAACCGTCCGTCGAGGGCGGTGTACTCGTCGAAGGGGGGCTGTTCGGATTCGGCGATTTGAAACAGTTTGCCCAGCGCGCTGCGCATCCGGCGTGCACCGCGGAACGTGCCGCCGGTGTCGCTAACCACTCGCTTGCCGTCGAGTGTGATGAAGCGGTCGTCATAGCAGATCACGACGAGCCGGTGGGACGGATCGCTCGTGAGCCAGCGGTGGTATTTGTCCGCGTGGTCGGGGCCCTCGAACCAATAGTCCGAATCGAGGAAGGCGATCCGGTCGATGTAGTCGGGAATCTCAGCCTGGCCTTCGATCACTCCGTACTTGAACGCCCCGCCGCCGCTGTGGCCGGTTAGAGTAACCTTCGCGTCATCGGTGCCAAACTCCTGGCGCCAGCCATCGAGCAGCATCGCAATTTTCTTGTTGGCGTCGTCATGCGTGCGCCGCCAATTGGGCCAGGAGAGCCCCTTGGCCTCGACGCACAACAGCACGATCGGCTCGTCCGGGAACAACGTCCGCAGCAGCCGTGTCTGGGCCGCGACGTGCTGGATGTCGTAGTGCCAGTCCATGCCGTCGGCGAGCTTGCAGCCGAGTGTCTGCTCGATCGTGTTTCCGTTGGGGAGCGCGAAGACAATCAGCCGCTTGCCGAGCTGCGGCCGGCCCGCGTCGTCGCAGGGCGCGTTGACGTGCAGCCGCACATCGGGCTCGACGTTTTCGGTAAACCAGGTTTCGGAAAATCCCGGCGATTTCTGCCAGGAATGCTCCGCCGCCTGAACTGCAACTTGTGCGTCGAGCGTCGTGATGCAAACAAGCGCCGCGACAACGGCAGAGAAAAAATGTTTCCGATACATGGAGGGTCAATTCGTGCGCGAGGTGGTTGTCTGGTGACCAGGAGCCTGCTCGCACTATCGTATCAACGGGCAAGTTGGCCGGTAAACACGCGCGGTATGCGATTTGCGTTCCCGTTTCTCGCTACCGGAAGGAGTCGATCCATGAGCCGCTTAGGTACCTCGCTGACGGCGAAACGCAAAGCTATTTGGTCCGGGTCACGTGATCTCCCGCGTTGCCAGCGCCTCGGGCGCAACGTGGAAACGGACGTGTGCATCATCGGCGGCGGGATCGCGGGCCTGACGACGGCGTATTTGCTGGGGAAATCCGGCAGGCGGGTTGTCGTTCTGGAAGACGGAGCACTGGCGAGCGGCATGACCGGCGTCACGACGGCCCACCTGTCAAACGCGATCGATGACCGAATTGCGGAAATCGAATGCTGGCATGGCGCAGCAGGAGCGCGGCTCGCCGTGGAGAGCCACGGTGCGGCGATCGACCTGATCGAGTCGATCGTCGACGAACTGACGATCGAATGCAACTTCCGCCGGCTCGACGGCTACCTATTCTGTGCCCCCGGCGACGATCCGAAGATTCTCGAGGAAGAGCTGGCGGCGGCTCAGCGTGCCGGCCTCGACGACGCGGAACTGGTGCGGCGAGCGCCGCTCGAGCACGACACGGGGCCAGCGATCCGCTTTCCACGCCAGGCCCGCTTCGAGCCGCTGAAGTATCTCGCGGCCGTGGCGCGAGCGATTAAGTCGCAGGGCGGGAAGATCTACGGACACAGCCACGCGGACCAGGTCGCCGGCGGAGACTCGGGACGCGTCGAAGTTGGCCCGCACGCGGTCGATTGCCGGGCGATCGTGGTCGCCACGAATTCGCCGATCAATGACCTCGTCGCGCTGCACACCAAGCAGGCGCCGTACATGACCTACGCGATCGGTGCCCGCGTGCCGCGCGGCTCCGTTGAAGACGCGCTCTATTGGGACACGCTCAAAGCGTATCACTACGTCCGGCTGCAGGAAGTCGAGAGCGAAGAGGGCGAAGCGGCCGATTACGACTTGCTGATTGTCGGCGGCGAGGATCACAAGACTGGGCAGGCGGATGATGCCCATCGCCGACATGCTCGACTGGAAGCCTGGGCTCGGGCGGAGTTCCCATCCATCCAGAAGATCGAATTCAAATGGGGTGGCCAGTGTATGGAGACGATCGACGGCCTGGCGTTCATAGGCCGCAATCCGCTCGACGAGGAAAATGTGTTCGTCGTGACGGGCGATTCGGGCATGGGGATTACGCACGGCACGATCGCCGGCATGCTGCTTACGGATTTGATCTGCGGGCGGGAGAACCCTTGGGCGAAGCTCTATGATCCTGCGCGGAAGTCGCTCGCGGCGGCGGGCAATTTTTTGCAGGAGAATGTCAACGTGGCCACGAAATATGCCGAATGGCTCACGCCCGGCGAGGTCGATTCGGTCGATGAAATCGAGCCGGGATGCGGCGCGATTTTACGACGCGGATTCACGAAGGTCGCCGTCTACCGGAACCAGAACGGCACCTGCCGCGAGCTCTCGGCTGTCTGCCCCCACTTGGGTTGCATCGTCCATTGGAACCAGGCGGAGACCACTTGGGATTGTCCCTGCCACGGCTCGCGGTTCAGTTCCGACGGCAAAGTGATCAACGGTCCGGCGAACAGCGATCTGTCGCCGGCAAAATGAGATCGATCAGGCGTACGCCCTCGTTTACCCCATACGGAGCAGCAATCATGGGAAGAATTGGAAACATCCCCAAATCGCAACTCTACGCCACCAGCGGCTTCAACACGTTCCAAGTTCCACCGCGACAGTTTGAGGAGGAAACTCAGTTTCTCGATGAAGGCGCGATGGCCGACGCGGCCGAAGCAGTCCGCGATACCGAAGTCGCCGCTGCGGAACCGGACGTCGCAAATCTGAATAAGGAAAAGCTGCTCCACATGAACATCGATGAGCTGCGCGTCGTGGCGAAGCGGCTGGATGTGCCTGAGCGCGAAAAAATCACCGACCAGGACTCGCTCGTCGCGGCGATTCAGCGCTGCCTGTAGCGCGTCGACAGCTTTCATTGCAACCGAGCACGCCGATTGGACTTGCGACACGGCATGAAACTTGTAGCGAATCGCGGCGTGTCGAAGATGGTATAATGGTGCTGTGCAGCCTAATCGCGGCCGAACACGCCGGGCCGCGAGCGGGGGAACCAACGCGAGTTTGCCGCCACAAGTTGCGGTGCTCGCCGGGGCGAAGGCATTCGAGCATGAATGCCGGGACACCTTTCCGTCCTAGCCCGTCAGCTAACCTCGTCGGCAGCTCGCGGGATGTTCTCGCGGGCAGAGGAAACGGGGCCGACTCGTCTCGCCGTCGCGGCGACGAAGAGCCTGCGTGCTGTAGGGCGTTTTACGCTTTGCCGTTCCGCAGCGCTGTCTCCATACGCAGTGTCGTGGCCGACACCGCCAACGACCAATTTGTCCGATGGAGCGGAGCGGAAGGCAAGGCGAAAACTGCCTTGATTCTCTTGGATTTGCCGCGATCGAAGTCTGTGACGCAGCGTAGATGCGCTCTCTCCGAATTTTCGGACGGTGCTTCGCGCTAGCGGTGCAGCTCTCGGCTGCGGCCCAACCGGGAGGGACGCAAATCATGTTCGCAGGTTTTTCAATCATGGATGGATTCTTGCTCGCGCAGCTGGAGGAAGTGCGCTCCGTTTGGACCTGGCTCATCAGTTGGTGGCCGTATGTGGCGGTGCCGGCGGGAGCGTTGTTCCTGTTCTGGCTGTCGTTCCGCTACATCCCGCACAACTCGGTGGGCGTCGTGGAGAAGCTCTGGTCGTTCAAGGGCTCCGTTCCGGAAGGCCAGATTATCGCGCTCGCGGGCGAGGCCGGTTTTCAGGCGGAAGTGCTCCGCGGTGGCTTGCATTTTGGCTACTGGCGGTGGCAATACAGCGTGCCGCGATTGCGGCTCGTGACCATTTCGCAGGGCAAGCTCGGTTACATTTACGCCCGCGACGGCGAACCGTTGCCGTCGAGCCAGACGCTCGGCCAGTCGATCGATTGCAACCATTTTCAGGACGCTCGTGCGTTCCTCGAAGGCACGGCGGCCGAAAGCGGCGGCATCGCGCGCGGCCAGCGCGGTCGCCAGCGGGCGATCCTCCGCGAAGGCGTGTACGCGATCAATCCGGCGCTGTTTGTGGTGATTGCCGAGGACCACGTGTTCGCGCTCCCGGCGACTCTGTCGCGGCAGGAGCTCAAGACGATGGAGCAGTATCGCGACGACCTGGCTGGCATCGGCGGCTTCGATCCGGTCGTGATCGGCGCCAAGATGCACATCGGCAACGACGACTTCCCCGAGAAGCCGTCGGTGGTCGACTCGATCGGCATCGTGACAGTCCACGATGGCCCGTCGCTCGCGCCGGACGAGATCATCGCGCCGATCGTAGGCACGGATTCGCGGCAGCCGAATTTCCACAACAACTACCAGGACGCGGAGGCATTTCTCCGCGCCGGCGGCCGTCGCGGCCGCCAGTACCAGACGCTCACCGATGGTACCTACTTCGTGAACCGCTGGTTTGCCACGCTGGAGATGATCCCCAAGACCGTGGTGCCAATCGGCTCCGTGGGCGTGGTGGTCAGCTACGTCGGCCATCATGGTCACGACCTCTCGGGCAAGGGCTTCCGCCACGGCGAGCAGGTCGCGACCGGCGAGCGCGGCGTGTGGGAGAAATCGCTGGGCCCCGGCAAGTACGCGTTCAACACGTACGCCGGCAGCATCATCCTCGTGCCGACCACGAACTTCGTGCTCCACTGGATCACGGGTAAAAGCGAGTCGCATAAGTATGACGAAAGCCTCAAGTCGATCGATCTCGTGACGAAGGACGCGTACGAGCCGCTGCTGCCGCTGTCGGTCGTGGTGCATATCGACTACGAACGGGCCCCGAGCGTGATTCAGCGCTTTGGCGACGTGAAGAAGTTGATCACGCAGACGCTCGATCCGATGCTCAGCGCGTATTTCCGCGACATCGCCCACACCAAGACGATGCTTGGACTGCTGCACGAGCGCGACCAGATCCAGCAAGAGGCCCGCGACGAATTGCAGCGGAAATTCCGCGGCTTTGACATCGAGTGTGTCGACGTGTTGATCGGCAAGCCGACGCACGTCGAGGGCGACGACAAGATCGAGACGCTGCTCGAACAGCTGCGTCAACGCCAGCTCTCGACCGAACAGCTCGAAACGTTCGAGCGCCGCCAGGCGGCCGCGAAGAAGCTGCAGGACTTGAACGCCGCCCAGGCGCTGGCCGACCGGCAGACCGCGCTCACCAATGCCCAGGTGCAGGCTCAAATTGCTGCCAATGAGGGCGAAGCCGACCTGGCTCGCGCCCGCAAACAGGCCGAGCAGACGATCGTCGTGGCCGAGGCGGCGCTGGGGCGCTCGCGCCGCGAGGCCGAGCAGAAGGTGGTGCTGGCCGAGGCCGATGCCCGCGAACGGATGCTGGCCGGCCGCGGCGAGAGCCAGCGCGTGATGCAGGTCGGTCTGGCCGAGGCGTCGGTGCTGTTGCGGAAGATCAATTCGTTCGGCGACCCGCGGCTGTATGCGGTGAACGAAGTCGCCGACCGACTATCGCACAGCGAGCAGCCGCTCGTGCCGCAGCGCTTGTTCGTCACCGGCGGCGACGACAAGAATCAGCAAGCGAACGGCCTGTTGGGAGTGCTGATGAGCCTGTTGGTCGCCGAGAAATCGGGCTTCCAGGCGCCGGAGAGCCCGGAACTGGCCGGCCTGCAGTCGCTGGCCGATGACATGACCGGCCGTGCGGTCGACAGCATGAAGCAGTCGCTGGCCGAAGGGAAGCTCAACGTGGTGAGCGGCTAGTCCCGCCTTGCGGAAGCGTGGCAACAAGGGCCGGTGCGACAGATCGCACCGGCCTCTTTCTTGCGCATGCGCAATGGGGATGACCCGTGTTTGGTATAATCGGCCCGGCTGCCCATACACGTGGCGATGGAGTTGAAAATGGATTGGCTGATTCTCTTGGTGGCGGGGCTGTTGGAAGTCGGCTGGGCGATCGGGCTCAAGTATACCGACGGCTTTACCAAGTTCTGGCCGAGTGCTGCCACGGCGGCAGCACTCATTGGCAGCATGGCGCTGCTATCGATCGCCCTACGGACAATTCCCGTTGGCACGGGCTACGCAGTTTGGACGGGCGTCGGGGCCGTGGGCGTGGCGATCATCGGAATGTTGCTCCTCGGCGAACCGCGCAATCCGCTGCGAATCGCCTGCATCCTGCTAATTGTGCTGGGCATCGTCGGGCTGAAGTTCTGTGGCGATGTGAAAGGGGTGTAAGAGTCCTATCAAGCGGTTCCGCGGTAGGGGTGAATCATGTCTCGCGGGCTCAAATATCGATCGCCCGTGAGCGAATATCAGGCATGGCTGCAGCAAACTACGGATTCTTGCATGGCGGAACGGGACGTAGCGCTCACCGATTTCGCCCACGGCGCCGCCCCACTTGTTAAGGAATTCACATGCTTTCTCGACGCGACTTCCTCAAGCAGTCGGCCCAATTTGGCGCGGCGCTAGCGCTTCCGGCGACGACCTTTGGTAAAGACCCCGCCACAGCAAGCGGCGTCGTGGTCAATGACGTGCAATCGCAACTCAATGCGACGCGCGTGCATGAGGTCGTGAGGCCGACGTCACTCGATGCGATCGGGGCCGCTCTCCGCAAGGCGAAAGACGAGGGCCGGGCGGTGAGCGTCGCCGGCGGACGGCATGCGATGGGCGGCCAGCAGTTTGCCCGTGACGCGATACATCTCGACATGACCCGCTTCAACCGCGTCATCGAATTCGACCGTAAACAGGGACTGATCAAAGTGGAAGGGGGCATCGAATGGCCGGAGCTGATCGCCTATCTCAACGACAAACAGGCGGGCGCCGACAAACAGTGGGCGATCCACGAGAAGCAATCGGGCGTTGACAAAGTGAGCCTGGCCGGTTCGCTGGCCGCCAATATTCACGGCCGCGCGCTCGCGCTGCCGCCGATCATCGGCGACGTCGAGTCGTTTGACCTGCTCGACGCGAACGGCAAGCTGCACCACTGCAGCCGACGCGAGAACTCGGAGCTGTTCTCGCTGGCGATCGGCGGGTACGGCTTGTTCGGCATCATCACGCACGTCAGGCTGCGGCTCGTGCCGCGCACGAAGCTCGAACGCGTGGTCGACATCATTGCCGTGAAGGACTTGATCCCCAAGGTCGACGAGCGGATCCGCGACGGCTTCCTCTACGGCGACTGCCAGTACTCGACCGATTTGTCGATGGATCCCGAGACGCACGGCGGCGTGTTCTCCTGCTACCGGCCCGTGGCCTGGGACACGCCGATGCCCGCTGAGAAGAATACACTTTCCGCCGAAGACTGGATGCGGCTCTACCGCCTGGCGCGCACGGATCGCAAACGGGCCTGGCAAGAATATTCGTCGTACTACCGCACCACTACTGGCCAGGTCTATTGGTCGGACTTGCACCAACTGGCCGGTTCGTTCGATTCCTATCGCAAAGCGGTCGACCCGACGCAGGGTACGGAGGTGATCACCGAAGTGTACGTGAGCCGCGACAATTTTCTGCCGCTGATGGCGGCGGCGCGGCAGGACTTTATCGATCACAAAATCGACATCACGTATGGTACGATTCGTTTCATCGAGGCCGACCGGGATAGTTTCTTGCGGTGGGCGCCGGAGCGGAGCGTGTGCATTATCTGCAATCTGCACGTCCGCCATACCGAAGAAGGCAAGCAGAAAGCGGCCGAAGACTTTCGACGCATCATCGACCGGGCGATCGAATTTGGCGGCCGATACTACCTCACCTATCACCGCTGGGCAACGCGACGGCAAGTCGAAACCTGCTATCCGCAGTTCGTTGATTTCCTGCGGCTCAAAAAAAAGTACGACCCGCAAGAACGCTTTCAGAGCGAATGGTACCGGCACTACAAGTCGATGTTTGCAGACCGGGTGTGAGTCGAATTAGAATCGAGGGATGAACATACTCCAAATTCGCACGATTGGTCCGGTCCTGGTTCTGTTTTTGGCTATGGTAACGCTGGCTGCCGCCGCGGAGCCGGTGGAGATTCCACTCTGGAAGGGCGTCGCGCCTGGTGAACCGACGAAGCCGGGCGACGAGCCGGTGATGTTTCTGTATCGTCCCTCCGCGGAGAGCGCGACCGGACAAACAGTGATTGTCTGCCCCGGCGGCGGCTACGGCGGGCTGGCGATGGACCACGAAGGGAAGCAGATTGCCGAATGGCTCAACTCGTTCGGCGTGACGGCGTTCGTGCTCCGCTATCGACACTCGGGCACCGGGCACAAGCATCCGACTCCCATGCTCGACGGGCAGCGGGCGGTCCGCACGGTGCGATCGAGGGCGAGCGAATGGGGCATTGATCCACAGCGGATCGGCGTGATGGGTTTCTCCGCCGGCGGGCACCTCACCAGCACCCTGGGCACCCATTTCGACGCGGGCGATTCTGCGGCAGCCGATCCGATCGACCGCGCGAGCTCGCGGCCCGACTTTCTGATCCTGTGCTATCCCGTGATTACGTTCACGGCGGACTACATGCACCAGGGCTCCCGCGACAATCTGTTGGGCAAGAACGCCGATCCCGAATTGGTTCGCAGCCTGTCGAACGAGCTGCAAGTCAAGAAGGACACGCCGCCCACTTTCCTGTTTCACACGGACGAAGACACCGCGGTGCCGCCGATGAACAGCATCGCCTTTTACGCGGCGCTGAAGCAGGCAGGCGTTCCCGCCGAGCTGCACATCTATCGGCACGGTGCGCACGGTTTGGGACTGGCACGCCACGTACCGGGCACAAACGATTGGTCCAGTCGCTGCCGAGAGTGGCTCACTCATTTAGCGCCCGGCAAATAGCTGCAACCGAACAAATAACGCCGCGCCGCCGCCGGACGAGGCGACGGATTCGCCTGGCCCACAATTGGTTTTGAGATTCAGTATCATTGTTGCGCGGAGTTTTCTTCCACGTTATCGCCTGGCTGCAGTGCAAGTGTGTCGCCTTGCCCCACCCATTTTGATGCTCCCTGCAGGGCGAGCGCGACAACGCTCTTCTGGTGATCCGGCGCCGTCGATACACTGACGGGCGCTGACGCAGCTCGGTGAGATCATGCGCGTGGAGCCAATTCTCCAAACGGCGCAGGAGGAGGAAGATTCGATGCACGGATTGCACTCGGCCCGTCGCGGCGTATTCGATGTCGTCGCCATCGCTGTGATGTTGCTGGCGATGGGCCGGATCGTTGTGGCTCAAGTGGGCGCTGCTGCGAATACGGCGCCGGCGACTGTGTTGCGGGAGACTACGGGGCAGGCGACTACGGGACAGGGGTCGCCGGCGCCAACCGTTTATGAGCCGGGCGACATTTATCTCGCCGGCAGCCGCGCTTACGCGCTGGTCGGCAAGACCGGCTTCGGACATGAGCACGGCGTGATCGGGCAGTTGCTACCCAGCAAGCTGCAGCTCGGAGCCACGCAGAACGCAGGCCGGCTTGATTTCGATCTGCGCACCTTTTCCGCGGACGACGACGCGGCCCGCAAGTACGTCGGCCTCGAGGGCACGACCGCCCCTGCCACTCGGCAGGAAGTGAACGCGAACATGCTGGGAGCTGCAGTGCTCGATGTGGGGCATTTCCCCGCGGCATCGTTTGTCGTCCGCTCGGCGCAGCGCCTGCCGCAGCCGAGTCAGCGCGGATTGGTTCAGTACCAGCTGGATGGCGACTTCACGTTCCATGGCGTGACGCGGCCGCTCTCGGTCGTGGCGGAGGCGGAAGAGCAGGGCGGTTGGACCAAACTTCGCGGCGGCTTTCGACTCGTGCAGTCGCAATTTGGCATCACGCCCTTCAGCAAGGCGTTTGGGGCGGTGGGCGTCGCGGATGAAGTGAAAGTCTATGGCGACTTGTGGATTGCCAAAGAACGACAGGTAATGGCGGCCACGGCTTCCCGCTGAGCCGACGGACGCTGGCGACCGGAAATTGCGTCACCCCTCGAATCAAGGATCGGCAACGATGATTTCTTGCGACGATGTTGAAAAGCGCGTGATTCGCGGCCACTACGATTTGTCGACGCCGTTCTACCGGCTGTTGTGGGGGCCGCACATCCATCATGGCTATTGGGATGCGGACGAATCGCCGCGCGCCGCGCAGTTGCAACTCACTGAACGGCTGGCCGCATTGGCCCAGGTTTCAGCCGGAGAGCGCATGCTGGACGTCGGCTGCGGCATGGGCGGCTCGTCGATTCATCTGGCCAGGTCGCGCGGCTGCCACGCGGTGGGAATCACGATCAGTCCGCTACAGCGGCTCTGGGCGGCGGCGGCGGCGCGCTGGCATCGTGTCGCGGCGCGCACGGAGTTTTGCTGTGCGGACGCGGAGCAGATCGCATTTGAACCTGCCTCATTCGATCTGGTGTGGAGTGTCGAGTGCACCGAGCATCTGTTCGACAAACCGCGCTTCTTTCAGCGGGCGGCCGAGTGGCTGCGACCCGGCGGCACGATGGCCATTTGCGCCTGGCTGTCCGGTGAGAAACTGGACGACGCGCAGGCCAGGCAAGTCTACGATGTGTGCGAAGGATTTTTCTGTCCCTCGCTCGGTGCGTCGGGCGACTACGTCGAGTGGATGACGGCGGCTGGACTGCAAATGAACCACACTCTGGATTGGACCGACCGCGTGACGCGCACCTGGGAAATCTGCCGCGATCGCGTGGCGCGCACTCGGGTCCGTTCGCTGGCGCGGTGGATCGACCGCGACTCGGTGATGTTTCTGGATCGCTTCGAGACAATTCTGGCCGCCTACCGGTCGGGCGCGATGAGATATGGATGCTTTGTCGCCCGGAAGCCGTTTGCCGCCTAGTTCAGCAGCTTGAGAGAGATCGCATGGATGCGCAATGGTCGACAGTTCGGCCGCTCGTCGGCCGCGGGGCAGGAATCACGTTCGGCCTGGCGACGCAGGCTTTTTTTGTCGCCACGGTGTGGGGGCTGTTCTGGTATTTGTATGGCAGCAGCGTCATCCCCGCGGGCCATTCGTCGCATTGGGCGGCGGTTGATCTGGCGCTCGCGCTGCAGTTCGCGATCGTCCATAGCTGGCTGCTGCTCCCCGCCACGCGGGCACGGATCAGCAAGCAGCTGCCTGCGGGGCTCTTTGGTTCATTGTTCTGCGTGGTGACTTGCGCCGGGCTGTGGCTGATTATCTGCTGCTGGCAATCATCGGAATACGCCTTATGGGATTTTCACGGCGCGGCGGCATACGGCATGCGAGCGGCTTTTTTCCTGTCGTGGATCGGATTGTTCTACAGTCTGTCGCTCTCCGGTTTCGGTTATCAGACGGGGTGGACGCAATGGCTCTATTGGCTGCGGCGTGAAAAGCTGCCGCGGCGCGGGCTGGTGGATCGCGGCGCGTATCGCTGGCTGCGGCACCCGGCCTACTTGAGCTTTCTCGGGCTAATCTGGTTCACGCCGCGGATGACGCTCGATCACGCCCTGTTGACCGGAGTCTGGACGTTCTACATCTTCGTCGGCAGCGTGCTCAAAGATCGGCGGTTGGCGTACTATCTCGGCGAAGAGTATTGCGATTATGCCGGCCGGGTGCCGGGTTATCCGGGCATGTGGATCGGGCCGCTGGCACGCTGGGCGCGAATGGCGGAAACGCGTGAACCCGCGCGTCGGGCCGCCTAGGCGGCGCATTCTTTCGGCCGGTTCTCTCGACCGGCTATGCCTAACAGAACAGCGCCCCTTCGATCGTCAGTCCCGGCCCGAACGCCAGCGTCACGCAGGGCACTTTTCCCGCCGCACGGCGCATGCGGTCAAGAATGAACAGCACCGTGGGCGACGACATGTTCCCGTAGTTCGCCAGCACGTCGTACGACTCGGCGAGCGCGTCCGGCGGCAGTTCGAGCGCTTCCTGGCAAGACGCCAGGATCTGCGGACCGCCGGGATGGACGATCCAGCCGCGAATCTCATCAATCGATAACCCACATTCGAACAACCACTCATCGATCCAGCCGCGGAGCGACTCGCGAATCAGCCCCGGCACGCCGGCCGACAGGCTCATCTCGAAGCCATGATCGCGGATCCGCCAAGACATGGCGTCCGCGGAATCCCTTAGCACGAGCGACCGCTGTTCCAGCAGTTGCCAATCGTCGGCGGTTTGTTTGCCGGCCGAGAGTACGGCGGCCGCAGCACCGTCGGCGAACAACGCATTGGCGACCATCTGATCGAACTGCTGTGGATATTGATGGTGGATGCTGCAGATTTCGACGCAGCACAACAAGACTTTGTGACGCGGACTCGATTTTGCCAGCGCCGCCGCCACACGGAGCCCGTTCATGGCTCCGTGACAACCCATGAAGCCAACATGTGTCCGGGAGACGTCGCGCCGCAGGCCGAGGCGTTCGATGAGGCCGATGTCGACGCCCGGCGCACTGAAACCGCTGCAGGAAACGGTCACCAGATGAGCGATTTCTTCGGCGGTGGCGGAGCAGTCGTCGAGGGCGGCCGCTGCCGCTTCGGCCGCAAGTTCTGCGGCCGTGGATTCGTAGCGCTGCATGCGCCGCGCCGTCGTTGGGCCGCGGTCGTCTTCCGCGTGAGCTCGAGGATAGAACGACTGTGTTGCCGGCCGGCCGTTGGACGACGAGTCGACCAGCACACTGTGACGCGTGCGAATCGTCGTGCGTTCGTAGAGCGACGGCAAGGCGGAATGCAGCCCCGCGCCGTGCGGACACATGGCGAGCGCCAGCCGGGCGGCGTCACGCTGAGTGATCATTCCGGCAGGCACCGCCGTGCCGATCCCATGAACCTGGATGTGCATCGAAGAGTTCTCGAATTGGGTGAAAATTGGGTTCAGCTGACTTTGCGGATGTACCGCCGCGCGATCCAGGGTTGGGCGCGGCAGATCCAGAGCGCCGCGGCCGCCGTCCACGGCTGTCGGAGAATGCGTGCCAGTTGCCGGCAGGTCGACTGTGCATCAACGACGAGTTCGCGGTGGATGGCTTCCCACTGCGAAATCAGTTCACTGCGCCACTCGCGCACCGCCTCGCAGGCGAGGGGAGCGACTGCCAATCCCGTCGAGAGCGCCGTGGCCATGCCTTCGCCAGAAAACGGTTCGACGTAGCCGCTGGCGTCGCCAATCACAAATAACCGTGTGACAGCCACGCGCGCGGGTCGGCTGGTGAGCGGCGGCGTGCCGCTCCAGGCGACGCGCGACCAATCGACTTCCAGCTCGATGCCGGCGGTCTTCAGCAGCTGGCCGATCAATTTACCGATGTTCTTTTCCTTGAGCGCATGTGGATCGAGCGCCGCTGCCACGTTGAGCTGCTGTTCTCCGCTGGCCGCCAGCCCCACGTAGCCATGCGGTCCGACGACCATCTCGATCTTGTGCTGGAGCGACGTGCTCACCAGCGGCACGACCGCGCCGATGCCGATACGCGAATGCTCCGCGACAATCGCGCGAAATTCCGGCAGATGCCGCAGGCTCGCTCGCGCGAGGCCGTCGGCACAGATGACGACCGGCGCGAATGTGTCGGCCGTCGCTTCGCCGCAATTCAGCAGCACGCGGCGTGCGCCGTAGGCGGGATTCTCCGCGGCGACCGTGGCCTGGACTCCATCCAGAAACAGGGCGCCAGAGGCGCCTGCTTCGTGTACCAGGCGCGCGTCGAAAGCGCTTCGCTCGACGACGCGCATGGCGGGAAGGTTGAATCGACCTTGCTGGGTGCCAACGTGCCAATGGAATTCGTGCGGCGGCGAATCGACCTCGCTACCGACATAGGAAAGCCCCGATGCATCAAGGACTGCCAGAGCACGGCGGTTCAGGCAGCCGCCGCAAACCTTGGGGCGTGGGAATTTTTTGGAATCGACCAACAACGTGCGCAGCCCGCGCCGCGCACATTCACGGGCGGCGAGCGCACCCGCCGGCCCGGCCCCAATCACGACCACGTCCCAAACGGCAGTTCCCGCCGCGCGCAATTCTCTGCCGGCTTCGCGGCTCATGACTTCCTCCACCGCAGGAGAAATCGCTCGGGCCAATGGCGTTCGATGATCGCGCCGTGCAAACCCGCTCGTTTGGCCAGGGCGCCGGCTTCCTCGAGCGTCAGCGCCGCCCGCACCGAGAGCGGCCCGTCCGTGTGGACCACTGGCGAGCGGGTCAGAAGATGACACCCGATCCAAACCAGCGCGAAGCCGAGCCGTGTGCGCACTAAATCGTCGACCAAAACGACGCTCCGCGTGGCTGCGGCCATGTGGCGCAGCAGCTCGACTTGGTCAGCTTCTGACAAGTGGTGCAGGAACAGTGTGCAGTAGATGGCGTCGAAATCGCTCGGCAGCGGGTCCAACAATGCGTTGAGATGAAAGTAGCGAACGTCGGCAATTCCCGCGCGTTCGGCCGCCGCCCGCGCATGTTCAATGGCCAGCAGGCTGACGTCGGCCCCATGGACCTCGACGCGGATCGAATGCCGCCGCGCGAGACGGGCCAGGCCGAGCGAAACATCGCCGCCGCCGCAGGCCAAATCGAGGACGCGAATCGGCGCGGCTCGTTGCAGCACGCCGGACGCCTCCAAGCCGCGCCACAGCACGCGCGCAACGTTGCTCACCACGTTGCCGCGCCGCAGACCTTCGAGCGCCTGATGGTGCAGCCGTTCATCGAGCCCCGGCTCATCCATTACCTCGGGTTGCCGGTCTCGAACCGAGAGCGTACTCACTGCCGTGCCTCCTGCCCCGCGCCGCTCGCTTCAAGCGGTTCTTGCGTTGTCAGGCATCGGCCGAGGAGTGTCAAGTACGCAAACGGCGCGCTGGTAGAAATGCCATGCGAGCATTCGCCCAACGCCTACATTCTAGGCGATTTGTGCTTCTAGAACGCGGTATTGCCCGCGCGACATTGAGCCTCAATCTCATTAATTGCACGCGATTACGATTCGGGCGGACAGAGCCGGATGGCAATGCTGCACTTGACAGCGGTCGAAAAACGCGAGCAGCGACACCGATCACTCGGCGTCGAGATTGACGTCGACGACGAAATCGCCGCGCAAGAAGTTGCGGCCCAAGAGCAGCGGGTATTTCATCTTTTCGCGGTCCTTGAGCGTCACGAGGACCTTCTTCTCGACGTCCTGCCAGCGGAGTTTGAGCGGCACCTTGTAGCGCTGCTCGTCGTCGGTCGAGGTGCGAACCGTGCAGTGCTCGACGATCTTGGTGCTGACCCACTGCTTGTTGCCGTCCGGGTTTTGAATCAACACGCGAACCCGTTTGCCGACATTGTCCTCGGGATTCTCGGCGGCGTTTTCGATCTCGATTTCTTCGTAGTGAATCGAGCAGGTGGTGGCGCCGGTGTCGACACGGGCCGGGAAGGGGAGGCCGCTGCTGACCTCGGTGATCGTGGTCACGGGGCCGATGCGGCGAATTGTCGGTTCGCCGACTTTTTCGGCAACCGCCTGTTCGGTCGAGCGAGCCGGTTCCTCGCTGGCCACCTCGGCGGCCTCGGCGGGAACTTGGCGCGTGTCGGAGGGCAGCTTGGCGTCGTCGTCGGCAAGTGCATTGCTGACAGACATGACGCAAGCGAGCCACACGATGCTATGCAGCAATACCGCCCGACCCCCAAGTAAACGATCGAACACTTCGCCTGGGCAAACCGAGTGGACTGCTGATCTCATCGTTGATTGGCCCTTTATCAGTTTGGCCTTCTATTCGTCGGTCGAATGGGTCAACCCGACCGACTCACAATGGTAGCACGGGCCGAAGCCCACGAGCGAAGGCTTTGTAGTGAATGGGCCGATTGTACGTCGAGAGCAATTCGAGAGCATTTCGCGAGCCAAAGCTGGCGAAATCGGCCATAAACTGCCTGTTTTCGCGCGTCGAGGGCCGTAAATCTGACCTTGTTTTACATGGCCGCCTAAAATCGTGGCTCGTCCGCTGCGCATGCTGCTCGCATGAATGCGTAACAGCTTGTCGATTGCTAGCGCTGCCACGGAGGGATGCTGCGACAACCGTTCGCCTTGTGGCGATCTGCTGTGCGAATTAGTATTCGCGCCTCTCTTCTCAAGAGGCTCGCGGGAGCCAATCGGTTCACGGAGGAACAAGGCCATGCGTGCGCTCGGACTGCTGTGCAGCGTCGGGTTGTGGATCGTTTGCGCGTCGCTTGCCGTCGCGCAACAGTCGACATCGTTTACCGACCGACAAATCGCGTCCTGTCCGGCAATCTTCCCGATCCTGGAGGGCGAGCGGTCGATTGTTGTGCCGACGGTTGCGCCGCAGTTCGCCCAGTACAAGGCGAAAATACCTCAACTCGTGTCTCGGCCGAAGGTCACCGCGCCCAACAAAACGCGTTCACTCTTGAAGCGCAAGATTGCCGAGCGCGAGGAATTGGACCGGGAGATCACCGCGCTCCGCGCGGCGACGAAGACGCCGGCCCAGATTGTGGTGCGGGTGCAGTTGTTCGAAGTCAATCTTACCAAGGCCCGTCGCGAGGGAATTGACCTCGATCGGATGTATGGCGGCAAAGTCGAAGTGCTTGCCGACGGGACCGAGAAATCGTCCGCCGATCAGACTGACTTTGTGACCACGCTCCAACAGAAGAATCTGGGCAAAGTGCTGGCTGAGCCGACGCTGGTGGTGGCCGATGGTCGACCGGCCTCGCTGTGCGTAGGCGGGGAATTTCCCATCACTTCTCCTGACGCCAGTCGTGCGGAATTTCGCAAGTATGGCACGCAGCTCGATCTGCTGGCAATCATGTTAGGCGGCAACCGCGTCCGCATCGAAATGCGGCCCCGCCTCAGCGAGCTGGACCCCGAGCGGAGCGTCAAAATTGGAGAAAACGAAGTGCCGGGGCTCACCGTGCGGGAATGCGATTTGGCGCGGGAAATGGAACTGGGAACGACCACCATCGTATCCGGGCTCAAGCAAGAACGTACGGAAAGCACCGTGACAGACGCCGGTGTCCGCGACGAAGTCATCGAAGTAGCACTGCTCATCGCCGTCCGGCCCGAGATGGTCCGCTGAATTGCCACTGACGTTTTCGCCGTTGCGAGCCGCAGTAAGTCCAGCGGCGCGGGTTTTCGCGATTTTCGAGCGGCTTTTGGGGCCGTCGAATTCGGCATCATAGTTGCACAAGGCGGCTTGTATGCAGCGCTCTCGCAGCACATCGCCGCTCTTTTTGCTCGTGGCCATCGTCGTGGCGGTCGCGGCGCTCTATTTCGCCAAGGAAATCTTGCTGCCGTTCGCGCTCGCGGTTCTGCTGAGCTTTCTGCTCACGCCGCTGGCGAACCGGCTGGAGCGGTGGGGGCTGCGGCGGGTGCCCTCGGTGCTGCTGGTCGTGGCGATGACCTTTGTGCTGTTGGGTTGCATCGGCTGGATCGTGACGAGTCAGTTGGTCGAGCTCAGCCGCGAGTTGCCGCAGTACAAGGACAACATCGTCGACAAGGTCCGCACGGTCGTCGCCAGCTCCGGTTCGTTCAGCAAGGTTTCGCAAGTCATCGAAGAAGTCGGCAAAGAGATCTCCAAGGGAAGCAACGAGGAGGCGGGAGAATCGGGTGACGCCGCCAAACAGACTCCGACCCCGAAGGCGGCCGCCGAGTTGCCGCGCGTCGCCCAGCACTGGCTGCCGCTGTTGCAGAAGGCGGAGGTGAACAGTACGGGGAAAGACGCCGTGCAAGTGGCGGTCGTCGCCATGCCGCCGTCGCCGTTGAGCCAGATTCAGACCTGGCTGGGGCCGATCGTCGCGCCGCTGTCGGCCGCGGGCATGGTGATCGTGCTCGTGCTGTTCATGCTCATCGACCGCGAGGATCAGCGGAATCGGCTGCTGCAGCTGTTTGGCAGCGCCAACCTGCACGCTACGACGGAGGCCTTTGGCGAGGCTTCGCGGCGGGTGAGCCAATATCTGCGGATGCTGTTTCTGATCAATGCGACGTATGGCATCTGCGTGGCGCTGGGATTGTGGGCGATTGGCGTGCCGTCGGCCATGATGTGGGGCGTGCTCGGTTTCTCGCTGCGTTTCTTGCCGTACATCGGGCCGTGGATCGCGGCCACGTTGCCGATTCTCGTGTCGCTCGCCGTATCCGACGGCTGGACGCAGCCGCTGTTGGTGGTCGGGTTGTACGTTTTGCTGGAACTGGTGCTGAACAATGTGGTGGAGCCGTGGCTCTACGGCGACAGCGTCGGCGTGTCGACGGTGGGCGTAATCGTGGCGGCGATTTTCTGGACCTGGCTGTGGGGGCCGGTCGGGCTCGTGCTGGCGATGCCGCTCACGGTCTGCCTGCTGGTGTTGGCCCAATATGTGCCGCAGCTGCGATTCATCACCGTGCTGTTGGCGGACCGGCCGCCGATGTCGCTCGTCGAGCGCGTGTACCAGCGGATGCTGGCCTCCGACGAGAATGAGCTGCTCAAGATTCTCACGAAGGAGCTCAAGGCGCGGCCGCTAGTGAACGTCTACGACGATGTCGTGATTCCGGCCTTGTCGCTCGCCGAATCCGATCGTCATGCAGATCTGCTCACCGACGATCAGGCCAGCGTCGTCGAAGAGATGGCCGAGGATCTGGTGCCCGCGCTCGCGGAGCAATCGCGCCGCGATGCCGCCGAGTCCGACACTGACGGAAAGGGCGGAGCGGTTTTGCCTTCCGTCAAAGCGGGAGAAGCACGCGTTGTCTGCATTCCGCTCCGCGACGAGGCCGACGAGACCTGCGGCCGGATGCTGGAGAAACTGCTGGCGAACGAAGGCATCGCCATGGAAGTGCTCTCGCACGAACTGCTGGCGAGCGAGGCACTCGAGCGGGTTGAATCGGCGCAGGCCGTAGTTGTCGTGATTTCAATCTTGCCGCCCATCGGCCAGCGGGAAACGCGGCTGCTGTGGAAGCGGTTGCGGATCCGCTTTCCAAATCTGCCGATCATCGTCGGCTGCTGGCAGAGCGACGAAGTCCGCCAGCTCTTCGGCCGCATCGAACGCGACGGCCCGAGCAAACTGGTGACGACGCTCACCGAGGCGACAGCCGTGATCAAGGCAGCCGACGCCAAGGCGCGCCTCTCTGCCGCGAGCTGATCGACTACAGCTTCGCCGTGCACCAAGGGCAGTGGGACCAGTATTCGCGCAAGACGCCCCAGCCGCACTTGTCGCAGGTGTCGTTCGAGCTGGGGATTTTCCAAGGCGGACGGACCTTCGTGTGGCACCAGGGGCAGTAGCGCATGAATGGCATCAGATCCTTGCGCAGGCACTTGCGATTGCGGCAGCGGGTGGTGTAGCGGCGGTCGGTGAACCACCGCTCGCTCAATGGCTCAAAGCCGGGGCCGTAGCACCAAGGGCAGTAGTGCCAGTCGAGCTTGATGCCGCGGTGGCAGCGCGTGCACTCGGCCGGAAATTCGGTTTCGTTGCGGAAAGTCTTCTGATGCGTGCCGCACCAGGGGCAGCCGTGCATCGACTCGGCCACGGGGCCGTTGCAGCGGTGGCAGTGGTACTTGGCCTGCAGCAGCTTGCCGAATTGCTTGAGGAATTGCTGCTGGCGGATGGCCTTCCAATCGCGCTTGGTGGTGGATTTCGATTTCGAGCGGGTGCGGCGCAGGGCCTCACGGATCGCCTTCGGTTTGGCCTTCAAGTAGGCGGCCAGCATCTGCGAGGCATTCTCGAAGCGGTGGCTCGGCTTGAGCTGCAGCGAACGCCGCAGCACGGTGAGCATATCGGGGTGCAGGCGGCGCTTCATGCGCTCATACGCCGGTGGCGGCCAATCGAATGGCCATTCGGGCAGGTAACCGGAGAACATCTGCCAGAGGACGATGCCCGCGGCGAAGACGTCGCTCCGCGCCGAGGGACGACCCATCGCCTGCTCCGGCGCCATGTATCCGACCGTTCCCGCGCCCGAAGCGGAGATCGTGCGGTGCGCGATCTTCGAAATGCCGAAGTCGGTGAGCCGCAGACGATTGTTCGGAAAGATCAGCAGGTTGTCCGGCTTCACGTCGCAATGGATGACGCGGTTCTCGTGCGCGTACGCCAGGCCGCGGAGCAGTTGCTCCCCCAGGTCGAGCGCCGTGCGGAGCGACATCCGCTTGCCAAGCCGGTCGTCGAGCGACTGCTCGCCGAGCGGGAAGGCGATCACGAGCTGGCCGTCGATGTAGTCCGCCGTCTTCAGGCCGAGGATGTTCGGATGGTCGAGCCGCGCGGCGAGCTTCACCTCTTTCGTGAAGTCGGCGAGCGCGTCCTTGTTCATCAAGTTGGGATGTGGAATCTTGAGCGCGACGTAAACGCCTTCGAGCGTATCGAACGCGCGGAACACCGTGGCAAAGGTGCCGACCGAGAGCTTGGTCAGCAGTCGGTATTTGCCAAGCTTCTGTCCAGCGCGGAGCATGAAAAATCCTTCTATCGCTCCCGTGAGCTGCAGCGAAGACCTGACAACAACAGATAAGGAGACAAGGAGAAGAGGAGACAAGGAGCGCTCAACGCACGAGTGCGACGCTCCGTGTCTCCTTGTCTCCCGGTCTCCTTCTCAAAAATGCCGGCGCACCGACATGCTTCAGGCCAGGCCCGCGGGAACCAATATATTGTACCTTCCGGGGGCCGAAGTCGATTGGGCGGCGGAGAATTTTGGGCGGCCTAACTACCAAGGGTGGCTGGTGGTCGAGCGACAGCGAGCCCCCAACGAAGGCGGTCAGCACATCCTGCGGGCTCGCTGACGCTCCACCCCAGCCACCTGGCAGCGCACCCGCAGTACTGCGGGAATTACGCAGCTCGTTCCGTGGTAATCTGCGTCCGCAAATCCCGGCCCGAATCGTTGGCCAGATAAACCGTCCGCGACGGAAAGGCGAATGAAACGTTGAGCCGCTCAAATTCCTCGAGGATTCGCTGGTTTACGCGTTGAGCGTGTTCCATGTAATCCCAGTGATCAGCAGGAGCAAACCAATAAATAACCTGGATATTTAAGCTGTCGGCCGTAAAGTCCTGGAAAAACACGCGGGGGGGAAATTTGTCCCGACCGACGATCGGGTGAATTCGTTCGCGGACGCCGGGTTCTTCGAGGACGCAGCGGATCGCCTCGACGGCCTCAAGAACCCGCTCGCGCGGTGTGTCATAGGTGATTCCCAGGTTCATGACGCGGCGAATGGTTCGTCGCCGGCCGATATTCTCGATCGAATCGTTAATCAAGGCTGAATTGGGGATCGTGACCAGGTGGTCCATGCCCGTTCGCAGCTTGGTGCAACGGAAACCGACATCTTCAATCACCCCGTCGAAATTGCCAAACAGCACTCGCTCGCCGATCCGCACCGGCCGTTCGGCCAGCATGATCAGCCCGCTGATAAAATTGCTGATCAGATTCTGGCTGCCGAAACCGACGCCGATTGCCACGGCCCCGCCGAGGATCGTGAAGGCCGTGAGCGGCACATGGGCCGAGCGTAGGGCTGCCAGGGCGGCGATCATCACCGCCGTATAGAAGATGATCGTCCGGATTACCGCAATCGCGTCCTGACTCAATCGGAACCGCTTGAGTAGCCGATAGGCGAAGAAACTTGAGATCATCCGCGATAGCATCCAACCGCAGCCAAAGATGGCGATGGCGCGCAAGATTTTGCCGACCGTAATCGAGACATCGTCGTGGAGGGCGAGTTCATATTCCCAACACCAGTTGACTGCCGCCATTGCGTTGGCGGCCCACTGTTCCGGCGACAGCAGGCTGATGCCTCGGGTCAGCTCGGTTCGCAGCTTGCCGTGCAGCCGGCGACTTGAATCGATCGAGGCCAGGTTCGCCTCGTGGGTGCGAATCATTGACTCGACGCTTTGGCGCTGGATGTCGATCCAACGGCGGACATCCTCCGAGTCGTCCTTGGCCGCGTCCGCTTTGCTGATGATCGTTGACAGATCGTTCCGCAGTTCTTCGATCCGCAGCAGATGGGCCTGCGTGGATCCGATCAGCATCTTGAGAACGCTGGCGGTTTCCTCTTTCCAGGTGGTGAGCTGCTCGGGCGAGAGCTCGACGGTGTGGGACATCAGCTGGTAGAGCCGGTTCCACGCGGCGCGGAGCTGCTCGATCTGCAGGAGCTGGTCGAGGGCGGCGTTGCGCTCGTCGAGCGCGGCGTCGCGGGCTCGTGCCCAGGCCTCGACTTCCTCGCTCGCGGCCTGGTCGTTTTTGCCCGCCGATTCCCGTCGCCGCTTGGCACGGATCAAGTTGCGGACGTTTGTGGATGCGGCGTCCTCGGCTTGCCGCAGCGTGGTGCGGACGGATTCTTCCTGGCCCTTGAGTTTCTGCAGCTGTTCCTGCAAATTGGCTTCGGTAAACACCACGAGCGGCTGGAAGCGGTCGACCTTGCCCTTGAGCAATTCGACCGTGAGAGCTTGCACCGAGTCGGCGAGCTTTTCGCGATCGAGTTCCTTCTTCCGCAGTCCGGCAGTTTCCTTGGCGACGGCGCTGGCCCGCTTGGCCTCGTCGGCCGCGGCGAGCAGCGTGGCCGCTTCAGGCGTCTCCTTGCCGTTGTCGTACGCCTCTTGGGTCTTGCGTCGTTCCTGCTCGCGGTCGTTGAGCTCGGTTTGGGCTTGCTCAATGGCCGCTTTCGCCGCCTTGACCTTTGAGCGGACCAGCTCGGTGCGGGCCTGCTCGGCCGCCAATCGATTTACCAGCCGGTCGAATTCGACAAACGAGATTGTTTTCGGCGCTTCGCCGGTGGGCGCCTTCCACGTTTCCAGATCCTTTTTGAGCTCCAGTTCGCGGCGAGTGAGATCGCGGATTTGCTGATCGACCGCTTCCTGCTGGGCCAGCAGCGTCTCGTTGGTTTTGTAGGCCGCGAGCTCGGCTGCTGCTGCGGCGTCGGCCGGGTCGCTTTCCACTTTGCGCTCGGCGACTCGCACTAGCTCTGCGTTTTCGGCCCGCTTTTCGGCAATCGTGGGGGGCGCTGCTTCGACCGGCGCCGCCTCAGGGGCCGGGTCTGCGGCCGCTTGGAGCAAGGGACCGATTGGCGACTGGGCCGAGACCGCGCCGCTGAAGGCGAAGAAGATTGCCGCCGCGGCGGCGAATAACAGGATGTGTCGACGGAGATTCATGCCGGCCCGATCCTCCATGATAGGGTCGTACTTCCAAGGTGTCTGGGCCGTAAGTATTGCGATATCCGCCGGCGGGTCAACGCGGATGCGCGGCTGCTAGCTTGCAGCAGGAGAAAATGGGCGCGGCTTCCCGGAAATCTCGCCGTAGGGCGCGTGCGGTTCGCGCAGTTCGTGCCAGCATGGCACGGCTATTTGTCGCTGGCCGCGCCTTTGGCGTCGACGTCGACGACGAAATCGCCGCTCAGGTAGTTCCGCCCCATCAAGAGCGGAAACTCCATCTCGGTGCGATCGTTGATCGTGACTTCCACTTCCTTCTTGAAGCCGTTCCACTCGAACGGCAGCTTGACCTTGTACCGGCCGTGGTAGTCCTCGTCATCCAAGGCCGAATTGCGAATCCGCACCCGGCCCGCGATCACGGTGTCGATCCATTTCTCGTCGCCTTGGTCGTTCTTGATCAACAGGCGAATCGGCTTTCCCACATTGTCGGCCGGCCGTTTGGCCGGGTCCTTGATCTCCCACTTGATCGTGTGAATCGAACAGGAGGCCGCGCCGGTGTCGATCCGCGCCGAGAATGGGAGCCCGGTGGTCAGCTCGGTGATCGTCGCCGTGGCGCCAATCACGTGTTTGGAAGTTGGGGGCATTACATCACCCTTCATCGGGAAAGTGACGGCCAGACACAAGGGCACGACGAGCGCCGCGACGGCGAGTGTCCACTTCGATGCCGCGCTCAGTCGCGGCCGCACCAAACGGAGCATGTCAGAATTCTCCCGTTCAAAAACTATTTTTCGCGCCGCACGGAGCGGCAATCTAGCGATTGTATTGGTTGTGAGGACTTAGGTAAAACAGGCGGACCTTGACGGCCAGCCGCGGCAACTTAGGATGCTTCTCAATACTATAATAAAACACAGTCGGCTCGGTGAAATAGGCTCTTTAAGTCGAACGGACGTGTCCTAGCAAGGGTCCCCAGGTCGCGGACCCGTGCACGATCGGCTTGAAGGCTCGGCCAACGACGTAAGTCCAGGCGCCGTGCGGGCGAAGGATGAATCGTCCGAAAGAATTCGCATGAACTCCCGCGTTTTGAGTTACGTCTCGATCGTCGTCTGCCTGGTGCTCGGCACGATGCTGATTGCCATGCGACACCACGCTCGCCAATCGGCAAAATTGGCCGAGGAGGAGAGCGTCTGGAATCTCACCTATTCGATCGACTTTGAGCCCCTGGAAAAAGGGGCCTCGGTCTATATTTACATCCCCTACGACACGCCCCACTGCGCGGTTCGCGTGTTGCAGCCGACCAACATCGGGCTCCGCTCGGAGATTCGGGGCAATCGGATCATTGCCACCGCGCCGCAGCTCGGCGGACCCTTCCGGATCACGTGCCCATTCGAGCTGACGCTCAGCCCGCGGGTTGACATGACGCGCGAGCCGGCGATGGAATACCTTGCGCCCGATGCGCGTGCCCGTTATTTGCAGTCCGAGATCAAGAACTTCATCCCTTCCGAAAGCGAGTCAGTGCGAAGCGTCGCCCGCCGCGCGCAAGAGGAAGGGGAGACTGTTTCCGAGCGAGTGCAGTGGATCTTCCGCTATTGCTCGGAGATTCAGCCCGGTACGACTGGCGACGACCCGGCCCAGATTCTGACGGTCGATACGCCGAATGCCACGCCGCTCGGCCGCGCTCGCACGATGGTCGCGCTGTGCCGCAGCATCGACATTCCAGCCCGGCTGGTGACTGGCTTCGAGATCAAGCAGCAGCTCAGCGACGTGCATCCGCTGGTTTGGGTCGAGGTGTTCATGGGGCAGTCGTGGGTGCCTTTTGATCCGACGAACGGCTTCACCCGCTATTTGCCGATGAACTTCGTGCCCGTCCGCCGCGGCGGCGATTCGCCGATTTATGCCCCGGCGCCGTCGAAAGCAGACCCCCATTACTCGATCGCCCGCGTCGAACCGCCCGTCTCGGTGCTCCGCAGCGGTCAGCGCCACCCGATCCAGATCCTAGATCTCTCGCGGCTGCCGGTGCCGATGCACAAGGTGCTCCGCGTGCTGTTGTTGTTGCCGTTTGGGGCGCTTTTGACCACGATCGTCCGCAACGTGGTGGGGATCGGCACGTTTGGAACTTTCTCGCCGGCTCTGCTCGCGATGAGCTTCATCTACGCCAACTGGCAGACGGGCGTGGCCATTTTCCTGATCGTGATCATGGCGGGCGTCGTGAGCCGCACTTACCTGGAGCGGTTGCGGCTGTTGGCCGTGCCGCGGCTTTCGATCATCCTGACGATCGTGATCCTGTGCGTCGTGTTCGGGATGTCGATCCTGTATTACTTGCTGCCGGAGATCGTCACGGACGCCGTGCTGTTGCCGATGGTCATTCTCACAATGCTCATCGAGCGGTTCTACGTGACGACTGAGGAAGACGGCTTACCGTACACGCTGCAGCTGGCGGCCGGCACGCTGATGGTCGCCGTGCTGGTGTACGCGGTGCTGGCTTGGAACGAAGTCGGTCAGTTCGTGCTGGTCTATCCCGAGGCCCACTTGTTCACGATCGCGGTCTTCATCTTCCTCGGCCGTTACGCCGGCTACCGGCTCACCGAGCTGTGGCGGTTCCGCGACCTGGTGATGCCGAGCGAGACGAATCCATGAGTGCCGGAAATCGCCGATTGTGGGTCTGGCCCCACGAGCTAGAGCGGGCCGGCATCCTGGGCATCAACCAGCGAAACCTGGCGTTCATCCAGGAGAGCAATCCGCGCGGGCTCTATCCGCGCGTCGACGACAAGACGGTCACAAAGGAAATCTGCCACGCCAACGGCATCCCCGTGCCGGACACGTACGCGGTGATCCGCCGCTACGGCGACATCCAGCGATTCATCGAGGTGCTCGGCGACCGCAGCGAGTTTGTAATCAAGCCCGCTTCGGGCGCGGCGGGGCGCGGCATCATCGTGGTCGCTCGCCGTCGCGGCAACGATTTTGAGACCGCCAGCGGACGCGTGCTCACGTTTGGCGACTTGCGCTACCACGTGACCACGATCCTCTCGGGCCTCTATTCGCTCGGCGGACAGGTCGACAAGGCGATCGTCGAGCAGCGGATTATCATTCATCCGGCGCTGGAACGGATCGCGGTTGGCGGCACTCCCGATGTGCGCGTGATCCTGTATCGCCACGTGCCGGTGATGGCCATGGTTCGACTGCCGACAGTGGCCTCGCAAGGGCGGGCCAATTTGCACCAGGGCGCCGCTGCCGCTGCCGTCCACCTCGTGACCGGCCGCACGTTTGGCGGCGTCTGCAAGAACCGCCCCATCTCGCGCCATCCGGACACCGGGGAATTGATCGCCGGCTTTGAGATTCCCGGCTGGAAGGACTTGCTGACCGCCGCGATGAAGCTCAGCGACGCGATCGAGATGGGCTACATCGGCGTCGACTTTGTGGTCGATGCCACGATTGGCCCCGTCGTGCTTGAAGCGAACGCCCGGCCCGGCCTGGCTATCCAGGTCGCCCACCGCAGCGGCCTGTTGCCGCGCTTGCGGCTGATCGACTCGCTCCCGCGCGACGCCACGCGCGGCGAACGCCGCTGGGACGTGATCCCGCGCGTCGCCGGTGTCGATTCGAATTTGCCAGCTGCCTCTTAGCTTTAGCTTCTTGGGTGCCACTGCTTACTTGTGAGCGGTGCGAATTACGTCAACATCTCGCGGCAAACCCCTCGATCGATTGTCCGCTTACTTCGGCTTCCGCTTCACCCGCTTCCGCACCGCCTTCTTCGCAACTTTCTTCTTTTTACAGGCCGGCGTTACGTCAGGCGGTGCCGTTGGCCCCGCGGTCTTCCGCCGTTTCTTCCCCATCTGCCGCCCTTGATCGTGCGTCTCCAACCACTCGTGCACTGTCTTCCGCATGCGTCACTCCGTTGCAAGTCCACGCCGCCCGCCCCTGGGCGCAAGAGTGACATTTTAACCTGATCTTCCGAATGCGACTCGCTCGCCGCGCGCCGTGGCACGATTTCGCCGCAACGCCCAGCATTCCAACGCGGTGTGGATTCGCCAGTCGGCCCAGGGTGCCACCGGCTCCGCTGGCGCGGTTTACGCCCGTAGATTGCCACCAAGGCAGCGAAAGGTATCGCGCTAGAGATTCTGCTGTTCGAGAAGCTGAACTCCTTGTCAGGCGTTAGAGCTCGCTTCCTCTTCGCCGAGCAACCCCGCTTTGCGCAACGGGATCAGGAGCGACAAGATCACCGAGCCGACCAAGGTCGACCCGACTACTCCCAGCGAGGCGACGGTGACGGTGCTGTTTTCGAGCCCCAGATAATGCTCGATCGGATACTCGATCAACATCTTCGCGCCGATGAACACCAGCACGATCGCTAGGCCGTATTGCAGCATGTGGAACCGGTCGAACATTCCGGCGAGGGCAAAGTACAGCGCCCGCAATCCGCAGACAGCGAAGATGTTTGACGTGTACACGACGAACGGATCGCGGGTGACGCCGATGATCGCCGGGATCGAGTCGGTGGCAAACATTACGTCGGTTACGTTGATCACCACCAGCACCACGAACAGTGGCGTGAAAAGCAGCTTGCCATCCCGCCGGACGGTGAAGCGGTCGTCGACATAGTCTTCGGTAAGCGGGAGAAACTTCCGGCAGAACCGCAAGGCCGGATTCTTCTCGGGGTCGACCGACTCGTCGCTCCCGGCGGTGAGTAACTTTGCGCCCGTGTAAACCAAAAACGCACCAAGCGGATACATCAACCAGTTGAACCTGCTCACGAGGGCCACGCCCGCGAAGATGAAGATGCCGCGGAGCACGATCGCCGCCAGAATGCCCCAGACCAGCGCCCGCCGCTGATTCCGCCCCTCGACCGCGAAGTATTGGAAGATCACGAGGAAGACGAACAGATTGTCGACGCTCAGCGACTGTTCGAGCAGATAGCCCGTCCAGTAGTTCATCGCGCTCTCGGAGCCTTTGTACTGCCACACGAAAAAGCCAAAGCCCAGGCCGGCGGCCATCCACATCGCCACCGTTACCAGGTTCAGCTTCATGTTGTTGTTCGTATTCTCCCGATTGAGCACGAACAGATCGACATAGATGGCGATCGCCACCAGCACGTGGAACAGAACCCAGAAAGTCAGCGACGTGACATCAAGCATTTCACTGCCCTTGAAGAAGCCTACTCCGTCTCATCCGTGACATCGGGAAACATGCGCGCCAGCAGTGCGATCATTGCTCCGAACAGGCCCGTCACGCAGAAGATCGCCACGAGCGCGATCCCGCTGATCCGCAAGGCTTCTGGCAGCGCCGAGTCCCCCAAATATTGCTCGAACATGGCAGCAATTCGCCTGCGTGCAGCAAACTTATGTCACCAAGGCCAGGATCAACCCGCCCGCCACGACCGACCCCAATTGTCCGCCGACGTTGCAGCTGATTGCCTGCATCAGCAGATGATTCTGCGGATCCTCGGCCAGGCCCATTTTATACACGACGCGTCCCGACATCGGAAACGCCGAGATACCGCAGGCGCCGATCATCGGATTGATCTTGTGGGTGAGAAACAGGTTCAAGAATTTGGCGAACAGCACGCCGCCCGCCGTGTCGAACACAAAGGCGATGATCCCCATGCCGAGAATCATCAGCGTGCGACTCTCCAGGAACTGGTCGGCCGTCATCACGGCGCCGATCGAAATCCCCAGCAGCAGAGTAACAATGTTCGCCAGCTCGTTCTGCGCGCCCTTCGAGAGCCGGTCGACGACGCCCGCCTCGCGGAGCAGATTGCCAAACATCAACATCCCGATTAGCGCCGAGGCGCTCGGCACCAGCAGCCCCGCCACGAGCGTAACCGCGATTGGGAAGATGATCTTCGTCCGCTGCGACACCGGTTGCAGATGGCTGTTGGTCATGCGGATCTGCCGCTCGGCTTTCGTCGTAAGCAGGCGAATCACGGGCGGCTGAATGATCGGCACGAGCGACATGTACGAGTAGGCAGCGACCGTGATCGGACCGAGCAAGTGGGGCGCAAAGCGATTGGCTACGACGATCGACGTTGGACCATCGGCCGCCCCAATGATGCCGATCGAGGCCGATTCTTTGAGCGTAAAGTGAAATGCCGCAGCCAGGCACATCGTGAAGAAGATTCCAAATTGCGCCGCTGCCCCGAACAGCAGCATCTTGGGGTTCTGCAAGAGCGGCCCGAAATCGATCATTGCGCCGATCGCCACGAAGATCAACAGCGGGAACAGCTCCGTGCGGATGCCGAAATCGAAGAGCGTTCGCAAGATGCCCGGTTCGCCGTCGACGCCGATCGCCGCCGAGTAAGGAATATTTGCCAGAATCGTACCCACGCCAATTGGCAGAAGAAGCGTCGGTTCATATTCCTTAGCGATTGCGAGATAGATCAACGCTCCGCCGATAACGAACATGATGCCCTGGCCGGGCGTGAGACTGACGATGCCGTGTAGCAATTGGTTCATGCGGCAACAAAAAGCAAATTGTGGTCCAAACGGTAGCGCAGTCCATGCGCGCCTTTGGCCGAATTTCGCACGCGTTTTCGCCAACATGCGTGGCAGCCGGTACCAGCCGCCCGGTCAACTCGCACACTTGGGCCGTTTCGATCCAGTGATCTGCGACGACTATTTACCGCTGGAGCCGTTAGGGCCCGGCTGCGAATTGCCGTTTTCAGGCTCCTTCGCCGCGCCGCGCCAGATCCAGCCATGACGCTTGAAATAACTCAACATCACCATCGCCACCGCCGCCATGATTGCCAGCGCGAACGGATATCCATATCGCCAATTCAGCTCCGGCATGTTCCACGGCGACACGTCCGGGTTGAAGTTCATCCCGTACAGACCCGCGATGAAGCTCAGCGGCATGAAGATCGTGGCGATGATCGTGAGCGTCTTCATGATCTCGTTCATCCGTAGGCTGACGCTCGACAGGTGAAAGTCGCGGATGTCGCTGGCGATGTCGCGATAGGCCTCGACCAGGTCGATCAACTGGATCGCATGGTCGTGGCAGTCGCGCAAGAACAGCCGCGTCTGGTTGCCGACGAGCGGCGTGTCCTCAATTTGCAGCTCGCGAATCGCGTCGCGCAAGGGCCAGATCGCCCGCCGCAACAGCAACAGCTCCCGCTTCGCCAAATGTAGTTCGGCAAACGCCGACTGGCCTTTGCCCGCCGTCGTGCGGTCGTCGAGCTCATCCAGTTTGTCGCCTAGCCGCTCGAGAATCGGAAAATAGGCGTCTACGACCGCGTCGACCAAACGGTAGGCGAGAAAGTCTGGTTGGGTCTCTTGCCGCACCACACTTTGCTCGTGGCGGAGCCGATTGCGAACCTGGTCGAAGCAATCGCTCGGCCCCTCCTGGAACGTGACCAGATAGTTCTTGCCAAACACGATGCTCAATTGCGTCGTGAGTTGGTCGTTGGTTCCATCCGGCATTCGCACCACGCAGTACACATTCTGTTCGTATTGGTCTGCCTTGGCGCGCTGGTGGACATTGACCACGTCTTCCATCGCCAGCGGATGGATATGGAATTTCGCCGCAATCGCTTTGAGCGTCTCTTCGCTGCCAAGCCCGCAAATGTGGACCCACACGATCGGCCAGCGATCCACGAACGCATCCAGCTCGGCGACCGTCACCCTCTGTTTCTCGGCGAAGTGGTCTTTGTCGTAGGCGATCAGGTCGATCGTGGTGGCGAGCGCATCGGGGGCGACATTCATCGTGCCGGGCCTGGTGCCCGGGGCGGCGCGGCGATGAATCTGCGCCTTGAGGTTTCGTCGTCGCTTATGGTTTCCCATGGTCGGGATTGTAGCACAGCCACAGCGCCAGTTCCGCGGCAGTTTTTCGCGGCGGCGGCGGTTGATGGTTTCTTGACGCGGCGCCGCGCGGTATTGACCCCTCTTTTATCCGCGCCTCGATAGAATTTAGTCGAAGCGACAAGAGGCGATGCAATGGGCTCAGACCCATCCCGCTCGCCTTTCTCGAAGAGATGAGGGCAATTCCATGCAAGAACTACTGATCATTCTGGCGTCGATGTCGCTGGGCGGATTGGCCTGGCAGATGTTAGTCATTTCCGACTGGCTGCTGGGCGAAGGGCCGCCCAAAGAGCCTCGTTTCGACCGTTCTGGTCGTCGCCGACTTTCGGCTATGAATCTCAAGTTTCGCACACCCCAGGAGCCGCAAATCTTGCGGACCACTTAGATGAAGAAGGTTGAAGCAGTTTTCAGGCAGAACAAGTTAGACGCCGTCAAGGACGCCCTGGTTGAGCGGGGCATTAGCGGCCTGACGGTCACAGAGGCCACCGGACATGGCGCCGACAAGGGACGCAACTTGACGTACCGCGGCGTCGACCGGCAGCTCGACATGGTGCCGCGCGTCAAGCTGGAAACGGTCGTCGAGGACGATCTGGCCGAACGCGTCGTGGATACGATTTACCAGGTCGCCCACACCGGCGACGTCGGGGATGGCAGAGTTTTTGTCACCAACGTCGAGGTGGTGGTGCGAATTCGCACAGGCGAGTGCACCGGCGAAATCGGACTCGCGCCCGTGGGCGCCGGATGGAATGGCGAAGCCAGCCATCGCTATTCGGCAAGTGCCTGAGCGACCCACACTCTGGAGCTCCGCTCGGCAGCTAGTGTCTTCCGCCCGCAGATTGCCCTGGCTTGGGCGCACGATTTGCCTAAGCCAGGGTTATCGCCCGCCTTGATACTTTCTTGATGTTCCAGCGCGCGGTATTTACGCCCATTTGAGGCGGTTGGCGATACGATTCATTCGATGGATTCTTCTAGCGCAACAGGGCGACTCGCAGCGCCCGATGCCGGTGATGTCCGGCACGCGACTTACTGAGGTTGAGATGAGCGATTTTGCAGTATTGCTGTTGGCGTTCGGATTCGCCGTGTCATCGTGGCTGCTCATCGTGTTGAGCGACGCGTTGATGGGAGACAAATCATGAACGGAAGTGAATTGATCGGCCTTGTCGTTTCGGCAGGCCTGTTGGTCTATCTCGTGATCGCGCTGCTCAAGCCGGAGTGGTTCGCATGACCGCAAATAATTGGATTCAACTGGTTCTGTATTTTGCCGTGCTCGCCTTATTGGCGAAGCCGCTCGGGGCGTTCATGGCCCGCGTGTACGAAGGCAAGCCGTGCGGGCTGGATGGCGCGCTTGGCTGGCTCGAGCGCGGCATCTATCGCCTCAGCGGCATCGATCCGCGGCAGGAAATGAGCTGGCGGACATATACGGTCGCCGTGCTGTTGTTCAACGCGGTCGGCTTCATCGCCGTGTACGCGCTGCTGCGGCTGCAGGGGATGTTGCCGCTAAATCCGCAGCAATTTCCCGCCAACACTCCGGACCTCGCCTTCAACACCGCCGCCAGCTTCGCCACCAATACGAACTGGCAGAGCTACGGCGGCGAGACGACGATGAGTTATCTCTCGCAGATGCTGGCGCTGACGGTGCAGAACTTCGTGTCGGCTGCGTCCGGCATGGCGGTGCTGGTGGCGCTCATTCGCGGCCTGGCACGGCGGTCGACCGAGACGATCGGCAATTTCTGGTACGACCTGGTGCGATCGACGGTCTACATTCTGTTGCCCTTGTCGATCGTCTTGGCAATCGTGCTGGTCTCGCAGGGCGTGATTCAGAATTTTAGCCCTTACGCGACGGTGAACGTCCTGCAGCCGACCACGGCCGCGGATGGCTCGGCCGTGAGCACGCAAACTTTGGCGCTCGGCCCGGCCGCCTCGCAGATCGCGATCAAGCAGCTGGGGACCAACGGCGGCGGGTTCTTCAACGTCAACTCGGCGCACCCCTTTGAAAATCCCACGCCACTGTCGAATTTCCTCGAGCTGCTTTCGATCCTGCTGATCGGGGCGGCGTTGTGCCACACGTTCGGCGTAATGATCGGCGATACGCGGCAGGGCTGGGCTTTGCTCGCCGCAATGTATGTGATCTTCGTGCCGCTGGCGATTTTCACTGTCTGGCAGGAGCAGGGCGGTGTGCCGGCTTACACGCAGATGGGAGTCGACCAGGTTACCTCGGCGACGCAGTCCGGCGGCAACATGGAAGGCAAGGAATCTCGATTTGGCATCGTCAACTCCGGCCTGTGGGCCTCCGCCACGACGGCTGCCTCGAACGGCAGCGTCAACTCGATGCACGACTCCTTCACGCCGCTGGGCGGGATGGTGCCGATGTGGCTGATTCAGCTCGGCGAGATCGTGTTCGGCGGCGTCGGCAGCGGGCTCTACGGCATGCTGATGTTCGTGATCGTCGCCGTGTTCATCGCTGGGCTGATGGTCGGCCGCACGCCAGAGTACCTCGGCAAGAAGATCGAAGCGTACGAAATGAAGATGGCGTCGCTAGTGATCTTGATTCCGCCGCTGGTAGTGCTGGTGGGGACGGCGATCGCGGTCGTCGGCCCGGGGCTAACCTATGTCTCGGGCGAGGAAGTCAAAAGTAACCTCAACAACCCGGGGGCCCACGGCTTCTCGGAAGTGCTTTACGCGTTTTCCTCGGCCGGCAACAACAACGGCAGCGCGTTCGCAGGTCTCACGGCGAACGAGCCGTTCTACAACACGGCCCTCGGTCTGGCGATGTTCGCCTCGCGGTACTGGCTGATGATTCCGACGCTGGCCATTGCCGGCTCGCTGGCTCGCAAGAAGTACACGCCGCCCGGCGCCGGCACGCTACCCACGCACCGTCCGCTATTTGTGGTGATGGTCGTGAGCACGATTCTACTCGTGGGCGCCCTGACATTTGTCCCGGCGCTGGCGCTCGGGCCCGTCGTCGAGCAGCTACAGATGCTCTCCGGCTAACGATTCACGCTGAAAGGTATTTGATTCATGACTACGTCAACGAAAGCTCGACCACTCTTCGATCCGCCGATTGTGCGGCGGGCGATCGTGGACTCGTTCTTGAAGCTCGATCCGCGTCGACAGGTCCGCAACCCGGTGATGTTCACCGTGTTCGTGGGGAGCATCCTCACGACCTGTCTCGGACTATACGCCATCTCGCATCCGGGCACCGAGTCGCCGGCGTTCATATTGGGCGTCTCGGCATGGCTCTGGTTCACGGTGCTGTTTGCCAATTTTGCCGAAGCGATGGCCGAAGGCCGCGGCAAGGCGCAGGCCGATTCGCTCCGCGCCACGCGCCGCGATGTGCAGGCGAAAAAGCTTGCCGAACCGAAGTACGGTGCGCGGCACTCGGCCGTCTCAGCGTCGAATCTTCGCAAGGACGACGTGGTGCTGGTGGAAGCGAGCGATCTGATCCCCGGCGACGGCGAAGTGATCGAAGGCGTGGCCTCGGTCGACGAGAGCGCGATCACCGGTGAAAGCGCGCCCGTGATCCGCGAAAGCGGCGGCGACCGCAGCAGCGTCACCGGCGGCACGCGCGTGCTCTCCGACTGGCTGGTGGTCCGCATTTCTGCCAATCCCGGCGAGTCGTTCCTCGACCGCATGATCGGCCTCGTGGAAGGCGCCAAACGCCAGAAGACACCGAACGAAATCGCACTCGACATCCTGCTCGCGGCGATGACGATCATCTTCCTGTTCGTGTGCGCGACGCTGCTGCCGCTTTCGCAATACAGCGTCGCCGCGGCAGGGCAGGGGAACCCGATCACCGTGACGGTGCTCGTTGCCCTGTTGGTGTGTTTGATCCCGACGACCATCGGCGGGCTGCTCTCGGCGATCGGCATCGCCGGCATGGACCGCATGATCCAGGCCAACGTGATCGCCATGTCGGGCCGCGCGGTGGAGGCCGCGGGCGACGTGGACGTGCTGCTATTGGACAAGACCGGCACGATCACGATGGGGAACCGCCAAGCGGTGGAGTTCGTGCCCGCACACGGTATCGATATGCCCCACCTCGCCGACACGGCCCAGTTGGCCTCTCTCGCCGACGAGACGCCTGAAGGCCGCAGCGTTGTCGTGCTGGCGAAGGAGAAATATGGCCTGCGCGGCCGTGAGGTCCACGACTTGGGTGCAACGTTCATCCCGTTCTCGGCGCAAACGCGCTTGAGCGGCGTCGATTTCGACGGTCGCCACGTCCGCAAGGGTGCGGCTCAGAGCATCGAGCGGTTTGTGACCGAACGCGGCGGGCATTATCCGTCGGAGGTCCGGCAGTCGGTCGACGAGATTGCCCGCAAGGGCGGCACGCCGCTGGTGGTTGCCGACGGAGCGAAAACGCTGGGCGTCATTTACTTGAAAGACATCGTCAAGGGTGGCATCAAAGAGCGATTCACTGAGCTGCGGCAAATGGGCATCAAGACGGTGATGATTACCGGCGACAACCCGCAGACGGCCGCCGCGATCGCCGCCGAAGCGGGCGTCGACGACTTCCTCGCCGAAGCCACGCCCGAGGCGAAGCTCTCGATGATCCGCGACTATCAGAAGGGTGGCCGGCTGGTGGCCATGACCGGCGACGGCACGAACGACTCGCCGGCGCTCGCCCAGGCGGACGTCGCCGTGGCGATGAACTCCGGCACGCAGGCCGCCAAGGAAGCCGGCAACATGGTCGACCTCGACTCGAATCCGACCAAGTTGATCGAGATCGTCGAGATCGGCAAGCAGCTACTCATGACGCGCGGCTCGCTCACAACATTCAGCCTGGCGAACGACGTGGCAAAATACTTCGCCATCATTCCAGCGGCTTTTGCCACGACCTATCCGGTACTCGACAAGTTGAACGTGATGCACCTGGCGACGCCGTCGAGCGCGATCCTGTCGGCGGTGATCTTCAACGCGATCATCATCATTATGCTCGTGCCGCTCGCGCTGCGCGGCGTGCCGTATCGGGCGGTCGGCGCTGCTCGGCTGCTGCGGGACAACCTGTTGATCTATGGCCTGGGCGGCCTCGTGGTGCCGTTCATCGGCATCAAGGCGATTGACCTGCTGCTCGTGGCGCTGCATATCGCCTAAGGAGATTTCCATGACCCTCGTACGACAAAGTGTGTTTGTTTTTCTTGTGCTGACCGTGTTGACTGGCGTGGTCTACCCGCTTGTGGTGACTGCCGTGGCGCAGGTGGTGTTTCCGCACCAGGCCAACGGCAGCTTGATCGAGCGGGACGGCAAAGTTTTCGGCTCGGAATTGATCGGGCAGCAATTCGACGACGCGAAGTATTTTTCCAGCCGTCCTTCGGCCACTGGGCCGACTCCGTACAACGCCGCCGCATCGACGGGAAGCAACTACGGTCCGACGAATCCGGCCCAGCTCGACGCGGTGAAAGGCCGTGTCGAGAGCCTGAAGCAAGCGAACCCGGGTGCAAGCGACAAGATTCCGATCGATTTAGTGACCGCATCCGGCAGCGGATTGGATCCGCACATCAGCCCGGCGTCCGCCGAGTATCAAATCGCGCGGGTGGCCAAAGCCAGAGGCCTGGACGAGATGGCGGTCCGCGATTTAGTGGCGGCGCATGTCGAAGGGCGCACGCTGGGACTATTGGGCGAGCCGCGCGTCAACGTGTTGAAGCTGAATTTGGCCCTCGACGCGCTCAGCGCACCGAACAAATCACTGTAAGTCTCCCTGTCGGCGGCGCCGTGCCGTTCCTCTCCTAGGCTGCACACCTTGTGAGAACTTGCGTGTCCGGCCGGCGCCGCCGACTCATTGCGACGGTGGACTATGGGCGGACGCAATCTATCACTCACCGATCCCAAACCCCTTCTCGCCGAAACACTCTCGCCGCCGCGACGCGGTTTGTGGGCCCGATTTGTCCAATGGCTTTCGGCGCCGATCGACTTTCCGGGCAAATGGCCGAACGACGCCTCGCTGCCGAAAAGCTACAATAGTGAAGACGGTCGGGACCCCAGCCAGTTGCCGCGCGACCAATAAATGAATGGCGATCGCCCGAACCCAGATCAGTTGCTGGCCCGAGTGGAACACGAGGAGTCGCGCGCGCATCGGGGAAAGCTGCGGATTTTCTTTGGCTACGCCGCTGGCGTCGGGAAGACCTACGCCATGCTTACCGCCGCGCGCCGCGAACGCGATGCCGGCACGGATGTCGTAGTCGGCTACGTCGAACCGCACGGACGGTTGGAAACCGAGGCCTTGCTCGAAGGCCTCGAAGCCATCCCGACGCGCGAAGTGCCCTACCGCGGGGTGTCGCTCCGCGAGTTCGACCTCGACGCCGCCCTGGCGCGACATCCGAAGCTGATCCTCGTCGACGAACTGGCGCACAACAATGCCGAAGGGTCGCGCCACACCAAGCGCTGGCAGGATGTGGAAGAGCTGCTGGACGCGGGCATTGACGTCTGGTCGACGCTCAATGTCCAGCATCTGGAGAGCCTTAACGACGTCATCGCCCAGATCACTAACGTGGTCGTCCGCGAGCGCCTGCCCGACGCGGTGCTGGAGATGGCCGACGAAATCGAGCTCGTCGACATTACGCCGGAAGAATTGATGGAGCGGCTCGCGGCAGGCAAGGTCTATCTTCCGCGACAGGCCGAGCGGGCGCTGCAGAGCTTTTTTCATAAGGGAAATCTGGTCGCCCTCCGCGAGTTGTCGCTGCGACAGGCGGCACAACGACTTCATCGCGACGTAGAAGAAGCGCGGCAGGAAAGAGCGGTCGCGGCCCCATGGTTGACTTCCGAGCGACTTTTGGTGTGCGTCGGTCCGAGTCCCAATAGCGCGCGGATCGTGCGGGCGACCAAGCGGCTGGCTAGCTCCCTGGGCGCCGACTGGCTGGCGGTGGCGGTGAATACCGGTGACGCACGGATGTCGGCCGAGATGCAGGAGCAAACGGCCCGCAATCTCCGGCTGGCCGAGCAGTTGGGGGCCGAGACACACTCGCTCGTGGGCCGCAACGTGGCCGACGCGTCGCTCGACTATGCCCGCGAGCGCAACGTGACGAAAATCGTTGTGGGCAAGTCGGCGCTGCCGCGCTGGCGACGCTTGTTGTCTGGCACGATCACCGATCAATTGCTCGCCCGCAGCGGCGACATCGACATCTGCCTGGTCTCCGGCGAAGGAGAAGCACCGCAGCCGGTTCGCGCGCTGGTGCCGACCGTCTCCAATCCCTGGCGGAATTATGGTTGGGCGGCGCTCGTCGTGTCTTGTTCCGGCGCTGCGGCGTTCGCCGCGGACCAGGGAGGCCTGGCCGAGGCCAACGTCGTGATGATGTTCTTCGCCGGCGTGGCGTTTGTGGCGGCGAGGTTAGGGCGCGGTCCGGCGATCGCCTC
>JBFWSG010000036.1:0-59516 GCA_050248495.1 Pirellulales bacterium | reverse complement strand
AGCCCGGGCAGTCGATCAACTCCAAGACACGATCGTAGGCTGTCTCGAAAAGTTCACCACCACCGAATGCAGCCACTACTTCCGACACTGTGGATACTCGGCACGGTAATCTGAAATGCGCTCTAAATCCCCACACCTTGCCGGGGAAATAGACGCTATGAAGCTGCCCCGAATTGGCGAACGAGTTTGTCAGCAGCACCTGGTTGTCGGTCGTTGGCGATGTACCGGACGTGAGCCCGAGCGATCTATCCACCGACACACCCAGTGGAATCCCAACCAGGATTACCTTGTCGCTCTGCCCGTAAGCGTGCGTCGCCAGAAGCCATGCCCCGATAACCCAACCTGACAGGATTCGCCAATTCATTGCTACCGGCTCCCCGCTTCTTTTAATCCACCGATCACATCATTTGTTTCGCCGGTATCCGTTCGATTTATTCCTCAACACGAAAGTCGCCGCGAAGTTTTTTTGTGCGTCTGCTGCTAGCGGTGGCGTCACCGTCGAACGGGATTCACCCGTTTTATACCGTTGTCTGATGCTCGCAGCCACGCAGAAACGTGTCCGCAGCGTAGATAGCTGAGGCGAATAATTTTATACATACGTACACTTATTGATGTCTTGTGTCATCGCGTTTTTTGCCCACCGGGAAAAGCCGGTTGCTGTGAGCCCTTCCCGTACGCTTGGAACCTCGCCATTCCAGGACTATATATAGGGAATGGTCACTCGCGCTACCCACGGACAGACTACCGCCAACGAATCGACGGCAGCCCAACGACCTCCGCTGGTGCTCATCGCCACCGCCGGCAGCGGCACCGAAGCGGTCGTCAAACGCGAGCTCGCGTCGCTCGGCTACGAAGCCCGCACCGTCGCGCCGGGCCGGCTGCTGTTCCGCGGCGACGAAGCGGCGATCGTCCGCACGAATCTCTGGCTCCGCACCGGCGAACGTGTGCTGATCCACATGGGCTCGTTCTCCGCCACCGATTTCGGCGTGCTCTTCGATGGCGTCGCTGCGTTGCCGTGGGAGCGTTGGCTGCCGCGGGATGCCGAGTTTCCCGTCCAGGGTCGGTCCCATAATTCACAGCTTTCGAGCGTCCCGGCCTGCCAGCGGATTGTGAAGCGGGCCATCGTGAAACGTCTGCAGGAGGCTCATCACGCGAACGAGCTGCCGGAAACCGGACCGCGCGGGGCGATCGAAGTCAGTCTCCGCGACGACGTCGCCATGCTCACGCTCGACACGACCGGCGTCGGTCTCCACAAGCGCGGCTATCGTCGGCTCGTCGGCGAGGCGCAGCTCCGCGAGACGCTCGCCGCCGTGATGATTCAGCTCAGCTTCTGGCGGCCCGGCCGCGTGCTCGCCGACCCGTTCTGCGGCACGGGGACGATACCGATTGAGGCCGCGATGCTGGGCCGCAACATCGCCCCGGGGCTCAACCGCGAATTCGCCGCCGAGGTCTGGCCGACGCTTGATACGCAGTTCTGGCGACGCGCACGGGAAGAAGCCCGCGACGCGATTCGCCCCGCGCTCGACGAACGCCTCTTGGCCTACGACATCGATCCCGAAGCGCTGAGCCTCGCGCGTTACCATGCCGAACAGGCCGGCGTCGCCGGTGACATTCACATTCAAGAGCGGCCCTTCTCCGAGCTGCGGGCCAAGGCCGAGTATGGCTGCATCGTCACCAACCCGCCCTACGGCGAACGAATGCTCGACGACGCCGAGATCGTCGCCCTCTACCGATCGTTTCCCCTTGTGCTGAGGCGGATGCCGACGTGGTCGCACTACATCCTCTCGGCGCGGCGCGATCTCGAACAGCTCGTGGGCCAAACGGCCGACCGCCGCCGCAAACTCTACAACGGCCCACTCGAATGCACGTACTACCAGTTCCACGGACCTCGGCCGGGCGAACCGGTGCCGCGCGTGATCGAAGATGCCGCAGCCGAAACGCCACTTGAAAGCGCCGCCGACTCCGCTGCCCCGGACATCCGGCCACGAACCAAACCGCCCGCCGCCGCTCCGGCATTCGGCGGACTCCTGGCCGATTCACAACGACAAGCCGAAGAATTCGCCAATCGGCTGCGCAACCGCGCGCGGCACCTCCGCCGCTGGCCAAAGCGCGGCATCACCTGCTACCGCCTCTACGAACGTGACGTGCCGGACGTGCCGCTGGTGGTTGATCGCTACGAAGACGCACTCCACATCGCCGAGTTCGCCCGGCCGCACGATCGCTCGCCCGCCCAGCACGCCGACTGGCTCGATCTCATGGCCCGCACCGCCGGCGAAGTCCTCGCAGTGCCCCGCGCCCGCATCTTCCTCAAGCACCGCGACCGCCAGCGCGGGTCGGCACAGTACGAGCGTGTCGACCACCGCGGAGCCAAATTCGAGGTCCACGAGAGTGGACTCAAGTTCCTCGTGAATCTCTCAGATTACGTCGACACGGGGTTGTTCCTCGACCACCGCCTTACCCGGCAAATGGTCCGCGAGGCCGCGGCCGGCAAACACTTTCTGAATCTCTTCGCCTACACCGGCTCGTTCAGCGTGTACGCCGCGGTCGGCGGCGCGGCCAGCACCACGACCGTCGACAAATCAACGACCTACGTCGACTGGGCCCGCGAGAACCTGACGCTCAACGGCTTCACCGGCCCGGAGCACCACCTACTCCGCAGCGATATCCGCGAATTCCTGGACCAGCTCAAGCCGCGCGACCAGTGGGACCTCGCTGTCGTCGATCCGCCGACTTTTTCGAATACGAAAGACGCCGATGACGTGTGGGACGTGCAGCGCGACCATACGGAACTGCTCACCACCCTCGCCCACCACATCACGCCGGGCGGCATCGTCTTCTTCAGCACGAACTTCCGTCGCTTCAAGCTGGACGAAGTGGCGCTCGCCGCGCATTTCACGATCCGCGACGTCACGAAGCAAACGATCCCTGAAGACTTCCGCAACGAGCGAATCCACGCCTGCTGGCGGCTGGTGCGGAAATGTTAGCGCGCCATTCGATGACTAACTTGGAAAACAACGGGCGAACGATTTAAGTAGCGACCTCTTGCCCATCACCCGCACTTTCCGCCGCAGAATCGCCCACACGATGCTCTTTTCCTTCCGCAGGAAGCCCAGCCAAGTTGCCGCGTCGGCGATCACTGTGCAGTCGGCCGCGCCGATCAACCCGCGCTCGACGCGCAGCATCTGGTCGCTGATGGTCACGGTCGCCTCGGCCGGTTCGGCGCCGGTAAACTTGAAGTGGTAAACCGCATCGAGTCCGCGGGCCTGTCCGGCCTGAAACACAATATCCATGCGATCGAGGAATCCGCGAATACTCGCCGGACGCACGCCCGGCACATGCTTGATCCGCTTGTGGGGAAACTTCCGCGCGACGTGCTCTTCGGCATCGGAGCGCGGCACCACGTAAATCGTCTCCTCCTTTTGCTGTAGGGGCCGCACCATTTCGCTGACGAACTCGGCGCGGTCCGCCAGGAATGGCCCAATCACCTCCTCACCGGCTGGGCACACGGCCAGGCAATAGGCAGCCTTGTAGTTGGCGCCGAAGCTGAGGCTCTGCCACATCGAAGCCGTTTCCTGGTCGGTCACGCGGCGGCGATACTCGCGGGCTCCGCCACTCTCGGCCACCTGCTCGACCCAATCGGTGAAGCCACCCATGAATTCGCGATAGTTGTGCGTTAAGCACGCGCTCGGGTCGAACCGCCCGTCCGGCTTGATCGCTCCGACGGGGCAGGCTGCCACGCACAGCTTGCAAGTGAGGCAAGGGTTGTAATCGATCGGCTGCGACTCCTCATCCACGTCTGCCGCGAGCAGCACGGTTCCCAATATCACGAAGCTGCCGAATTGTGGATGAATCACGTTGCGATGGACGCCCATCCGCCCGAGCCCCGCCGCGACCGCCACTGGCTTATGCGACACGAGCCAGATCTTGCCGGGAAAATTCTGCATCTCCATCGGAAAACCGGCCGATGGATTCAGCGCCCGGATGCCGCGGTCTTCGCAGGCGCGCACGATCGCGCGGGCCACTTCGTTCACCTCGTCCGTCGTTTGATGAAATTCCAAGTTTGCCGCCGATCGATTGACATTGCGAACCGGCTCACGATTCATTTGCACGATCAGGCTGACGAGAGTTCGAGTCGCCGGAAAGGCCTGGAGGATGCTCGCCCGCTGGTCGTCCAAATCGCTCCGCTCGATCGACACGAAGCCAACGTCGTCGGCGCCCGCAGCGAGGCTGATTTCGCGCAGCCAGGTGGCCGAAATCGGGCCTGTCTCCGCAGTGTGTTCGCGTTGCCGGGCGGCCGTCACCGTGGGGTGTTCGTCCAGTCTGGTCATGGCATCGCTCCTAGCGGCATAGTCTTGTCACTTGCACGTTGCAAGCGTATACTTGCATTTTGCAAGTTTGTGCTATAATGTCAAGTGGAGTCGTCGCCCCCTCCTTGAGGTTCAGGCCATGCGCAGCAAAAAACGTTCTCCTTGCCCGATTGCCGGAGTGCTGGACATTCTCGGCGACCGCTGGACGCTGCTGGTGGTGCGCGACCTGTTTTGCGGCAAGTCGCAGTACAAGGATTTTGCCGCCTCACCCGAGAAGATCGCGACCAACATTCTCGCCGATCGGCTGCAACGGTTGGTCAAGCACGGGCTGGTCGAGCGGTATGCTCCGCCGCAGTCACTCGCCGGCCGCGACGCCTATCGGCTGACAAAGAAGGGCGAATCGCTGCTCCCCGTGGTGGAGAGCATGAAGGAGTGGGGACTCAAGCACATTCCGGGCACCGAGGCTCGGATGAAGCAGGTGGTGAAGTAACGATCCACCGGTCGCGTTGTCGCAGCGCCGGAACTATTCATCGCGAAGGTCGCAAAAAGGGGCCGGCTGATGGTGGTCACGGATTGAAATAGATCGACTCCATCACCGTCCACGCGCTCGCTCCCGGCAGCGGAATCTGCATCGGGTCGCACTGCTGGTGCCACTCGATGTTGCGCGGCTCGCAGTCGAGCGCCGCCATGTCGGCCTCGAAATCGTCGCCCGTGTATTCGTAGTACGCGAACTCGTACCACAAACCGTCCGGCATCTGCTGCAAGAAAATGTTGAAGTTGTGCAGATGATACCGAGCCAAGAGATCCCGCACCCCGGGATGCTCGGCCGCGTGGATCCGCTTGTATTCTTCCAGGCACTCGGGCCGAATGCCGACGACCATTCCGACACGTTGCACGTAGGGCTCCGCTCACGGCTCAAGGAGTGAACGACTTCGCATCCGCCCGCGCCGTTGGCGAGAACCACTGCGCAATTTGCCCGCGCCAGCTGGCGAGGTAGGCCTGGTATGCTGCTTCTTCAGTTTCAAACGGCTTCTCGGCAACTTGCCGCCGGTTGATCGCGCCGGTCGCGTCGTCCATGAACTTGCGGTCGAGCGGATTGGTCGCGTCGAGCTTCCCCGCCATCGTCAGCTGGAAACTCGACTCCAACGCGTCGAATGCTTCATGACGCTCCGCCACGTCCTTCGCGCCGCGATAACTCGCGATCGCCGCCGTCACCTCGGGCGTCACTTGCGGTGACGCTTCGAGCAATTTCGCCAGCCGCGTTTCCTGCTTCGCCACCTCCGCATCCGCCAGCGACACGCGTTCCCGATAGTCGCCCGCGATCCGCACGCAGTCGACCGCAATCGCGATCGCCAACAGCGCGAACGCGGCCAGGAACATCAGCGGCAAGAGGTTGCGTTTCATGCAATCGTCGACTTCAATACGCCATCTTTTGAGTCGGCCAAGAATGCTAATCAATGCTAATGAACACAAATCGGAATTAGCGTTGATTAGCGTTCCTAAACTTTCTTCTGCAAGCAATGCGTTCGTCGGTTTCAAGCCTCACGAAAACTTGATCTCGGGTACTTTTTGAACTTCAGCGTCTGAGGCGTCGAAGAATTCGCGGCGTTCCATGTGGTGGAAGTCGGCCACGATGTTCGACGGCACGGACATGATCTGGTTGAGGTAATTGTTGACGGTCTGGTTGTACGCGTGCCGGCGGTCGGCGATGCGGTTCTCCGTGTCTGAAAGCTGCTGCTGCAGGTTCAGGAAGCTTTTGTCGGCCAGGAGTTGCGGATAGCTTTCGGCGAGCGCGATCAGCTGGCCGATCGAGCGGTTGAGCTGGGGCGAGACCTTGTTAGCAGCCCCCGCGTCGCCGAACGGATGCGACTGCGACCGCAGCGCCGCGACCTGCTGAAACGTCTCGCTCTCGTGCTTGGCATAGCCCTTCACGACTTCGACCAGGTTGCCGATCAGATCGAGCCGCCGCTGCAGCTCGACCTCCATGTGCGACCAGGACTGGTCAACCGCGTTCCGTGCGCCGACGAGCAAGTTGTACGTGAGGAGATACCACAAGCAGAGGACGCCGCAAAGGATGGCTGCTGCATACGTGAAGTACATCGTTCACCACCCTCCGCCCGCGCCGCCGCCGCCGCTCGAACCGCCACCAAAACCTCCGCCTCCTCCGCCGCCGCCACCTCCAAAACCGCCAAAGCTTCCGCCGCCGCTGCTGCCGCTATACGAGCTGTTTGACGTCGACGGATCAGGCAGTTGCGGCAACACAATATATCGCACCGACTTGTGATTGCAGAAGACACAGCGGCCGTCGACCCGGGCGGTGCCGCTGCTGATTCTCGTGGCCGGCACGGTTTCGACGGGCGATTCCTCCTTGAACGTGCGGCCGTGACACTCGGGGCAATCGGTGAAGCCCGAGAAGTGTTTTACGTAGCGTTCCGTATCCGCATTCAAGCAGGCCGGACAGAACCAAACATCGTAGTCCACCGAGCCGATCTGCTCTTCGAGCCTTTGCACCGGCTGGAGCTTCGGATCGTCCTCCTGCTCGCTCAAGAGTTCGAGCCGCGCTCCGCACTTCGAGCAGCCGTGCGGCCCGAACCGCCGATAGCGAAACAAGTTGAGAATCCAGCCGGCGACCGAGACAAAGGTCACGCCGCCAAAGATCGCCATCGGCTCGGCCCGCGCGGGGGCATGCAGCGTGAACCAGGCGGCGATGCCGACCAAGAGCGCGCTGATCGCCGTCACGGTGACGAAGGCGGTCGTCGAATAGAGCCGCCGTGCGGCCGCCGCCACGCCGAGCACCAGCAGTCCAAGAGCTGCTAGTCCGGCAGCACCGTTTGCCCAAAAAGCGTCTTGAGTGCGGCGGCGTGCCAATGCCGGACCGGAATTAGGGTCGCCGCGCGCCGCTGCGGGATCGGAGCGGAGAACTTCGGCGATGCGATGGGCGCCGGCCACAATGCCGCCCGCGTAATCATTGTTTTTGAACCGCGGAATGATCTGCTCGTCGCGGATCTCGCCGCACACCGAGTCGGTGAGCAGCGGCTCCAGACCGTAGCCGACGGCGATCCACATCCGCCGCTCGTTCGGCGCGACCAAGAGCACGACGCCATTGTTGGCTGGCTTCTTGCCGATGCCCCACTCTTCGAATAGCTCGTGGGCATAGTCGTCGACCGGCTGCCCGTCGAGCGTCGGCACGGTGACGACGGCCATTTCGGCCGTAGTGAGCCGATCGACCTCCCGCGCCAAGTCTTCGAGCGACGCCCGCTGCTCCCGCGAAAGCAGATTGGCAAAATCATGCACCCGCGCGTTCGGATCGCTCGGCGCAACCACCGCCAACAGAATCCCAGCCCAGACAACGCCCCAATGCATCGCCACCTATCCTCGCAGCAACGCGAATCAATCCTCACTCCACCGAGCCAAGTTGTACCACAGCCCGGCCTCGACTATCCAGGATCGACTCGGGCCGCGTTAGAGGCTTATTCGCCGGTGGCGTTGGTAACTTGCCACTTCACGTCGCCTTCGAGCGGATTTTTCACGAGCTGGAACTTGCCGTCCTTGCCGCGGGCGAGCTCGACGTCGTGGACTTTGCCGTCCGGCAGGGCGACACGGCCGGCGATTGGTTCGTCGCGATCGCCGAAGGCGCGGAGCTCGAGGTTTTCCCAGTCGAGCTGGCCGGTGCTTTGGGCGACGGTATGCTGAGGAGACATGGTGAGCGGAATCGCCGAGCCGCCGCGGACCAGGACGACGATTGGCACCGGCCCGGCCGCGATCGTATGCCACTTGCCGCCGTCGTACGCCTGGCCCGATTGAAAATCGATCCATTCTCCAGGCGGCAAATAAACGCTGCGGGCGTCCCCTTCGGCGAAAAGCGGCGCGACCAGCAGCTTCGAGCCGAACATGTACTCGTCTTCGATGAGCCACGAGGTCGGATCCGTATGGAACTCGAAGAATAGCGGGCGGACCATCGGATAGCCGTGGTCCGAACTGTGGCGTGCCTCGGCATAGATGTAAGGCAGCAGGCGATAGCGCATTTCGATCGTGCGGCGGAAGTCGTTCGTGAAGGACTCATCGTATTCCCAGGGCTCGCGCGGCGGGGCGCCGTGGCAGCGAGTGTGCGAAGAGAGGGCCGCAAACGGCAGCCAGCGGCGGTAGAGATCGCGCGGCGCCTTGCCGACGAAGCCGCCGGCGTCGTGGCTCCAATAGGTAAAGCCGGAAAGGCCGAAGGAGAGGCCGGCCCGCAGCGTGGCCGCCATCGCGGAGTCGGTATTCTCGGCGTCACCGCCCCAATGGAGCGGATAGCGCTGGCTGCCGGCCCACGCGCTGCGGGCCCAGATGATCCGCTCGCCCGTTGTCTCGTCCGTAAGATCGGAGACCAGCTTGTTGTAGCGGAGCGGGTAGAGATTGTGCTCGTACCAGCCAGTGCGGCCGGAAGCATAGACGCCATCGAGCGGAGCGTCCTCGCCAAAGTCGACCTTGATCGCGCCGACGTTGAGCTTGAGCAGCCCGGAGAGCAGACCGCGGTACCATTCTTGTGCGGCCGGGTTGCTCATGTCGATGATGCCGTCCTCTGCCGGTATCGCGCCGCCCGCGTTCTTGACGAAGTAGCCGTTCGCGACCGCTTCGGGGAAGAGTTTGTTCTTGCTCGTGAAATACGGCAGCTGCCACATGCTGATGCGGAATCCCTGCTTGGCGAGGTCGGAGATCATCTTCGCCGGGTCAGGGAACCGCGACTTGGCAAATTGAAAATCGCATTGCCAATCGGTCTCGAACCAGCCGGTATCGAGGTGGATCACGTCGGCCGGAATCTTGTTCTCGCGGAGCTTCGCCGCGACGTCGCGGACTTGCTTCTCGCTGTCGTACGTGATGCGGCTCATCCACAGGCCAAAGGACCAGAGCGGCGGCACGGGACTGCGGCCGGTGACGCTCGTGTATTCTTCGAGCACCTGTTTCGGCGTGCCGAGGAACACGAACAGATCGAGCTCTTCGTCGCCAGTGTAGATCACGTTCGACTGGTCGAAGTCCTGGCCGAAGTCGAAGGTCGTGGGGGCGCTGGTGTGGACGAACATGCCATAGCCGCGGCTGGAAAGAAAGAACGGGATCGGCTTGTACATCCGCTGGCTCTGGGCGCCCATCGCGTCGCGGACGTAGAGCACGATCTTCTGGCCGCGCTTGTCGAGCCGCGTGAACGACTCTCCGCAACCGAAGATTTTTTCATCCGGGGCAAGGCGAAAGCTGGCCGCCATCGTGTGGCCAAGGTCGCGGGCGCGGCGGACGAAGGAGAACGGCGTCGGAGCGGAGAAGGTGGCCGGATCTTTGAGCGTTTGTGTCTGCGTGAGGAGCTTGCCGTCGATGTCGTAGAAGCGGATCTGCCAGGGCTTCTTGATGATCTCCACGCGGCCGGCAGCGGACGAGAACGTGATCTTGTCGTCCGTTTCCTTCGCCTTCCAATGGTCGTGGGGCAGTTTGCCGGCCAACATGAGCGAATCGCGTTCCGCCAGCGGTGTTTCCCGCGTGGCGAAGCGGAGGCGGACGGTGCGCTCGTCGAGAAACGAGATCTCGAACGGCAGCTGCGGATCGCGATCGTACTGCGAGGCGGGAAACTCCGTCGTTCGGGCGCGGACGAACGGATTGTCGAGCTTGTTGAACGAGAGGCTCGGTTGACGCACGTAGCGCCGCCACTGAAGTGTGCCAGCGCCGGTCTTGGCGTCAAACTTCGTGATCGGTCCGGCGACAAAATACGTCGAGTCGCGGTCTTGAAAATCCTGACTCACGTCGACCAGATCGCCGATGATCCGCGCGTGCGCAGACATCGCCAAGGGGAACGCGAAGGACGTAGCCGACAACAGGAAGACGCATCGACGAAGCGTTAACATGACACCGGTGCAAGTATGAGGCGTGGACATATTGGCAGACAGTTCACAGTTGCGGAGCGAACGAAAACACCACCATCATCCAACAGAAAATGCGGCCGCCGCCGTGAGAATTACGCGGCATGCCTACCATTGACAGTAGCAGCTTGACGCCGTCGCCACAACTACTTGGGACCGTCGCCGCGGGCCGGCCGATGTGCTATGTTTGCCGGGACAGCGTCACCGCTGCCGCCCACCGCTTAAACGCTTTTCCCGAGGTTGCACATGGCTGAAACTGCGGCCTGGATCACGTACCGCCCTGAACTCAAGGTGCTCGACTGCACGATCCGCGACGGCGGTTTGATCAACAATCATCAGTTCACCGACGAGTTGGTCCGCGCGGTGTACGACACATGCGTGGCGGCCGGCGTCGACTACATGGAAGTCGGCTACAAGAACTCGCCCACACAGTTTCCCAAAGAGAAATACGGCCCCTGGATGCGGTGCGACGAGGAGGATCTCCGCCGCGTACTTGGCGATCACGATTCACACAAGACAGGCCTCAAGCTCTGCTGCATGGCCGACGCCGGCGGCAAGAGCGACTGGAAACACCAGATCGTGCCGCGGAGCGAGAGCATCCTGGACATGATCCGCGTGGCATTCTACGCCCACCAGGTTTCTGAAGCGGTCGAGATGATCGAGCACTGCCACGAACTCGGCTACGAAACGACGGCTAATTTGATGGCGGTGACCAACGTTGAGGACGTGGAGATCGACACGGTGCTGGCCGCCATCAAGCCGACGCACGCCGGAACGATGGTCATCGTCGACAGCTTCGGCCACCTCTTCCGCGAACAGGTCGACCGGCTCTACAAGAAGTATTCCGAGGCGATGGCCGAAACGGGCAAGGACATCGGCATGCACGCCCACAACAATCTGCAGCTGGCGTTTGCCAACACGATCGAGGCGATCATTCTCGGGGCAAATCGAGTCGACGCGACGATGGGTGGACTGGGCCGCGGGGCGGGCAACTGCCACATGGAGCTGCTGTTGGGCTTCCTGCGGAACCCGAAGTTCCGCCTGCGGCCGGTGGTCGAGCTACTGCAGAAGCACATCGAGCCGCTCAAGGCGACGACCAGCTGGGGACCCAACGTGCCTTACAACATCACCGGTCAGATGAACCTGCACCCGAGAGCGGCGATCCAGTTCCTCGCCAGTTCGGACTGCGACAACTACCTGAAATTTTACGATCAGGTGGCGATTGATGCGTAGTGCGCTGGTCAGGCGACTTCGACCAGGTCCGGCACGAAGTCCCACAGCGGCTCGGCCAGCTGTTCGCCGGTCGTGAGCGTGTGGTTCATCAAGTCGCGGCGCGTGATGATGCCGACCAGCTTGCCATCGTCGATCACCGGCAGCCGGCGAAACGCGAACAAGGCAAAGAGCTGCCCGGCGTGGGCCAGCGAATCCGCGGGCGCCACGCTCTTGACGTTCTCGGTCATGTAGGCCGACACGGGAGCGGAGCACGCCGTCGGGTCAAACACGAGATCCAACAGCTGCAACTCGGACACCATGCCGACGACGCGGCCTTCGCCGTCGACGACCGGCGCGCCGCCGATGTGGTGCTGCGTGAAAAGCCGCACCGCTTCGGCGAGCTTGGTCTCGGGAGTGACGGTGATCACCGTGCGGTTCATGATTTGATCGACGCGCGACATAACTCGTATTTCCTTGGTCAACGACTAAACATTGGCGATCGGCGCCGAAAAGCGGCCGCCGCAGGCATAGCAGTTCTCGCTCTCGCGCCGGCAGCGCGTGACGCGCAATTCGTACTCGGCGCCGGTCGGCAACCGCAGTTTCCATTTGCCCTTCGGCATCAGCTGCACGGGGCTCAAAAAGCCGATCCCTTGCCGGGACACATCCGTGGTGTAAGCGCCGAGGATCCGATCCCCCTGCGTCAGGATCGCCTTGCTGCGCAAATAGAAGCGGTGGAAGGAGCGGCGATTGCTGAAGTGATTCGGCATCGCTCCCTTCGGCTCGAAGAAATACTTCGCCGTGAGCATCGGCAGCTTGACCCGCGCTTCGGCCGCGAGCCAGAGCTCCTCGATTATGCTTTTTTCATGGCCGATATCCAGCATTTTGCCATCTCCGGATCAAAGTGAGTACCGGCATTACGTTCGATGAATTGCAGCGCTTCGACGGGGTTGATCGACTTGCGATAGGGTCGTTTTCCCGTCATCGCGTCAAACACGTCAACCACCGACACGATCTTGGCCCAAGGATGAATGTCCGCCGCGGGGACGCCTACCGGATAGCCGTTCCCGTCCACCCGCTCGTGATGCTGATAGACGATCATTAATTGCCCATAGTTCAAGTCCGACCGCTCGCAGAGATCCTCGTAACCGCGCGTGGGGTGCGACTCGATCACGTCTCTCTCGTCCGGGTCGAGCCGCGTCGGTTTGTTGAGGATGCTGGCCGGGATGAACCGCTTGCCGATGTCGTGAAGCATCGACGCGGTGGCGATCTGCTCCAGCTCGTTGGTGCTGGTGATCCCCAATCGCTCGGCCAGCACGACGCTGTAGCTGGCCACGTTGGTGACGTGCGTGAATGTGTTGAAGTCGTGACGGGCGATTTTGAACAGGTCGCGCGGCATTACGTCGTTCGAGGCAATGAGCGCCGTCAAATCACGGCCGACCTTTTCCGACAGCGACACGTACTTGCTGCAATCGATCAGCCGGGAAGTGCGCTCGATCTCGACGGCCACCGCCAACTGCAGCGCCGCGAACTGGTCAGCCGGCGAGATGTCGTCCGAACCGAGCTGCGCCTGGACCGACTCCATCAGGCACAGGCCGAAATCCTGAAAATCTCCGTTGCGGACGTAGACGTCTTTGATCCCCGCGTCCGCCAGGCCGAGCAGCTGGTTGTTCTCCATCGGCAGCCCGGCGCGGCAATAGAGCGTCGGAACGCTGCGACGGTCTCGCTGGACAAAGATGTCCACCGGTGCGCGGGCGACGCGCTTGAGCATGTCGACGTGGACCGGCGCGTAACCACGGAGCGGGTCCGCGGCCGGATCGGAAGCCACTGCTACAGTCGACATGGAAGCGTCTCAGTCACGTTTCTCTGCCCGCGAAAAGCGCATGGCAAAAGCCAGACAAATTTAGTGCGCATGTGAGTCGAACTATCGAATTCGCCCCTATTTGGGCGGGGCGAACGTGCGCCATCGTGTTCGATAAAACCGGTATATCCGGATCGACTCGATCCGCGCGGGATAGGGCGCAGCGCAGCCGTCGAAAAATCCGTCACCCGTGCAGGCGTCGTTCAGGCCGACTTTTCCAGCTCGCCCACCGAATTGAGCTTGTTGTAAAGCGTCTTGAGGCTGATCCCCAGCTCGTCGGCCGCCTTCGGCTTGCTGCCGCCGTGACGTTCGAGCGCCTGGTAGATGGCCTGCATTTCGAGGTCGCGGAGCGACACCGGGCCGAGCCGCGCTGCGGCAGCGCCCTGCAGTTGGCGGCGGTGGAGCTGCGCGGGCAGGTGCTCGGCCGAGATCGGGCCGCTGTCGCAGAGAATCGTGGCATGCTCGATGGCGTTGGCGAGCTCGCGGACGTTGCCCGGCCAGACATGCGATTTGAGTGCTTCGAGAGCATCGAGCGTAAGTGCCGGGCCGACGCCACCCTTGGGCCGCAGCCGATTCAGCAGATGCGTCGCCAGCTCCTGAATGTCGTCGATCCGCTCGCGGAGCGGTGGCAGATAGATTTCAAACGTGTTGATCCGATAGACGAGGTCCTCGCGGAATTCGCCCGCGGTGACCATTTCGTGCAAATTGCGGTGAGTCGCGCACACGACTCGCACGTCGACCGTGATCGGCTTGTTCTCGCCGACGCGACGAATTTCGCCGCTTTCGAGCACGCGGAGCAGCTTGGCCTGCATGGCCTTGGGGAGTTCACCGATTTCGTCGAGAAAGATCGTGCCTCCGTGGGCCACTTCAAACAAACCCACGCGGTGCTCGTCGGCACCCGTGAACGAGCCCTTGCGGTGGCCGAACAGTTCACTCTCGATCAGCGTTTCGGGGAGCGCACCGCAATTGACGGCCACAAACGGCATCTCGGCCCGATTACTCTGGTCGTGGACGGCCCGCGCTACGAGCTCTTTCCCCGTACCAGTTTCGCCGAGGATCAAGACCGTCGACGAGGTGGGCGCTACCTTGGAGATCATGGCCCGAACCTTGTCCATTCCCGGTGAATTGCCGACCAGCCGCGGCGCGCCTTCGATCCGCTCGAGCCGACGCTTCAGCGCGCGATATTTCTGTGTGAGTTGCCGTTTTTCCTGCACACGGTTCAAGAGTGCTTCGATTTCCACTAGCTTGCAGGGCTTGGTGAGGTAATCAAACGCCCCGTGACGCAGCGCCGAAATCGCCGTGTCGAGCGAGCTCTTGCCGGTGAGCACGATCGCCTCGACGTCGGGCGAGAGTTCCTTGGCTTTGGCGATCACCTGGATGCCGTTGAGGCCCGGCATGTCCAGGTCGACCAAGATGCAATCGAAGTTTTCCATTTCGAGCGCGGCTACCGCCGTGAGTCCGTCCGGGCAGACCGTCACCCGATGACCCATTCGCGGAATCTCGAGCTTCATCAACTCCTGCAGCGAGCGCTCGTCATCGGCGAACAACAGTGCCAAGCCGGCACTTTCGCGGGGATCCGTTTTGGACGTCGATTTGGTGGTGGTCATCATGGATCAGCGGAGGATTCAAGATAAAAGTAAAGGAATGAACTAAGCAGCCCGGTTGTCCTTGAGCGAATTCATGGGCTGCCGCTGCGGCAGCGTGAGTGAGAACCGCGAACCTTTGCCGGCGCCCGCGCTGGTGGCGACGATCTGACCTGCGTGCTCTTCGACGATGCGATAGGTGATCGAGAGTCCCAGCCCCGTGCCCTGACCGCTGCGACGGCGCGTGAAGAATGGCTCGAACAGGTGCTTGATCACTTCGTCGGTCATGCCACAGCCGTTGTCGCTGACGACGATCTCGGCATTCTGGCCGCGCGCCGACAGACTGACCGTCACGCGGCCGCCCGCGTCGAGGCTGTCGAGCGCGTTGGTGATCAGGTTGAGGACCACTTGTTTGATTTCCTGTTGGCATACCTCCGCGATCACCGGCTCACCGTCGATCAGATCGATCTGCTTGTTGCCTTTGCGGCCCAAGTGGGCGACCATCTCGATCACGTCGGCCACCAGAGCCCGCAGATCGGTCGGATGCCGCTCCGGATCGCCCGTCCGGGAGAAGTCGAGCAGCTTCTCGGTGATCTGTTTGCAGCGGAACGACTCTTTCTGGATCATGTCGAGATAGCTACGGACCACATCACGGTCGGCCGCGCGGCTGTCGTCGATGTCCTCGAGCAGCTCTGAGAGCCGGCGTTCGAGCGACTCGCTGCCGAGCGCAATCGCGGCCAGCGGATTGTTGATCTCATGGGCGACGCCGGCTGCTAGAAAGCCCACGCTCGCCAGTTGCTCGCTCCGCACGATCTGCCTGGTCCGCTCCTGCACCTGCCGGTCGAGATCGTCGCGGATCTCCTGGAACCGCGCGGTCATGGCGTTCATCGCCTCGGCCAGTTCGCGCATCTCATCCTGCGATTCGAGGCGAATGCGATGGTCGAACTTGCCGGCGGCCACTTCGCGCGAGCCCGCCACCAGCATGTGGAGCGGCCGCGTAATCCATTTGCGAAATAGCAGCGTCGTGCCGCCCAGCAGCAACGTGGCGATCGCCACCGCCGTCCAGGCCAGCGAAATTGCGGCGTGATACTGCGTGCGGACGTCGTTCGACAGCGAACGCAGGCGGTCGTGCAAGTAGCTCGGCAGCTTGGCCATGCCTTTGCGCAAGTCTTCGACGTCCTCGCGCAGCTTGGCGACTTTCGTCCGGTCGACCAGCAGCCAGTCGACGCCCCCGTCGTCGCTGTATTTCTCGATGCGGTCGATCACCGCTCCGATTTCCGCCAGCGCCTTGCGCTCGTTGCTGTCGTCGCCGATGCCTCTTTCGGTCCGCTGCCGGTTGGTGTCGAGTTGTTCGGTGTATTCCGCGAGGACGTCCTTCAGCTGGCCGTACTCGATTTCAAACTTGCGGCGGAGCACGTCGTCCCAGGGCTTCGTATCGGGATCGGGATCGAACGCCAGTTCACTGCCGGGTAGGTAATCGTGCCGCTCCTCGACCTGGCAGAGAATGACGCGCAAATTGGCGACGTGCTGGCTCAAATCGTTGGCCAGCGGCAGTTCGGCCGATCGAGCGCTGAGACTTTTCACCAGGCCCCGGTACGCGTAGAGCCCATAGTACGCGCTGCCGAACAGCGCAAGCACGGTGATCGCCAACAGGACGAGCACCGCCTGCAACTTGTACCGGATGGACCAGTGCGAAAACACGTCGAGACTCCGCGCCTAGAATCGGGCCGCGAAGTGTAACAATCCAAGGCGGAGGGGGGAAGGCGGAAGGCGCAGGAGTGGCAGCGGCTGCTAGCCGGTGACAGGGGCACTTTTTCGCGTCCACAGGCCGGCGGCCCGTGCCACTCGGGCTCAGTAGCGAATCACCCGCCGCAAGAGCCAGATGCCCCACACTGCTAGCACGATGTTGCCGGCCCATACCGCCGGCGGCGGAAATGCCCCGTCCTTCGCCTGGTCGACGCTCACCGCCAACAGCGGATAGTAGACCAGCAGTATCGGCAGGAAGCAGACAAAGAAGATCGCCAGGAACTCGGCATGTTTGAGGCGAATCGCCATCGGGGCGCCGACCAATACAAAACAGAGGCAGCTGAAGCCGTTGGCCCACCGCCGCCAGGGTTCCGTGTGCAGCCGCTGCAACCGCTCTTTGGCCCCGATCAACTCCTTTTCGCGCCACTTCCAGTACTGCGGCGCTAGCGACAGGAATTCGCCCGACGCCAAGGCAAACGACGCCTGGGCCGTCATGCTGTCGTCCAGTTGGCGGATCCGCTCTTCGCATTGTTGAATGGCGGGAGAAATCTCCGCCAGTGAATAGTTTGAGGGGCTCTTCGCCTTGTCGGACGTGCCGAGCATGTCATCGTAGCTGAATATTTGAGGGTCAGGAGTAGGGTCGCTGACGTTCAGCGGGCCGTTCAATTCGAAGTCATTTGAACTGATCGTTATCGTCTTCTTGTGGGGATCGAAAGCCAATTCCGCTTCCATGGCGCGGAGTGTGGACGCCGGCCGATTCTCGGATGCCTCGATCACGACCACGGGTTTGATCAGCTTGTGTCCTTCGAGGCCCCGGACGTTGATGTTGAATTTGCCCAGGCTAAATGTGCGGTTCATCTGCAGCTGGCCGTATAGGATGTCTTCGATCGACTCGATCAGCACCCGCTCCTGCCCATCCTTGCCCCAGCTCACCGCCAGATTGTTAATGTAGACGCCGATAAAGCTGACCAGCACCGCCAGCACGAGCGTCGGCCAGATCACGGCCATCGGCGAGATGCCCAGCGCCTTGATGGCGATGATCTCGTTGAAGGTCGCCAGCCGCCCGTAGACGTAGGTCGTCGCCAGCAGCATCGTTCCCGGAACGGCGAATTGCATGGCCTCCGGCAGCAGGTAGGGCGTCATCCGCACGAGCGGCGCCAGGCCCAAACCGTTGTCGACCGCCTGTTTTCCCAAGAGGCCGATGAAGATCATCAGCGTCAGACCCGAGAGGATCATCAGGAAGACCTTGAGCAGGTCAAACACGACGTAGCGGGTGAGGATTTTCATCGAGCAACGGCGACGACGCGGGCGGAGAGAACGCTGGCCGCGTAATGTAGCAGGGCGCGTGGCGACGGCAAACGACAGCTTCGCGCGGGCTTGCTAGCACCGCAGAGCCTCTACACGCGACCGTCCTTCGATTCGTCGGTCGCCTTAAGCCGATGTTGGCGGAAATTTTGCATCACTGCGCGGATCGCCTCAGTGTAGCGGCACACGGCAGTGCAATAGTCCCGATTCTCGGCGGCCGATTCACCAGCGGCGATCAGTTCATCGAGCGGCTTCCAATCGATCGTCGGTCCCTGCTCCGCCGGCAAACCGCGGAGCCGATTGAGCTGCTCCGAGAGGCCTTTGATGATCTTGTCGTCCGGCTCCGCCAGCGTGTCGCGATAGGGGCCGTTGCCGTACGGTCCACCGAGCGACACGGGATTTCCGCCCCCGCCCACGATGCCCCGTTTGGAAAACGTGATTCCGAGTAGCGTCAACAGCGCGACCCCCGCCACGGCCGCGGCGATCCACCATTCGTTGACCAGGCAGAACGTGAGCGTAAACAGGGCCACTACGCTGACGATCGGCAACAGCAATCCTTCGCTCGGCGGCGTGGTGCTACCAGCCATCGTGTCGGCCAGCGGCGGGGAACACTGCTTTTTCATCGGACCCTCGTCGCGCGGTACGCGGGCCACGACGATCGAGATATTATCCGGTCCGCCGCGGAGATTCGCCAAATCGGCCAGCGTCTGCACCGCCTCCTCCGGAGAAAGACAGTGCAGGAGCGCCCCGATTTCCGGGTCGGCGATCTGGCCGCTGAGCCCGTCGCTGCAGATCAAAAACACGTCGCCCGCCGCTGCGTCGAACGGCCCTTCGAGGTCGATATTCACGTTCTCGTGCGGACCGAGCGAGCGGGTGATGACATTCTTGGGGATGTACGACGGCACGTCTTTCTCATCCATCTGCCCCGCCGCAGCCATTTCCCAGACCAGGCTGTGGTCGAACGTGAGCTGCGCGAGGTGGTGACCGCGGAGGCGGTAGACCCGGCTGTCGCCGACATGGGCTACGAGCGCGCCCTGCGGCAACAACACCAGGCAGCTGCAGGTGGTGCCCATCCCCTGGAAGCCGATGCTGCTCTGCCCTTTATTAAAGATCAGCGCGTTGACTTCGCGAATCGCCTGACGGAGCGCGGCGGGCGGGTAGAGGTCGCAAAGCTTGAAGTAGGTGTGCGGGATGTTGTCCGTGGCCAGTTTGCTGGCGAGTTCGCCCGCCGCATGCGCCCCCATGCCGTCAGCGACCATCAGCAAATGTCCGCGGCTGGCCCACTTCGACTCGTCGTCGGTCACGATGACCGCGAGCGAGTCCTGGTTATTCATGCGGCGCATGCCCAAGTCGCTGACCTGCGCGACCTCGAGGACGAATGTAGGGCAATGCCAACCGTGATTCATCGACAACGGACCACTTGCAAAATGGGGACGAGGGGCCACCGCTAGCACGGCCGCCGACCGTGCGCTGGAGCTGCCTCAGGGTCGAGTTTCGTTCGACCGCGCCGAGCGATAGCAGCCCTTCCGATCGTGGAGGGTCCGTTGACAGCCCGGCTCTATATTCTAGCTGCGAGACTCTGGAGGGGATATGGCCGCTCAGAGCGCAATTCGAGCCCGCCGCAAGCGCAGCCGCTCTGGCTTGCCGGTGATCCGCTATCTATACTTCGCCGCCCAAGCCGCAAGCTTGCTCCAGGGAGCCCCACACTTTTGGTCCAAACCCGCGAATTTCGCCATTCTGCTCGCGCCCTGCGCCGCGCCGTGATCGCCGCTGCGCTATTGGCGCTCGTGCTGCCCGCGGGCTGCGTCCGCCGGCGGCTCAACGTGCGGTCGAATCCGCCGGGAGCGCTCGTGTTTGTGGACAATCAGCAAATCGGCACCACCCCCTGCTCCGTCGACTTCACCTACTACGGGACGCGCGAAATCCGCCTCGTGAAGCCGGGCTACGAAACGCTCACCGTGAACCAGCCGATCCCGACCCCTTGGTACCAGATCCCGCCGATCGACTTCGTGAGCGACAATCTGCTGCCGAACCAGATCGAAGATCACCGCACCGTGGCCTTCAACCTGGAACCGCAGATCGTCGTGCCGACCGAGCAACTGATCGAGCGGGGCAATCAGCTGCGGCAGGAGACGCTGGCCGGAGTGGGCGCGCCGCCGGCCGTTGTCGTGCCGGGTCCACTGGCAGGCTCCATGCCGGTCGTCGCGCCTGGCGCGACGCTCGCCCCCACCCTGGCGCCACCGGATACTTTTGCCCCGACGCCCTCGTTGGCCCCACCGCCGAGTTCGCCACCGAGTGCGCAGCCGGTGACCCTCCCGCCTGTTAATCAGGCACCCGCGGTGCAACAGCCATTCGCGCCGCCGCCTTCGACGCCGTCGCCCTACGGACAGTCGTTGCCTTCGACGACGGTCGCGCCGGGCACTCTGGCACCTGCAACTTTGGCACCAGGCACAACGATTCCCACGACCGTCCCGCCCACGGCTTTGCCCCCCACGACATTGCCCCCCACGACTACAACGCCCGCCCCTTTCTCAGCGCCGGCGCTGCCTCCCACGCCGTCGGCCGGCTCACAGCAACAAGGCCCGCCGATCGTCAGCCCGCCGCTGCGCTGAGCGGTTTTGGCATTGGCCGCGAGTGATTCGCCGCGGGCGTTTAGATATTTCGCGGCGTTCTCCGTATCGAGCCAAGACAGCCGCTCGCGCCGACCGCCAGCAGCCGACAATTCTTAAAAGAGAGCTGGACTGTGCGATTCGGAGACAGTCCGATGCGAGAACTACACGCGAAATCATTGCCGGCCGGCGCTCGATCTTCATATTTCCCATGCTGCTCGGTAGCTCGACTCGATTTGTCGGACCGTTCATAATCAGTACCCTTCGGAAGACCGCAAATCCGATCGCGGAAGGAAAGAACCGCTTCGCGAACGCCGTCCACTTCGTATTCCGAGACGCCAATTGCAGGAGATTGAGCGATGAGCGCAACCATGCGGCTTGTGTTTTGGAGTCTGTGCCTGATCGTCGGCTTGATGAACGGCCCCGTGGAAGCGGCCGAGAGCATTCGCGGCGCGATTCCGGCCGATGCACTTGGCTTTGCAGCGGTGCACAATTTGGCGGAAGCGATGCAGCGTTTCGGCGACGTGGCAAAACTCGTCGGTGCGCCTGCGCCCGATCTGCTAAGTCTCCTCAAAGATAAGAGTGGCCTCGGCCAGGGGCTCGATGATCAAGGAGATTTGGCCATCGTGCTTGTGAGTTTCGACGCCGCGCCCCGCGCCGTCCTGCTCGTGCCGGTGGCCAACTTCGAAAAGTTCTTCGCCGCACTTGGCGCGAAGGAGCCGGCGGCGGGAATCGTCGAGGTCCAATTGGCTGGCTCGCCCGCACTCGTCGGACGCAAGGGCAACTACGCTTCAATCGCCTTGTCGACCGATCGCGCGGCGCTGGAACAATTGCTCGCGTCGACCGACAGCTTGGCGAACAATTCATCGCTCGGGTGGCTCGACGAGAATCAAGCGAGCATCGTCGTCACGCCGCCGGGCGTGAAGCAGCTAGTCCCCAAGATCATCGGCGGAATCCAGCAGATGCAGGCCTCGATGCGGCAGATGCCAGGCGACCAGGGAAAGTTTGCAGCCGACGCTTTCAATCTCTACCTCCGCTTGTTTACCGCCGCGGAGACGGAAGTCCAGCAGTTCAGTCTCGCGCTGGGCATCGGTTCGGATCAATCGGTGTCACTGTCGAAGCGCGTGCAGTTTACGCCGGGAGGCGCCTGGGCCACGTGGGCGGCGGGAGTCGAGTCAGCCGAACAGGATTTACTCAGCGGATTACCAGCGGGCCCGTTTGTAATGGCAATTTCCGGCGTCGTTCCACCTGGGTCGATCGAGCAGATGATGCAGTTCTCCGTGCAAATGATGCAAGAGCAACCGATGTACAAGCTCACCCCGGAGCAGGCTCAGCGGTATGCCGATCTCTCGCTGCAGGCAATGCGCGGCGTCCGCTCCATGAAAATGTTGATCGGAGTCGCGGAGCCGGGCGCCGGCTTCTATGGCAACACGACGGCGATCATGACTTTCGACGACGCCGCAAAGTTCCTGACCGAATATGAAAAGACGCTGGTCGAGATGCGGAAGTTTTCAGAAGAGGTCAAAAGCCCCATGATCCCCGCAGCAACAGTCGAGCATGTGCCATTCGACGGGGCGGAGGCGCTGGCGGTCACGATGGACATGTCCCAGATCGGTCAGGTCACGACACCGGGTGCGCCGAACCAGCAGAAAATCATGCAGGCGATGGTTGGTTCCAGCGGCAAAATGACAGTCTACATCGCCGCGGCCGATGAACACGCCGTTGTCATGTCTTACACTTCGCTGGAACGGCTCAAGGCAGCGATCGATTTTTACCGCTCGCAGCAGCCAGGTCTGGCGGCCGACGCAGGCGTCGCCAAGGTCGCCGCGGCGTTGCCCCCCGGGGCGCAGATGATCGGGTTCATCCAGCTCGACGGCATCACGAGTGCAGTGCGGCGGTTCACCCCGATCCCGGCGATGATCCCCGACTTTCCCGCGAGCTCACCGATCGGCTTCGCCGCCAAGGCTTCGCCGTCCGGCGTCGAAGGGCAACTGTTCGTGGCGGCCGACACATTGCGGGCGATCGGCGAGACAGTCGCCAAGGTTCGGAATTCGCTCCCCGCCGGCGGCTCGCCGCAGAAGTAACGCGTCGGGACGATTTCTATTTCAACACGCTCGGATTCACCGCCCCGCCGACGATTCGGCCCGGTTCGCGGGCGATCTTGTCGGTGAACACGCGGACGTCGTCGACGATCGGGCGCAGGCGGAGCGTCAGCTCGTTGATCCGTAGCACGACCTGGTTCGAATTGCACAACAGTCGGTTGAGATTGTCGTAGACGGCCGGATCGTGAATCAGACGCCCGATCGTGCCGTTGCGGCCGTTGAGCGCGTCGACCAGCACCGTCAGCTCCTCGACGATCCGCGAGAGTCCGTTCATGCCGTCGATCAGCGACTTGGCGACCTGTTCGCCGTTGCGACCCAAGGGGCCGGTAAAGCCTTCGAGATTCTTGAGATTGCGGTCGATGGCGTCGATCGGCGCCTTCACGGCCTGAGCCACGTCGCGAACGTCGTTCATCGTCATCCGCGCTTCGCGGACCGTGCTCTTGAGCTCGGGATCATTCAGGAATTTGTCGAACGACTCGGCCGCCCGCGACAGGTTGGCCATCGATTTTTCAGCCGTGTCGAGCAGCCGCGGCACGCGGCCCGCTTCCGGATCGGGGCCGATCGCGGTGTTCATCGTCTTGGCCAGCTTGCCGACTTCGTCGCCGGCGACTTGCAGCGAGTCGATCATCTGCCGCAGGTCGTCCTGCATGTCGATCACGGCGTCCATCGGCGTCGGGGCCACCTTGCCGTGGAAGACGTAACCCGCCTGCACCGGCTGCACTCCGGCCGCCACGGGTCGCGTGATGAATTCCACGGTCGCGTCGCCCAGCAAGGTCGTGCGGACCTGAACGTCGTAGCTGTCGAAGAGTTGCCGTCCGTCGTCGATATTCGCCTTCACCGCGACATGATCCTGCATGTCTTCGACCGCAGCGACGCGGCCAATAAGGATGCCGTTCTTGCGGATCGGCGTGTTGGGACCGATGCCAGGGGCTTCGCGCAGTTCGATCGTCACCTGGTAGTGCTTGTCGAGGCCGGGGATCCACTCGGTCGACGTGGGCCCGTTGAGCGTGACCAAAATGGCCCCGATGATGCTCGTCGCCAGCACCACGACGCCGACGCGGAATTGTTTGACGCGATCGTTCATAGGATGATGTCAGTGGTTAGTGGACAGCGGTCAGTGGTTTGGCGATTGAAAGATTGCAACTATCAACTAACGACTGACAACTATCGACCGGCTTGCTCCCGCATTTCCATCAGCCGTTCGCCTGCTTCGCCGCGGACGAATTGGGCCACTCGTTTGTCTTTGGACTTTTCGATTTCCGCGGGCGAGCCGTCGAAGATGATTTGCGATTCGTCGCGGCCGAGTCGTGCCAGCGGAAAGAGCATCACGATCCGGTCCGACGTCTTGAAGGCGTTTTTCATGTCGTGCGTCACCAGGATGCTGGTGACGTGGTGCTTCTCGCGCGTGCGAATGATCAGCTCGTTGATCACGTCGCTCATGATCGGGTCGAGGCCGGTCGTCGGTTCGTCGTAGAGAATTACTTCCGGGTCCATGGCGAGTGCGCGGGCCAGGCCCACCCGCTTCCGCATGCCGCCCGAGAGCTGGGCCGGCTTCTTGTTCATGATGCTGTCCGGAAGACCGACTTCCGCCAGGTAGCTGGCTACGGTGTCGCGGGCTTCGGCGGGGCGGAGCTGACGGTTCTGCTCCAGCGGGAAGGCGACGTTCTCGAGGATCGTCATGCTGTCGAACAGCGCGGCGTTTTGGAATACATAGCCGAAACGAGTCCGCTCCTTCGTGAGTTCTCGATCGCCGAGCTCGTCGAGCCGCTTGCCGTCGAACTGGACGTAGCCGTCTGACGCCCGCACCAGGCCGATGATTGTCTTCAAGAGTACCGTCTTGCCACAACCGCTCTCGCCGATCACCGACAGCGTCTGCCCTCGCGGCACCGTGAGGTCGATGTCGCGCAGCACCGGCTGCGGGCCGAACTGTACACTCAGCTCCGACAACTCGATCAACGGTTCGTTTGCACTACTCGGGGCAACCATCGATGCAAACCTGGTACTCTTTTGCGCGCAAAGACGCAAAGTGGCAAAGGACGCAAAGAAAACTTCCTTCATTTTCCTTTGCGATCTTTGCTCCTTTGCGTCTTTGCGCGCTGACTTGGTTGTGAATGGATAACTCAAGCGGTGATTGTCATGCCCGGATCATGTCCGGCCAGATCATGTTGTAGACGTTGTCCAGCATGATGCTCAGCACGAAATCGAGAATCAGGATCACGACGAACGACATTACGAACGCGGCCGTCGCGGCCCGGCCGACGCCCTCCGCCCCCGGTGAACAGTGGAAGCCGCGATAGCAGCTCACAATCGCAATCGTCGCGCCGAAAAAGACACTCTTGAAGATGCCGTAGAACAAGTCCCAGTTGGTGACGAACTCGCGCGAGTTGCTCCAATAGTGGTACGAATCGATGCCCAGGATATGGATCGCGTAAAAGCCGCCGCCGACCACGCCCATGAACACCGCCATCAACGTGAGCGAGGGAATCATCAAGAGACATCCTAAAAACCGCGGCACCACGAGATAGTGCACCGGGTTGGCCCCCATGCTTTCCAGGGCGTCGATCTGTTCGGTGATCCGCATCGTCCCCAACTCGGCGGCGATCGCGCTGCCGACGCGGCCGGCGAGCATCGTCGCAGCCAGCACCGGCCCCAGTTCGCGGCACATCGACATATTGATCAGCGCCCCGAGCCGCGTCTCGAAACCAAACGCCTTGAACTGCGTGTACGACTGCACGGCCAGCACCATGCCAATGAACGTGCCGGTGAGAGCGACTACGGGCAGGCTCAAGACGCCGATGTTGTAGAGCGCATTGAGCAGCGTGCCGCGGCGCGGCATGCGGCTTATCAGCCAGGAAATCGTGCTTGCGGCGAAGAGCGAGATGTCGCCCAGCGTTTCGACCCAGCGGATGGCGACCGCGCCGACGTCGGCGACCGAACCGGCGAGCGCCATGATCGGCCCGCGCGGGGCGTCGCTCGAATTCGCGTCGGCGGTAGACATGAGGGAACTCGTGGTGTCAGGCTATTTAGCCTGACGTCGCCCGCATGTCAGCCTCAAACACGCTGACGTACGGCGCGTAGTTTCCCCCTTGGACGTACAACGTCAGATATCGGAAGCGCGCGCGGCGCCGCTCCAACAAAGTTTAACGATTGCGCAGAATCGAGCGACGCATCGCCGCCGCGATAGCATCATTCACTGCCAGCACCGCCGCGGGATGGCCCAATTTCAGCGCCGGAGAGAAACGTGACCAGATCGCGGAGGTCCTGGATCGAAATCGTGCTTTCCAGGCCGTCCGGCATGATCGATACCGAGCTCGGCTCGCGAGTTTCGATGTCGTCGCTCTGGAGCGTGAATTCGTGGCCCGTGGAATCGATGTAGGGCTCGACGCCGTCGTCGCCCCCTTTGGCCAGCCGCAGACCGGAACGAGCGGTGCCGTCCTTGGTGATTAGGTTCCAAGATTGATAATGCGGCGCGATTTCGCGGCTGGGCTGCAGAATCGAGGCGATGATCCGCTCGCGAGAATTCGTGTCGCGGATGTGCGTGAGGTCGGGCCCCGTCGTGCCGCCCCGGCCGTCGTACTGATGGCACACCGCGCAGCGGGCGCCGACCGCGCTGAAAAACAGCCGGCGGCCGCTGTCCGCGTCGCCCGCTTCGCCGATCACGTCGTTCCAGGCGGCGAGGTCATCTGCTGCGGGCTTGAACTCCGCCGGCGCGGTGACGAGCTTGGATAGCCGCAGCACGCGCCGCGCCTCCGCGGCCAGCATAGGGTTCATACCTGCCGCGAACTCGTCGAGCACTTCCTGATGTTCTTCAGCCGCCGCCGCGAGTCCGACGACGGCTTCAGCACGAAGTTCGTCGCTGTACTGCTCGTCGCGGGCGATCGATGCCAACAGGTCGAAGCGCGCGGGATTGGTTTGCTGCGCCAGCGTGCGGACGGCCTCCAGTCGCAAGGAATGATCGTCGTCGGCCAGCAGACCGCGCAGGTAGTCCAGCGTCAGAAAGGGATTGTCCGGCGGCAAGAGTCGCAGCGCGAATGCTTGCAGTCCCGGCAAGCGTCGCGGATTCTGCAACTCGCGCACCAGCAGCGCTTCGCTTACGCCGCGCGTCGTGCCCGGGTCAAATTCCTTGTCCAGCCAGTCGACCGCACCCAGCACGGCCAGATAGAACCGCGCATCGGGCGGCGGCCAATCAAGCAACTTCGCCACGTCGTCGCGCAGCGCGGTGATCCGCTCATCGGCGATCCAGCGGACGGCATACAGCCGCACGTCCGGCGACTTGTCGTTCAGCATTCCACGGAACGTGCCATCACTCGGGTGCAGGCCTTGCAAGCGTTTGGCCATCAGGCGACCCAATCGCGCAAAGGATTCGTCTGTGACGATTTGGTCGGTGCCTTTCAGTTGATCCGGATGCGCCAGCTTCTCAACCGCCGCCGCACGAAGAAACGCGTCGCCCGATGAGAGAGCGCTTGCCATATCTTCTGACTTGAGCTGTTTGGCGCGCAGCTCGTCGGCGGTCGGCGTTGGAAACTTCTTGCTCAACTCCTCCTTCGGCAGAGTAAGCCGCCAGATTCGGCCGTGACCGTGGACCGGATAGTCCCGCAGCATCCAGTCGCCGAAGTAGAGCGAACCGTCCGGCGCCGCGGCGAGGCCGGTGGGGCGAAAATCCGTGTCGCCTTGCACCGCAACTTCGCGCTCCGCGGTAAACGATGCGCCCTTGGGCACAAGCCGATACGCCTCGAGCCGATGGTCGCCCCAACTGGTGATCCAAAGCCGGCCGGCGTGCGGCACGATCGCCGTCGGCGCCTCGCCGATGCCGCAGACCATCGGCAGTGTGCCGGGCAGCTCGCCATTCCAGGCTTGCAGTGGATGCGTTCCGGCGCGGCCATACTGAAACAGAAATCCGTAGTCACCGCCGGGCACAATGTGCAGCAATCGGCAGGGCGGACTCGAATCGGGGTCGTTGTCCGCGGCAAACAGTCGGCCCTCAGGATCGAAGCAAATGCCGAACGGGTTCCAACAGCCGCCGGCGTAGTGCTCGAGCTTGCCGCCGTCGGCCGTCACGCGGAAGATGCCGTCGATGCCCCCCTTCCCCACGAGCTTTGAGCCGTCGCTGCCGGTGATCGTGTAGGCCATGCCGTGGTTTTCGCCGAGGCCGAAAAACAAGCTGCCGTCCGGCGCGAGCGCAAGCCCTTCGAGCCCGTTGTGCGGATACTCATCTTCGGTTTCCATGTGGACCAGCTGGCGCCGCTCATCCGCTTTGCCGTCGCCGTCCGTGTCCCGAACGAGCTCGATCGACTGCCGCGTGATCACGTAGATCGCCCCATCGGGCCGCGGCAACACGCCGACGGCAAACTTAAAGCCGTCGGCAAACGTGCTCCAGCGATCGAGTTTGCCGTCGCCGTCGCTGTCGGCAAACATCCGGATACGATCGCTCGTCGGCCCCTGGTAGTCATCGGGGCGCTCGTGCGTGTTCGATTCGACGACCAGTAATCGGCCCTCGCCGTCGAAGGCCAGGGCAATGGGCGTCACGATGTCGGGCTCGTGCGCGAGGAGTTCCAATTCATATCCCTGCGGCACGCGCGGCTCTGCGGCGAAAATCGCCTCAGTCATGAACGTCAAAGCCAACAACGGAATGAATGCGAAGACCCGCCGCCTGGCCATGAATCGACTCCTAACCACGAGAAATGTGTTCCTCCCATTGTGCCGCAACCACCGGGAAATTAAAAGAAAGCGCGTGCGATTCATGGTTACCCCTTCGTCGGAGGCGGTCAGATGCCCGGTGCATCGCGCGATTCGAAGCAGCGTTTTTCCGATCGCGTTGAAAACTACGTCCGCTACAGGCCCGGCTATCCGCCCGGCGTGCTAGAGATTATCCGCGACGAAGCCGGCCTTACGCCGGATGCCGTCGTGGCCGACGTCGGCTCCGGCACCGGTATTTCGACCGACCTGTTTCTGCACAATGGCAACGTCGTGTTCGGCGTGGAACCAAATGCCGAGATGCGGCGCGCGGCCGAGCAGCGATTCCGGGACAACGCCAGATTTCACAGCGTGGCCGCGACCGCCGAGGCGACGACGCTGGAGAGCGGAAGCATCGACTTCGTTGTCGCCAGTCAGGCGTTTCACTGGTTCGACGTCGAACGGACGCAGCAGGAATTTGCGCGGATCCTGCGACGCGCTGGCTGGGCTGTTTTGATCTGGAACGCTCGCCGCACCGACTCCAGCGACTTTCTGCGTGCTTACGAAGCGCTCTTGAATCAATTTGGCACCGACTACCGAACCGTGCGGCATGAGAATGTCGACGCGGAAGCGTTGCGCAAATTCTTTGCCGCTGGCCGATTCGAATTTCGTTCGCTGCCGAATGAGCAGCGATTTGACTGGGAGGGACTCAAAGGCCGGCTGCTCTCCTCTTCGTACGCGCCAACCGAAGGGCAACCGGACTATGAGCCGATGATCTCGGCTTTGGAGCGAGCGTTCCGCGACCACGCCACCGAAAACCAGGTCTCGTTCGAGTACGATACGCAACTCTATTTCGGGCACATCGATTGAGCCTGGCGCCGAGCGACCGTTCCCGCACGACAAAAAAGACCTGCAATTTGGGCACTCGGGAGCCCATGAATCCGCGGCCCGGTCCGCCTCGTATATACTGACCGGCGCCAATTTTCGCCGCGGCTCCCCCAGGTGCCGCCCGGCGCGAAAAACCGGCTCACGGCATCGTTTGAGAATGGACGATGGCAACGGACGAACAGCTAATCAGCCGCATCGCGGAGGGCGACTCCTCGGCCCTGGCCGAGTTGTACGACTACTATGCGCCCCGTGTGTTGGGGCTGCTGGTCAAGATGCTGCCCTCGCGCAGCGATGCCGACGATGTGCTGCAGGAAGTGTTCTGGCAAGCTTGGAAAAATGCTTCGCGGTACGATTCCGAGCGGGGCAGTCCCGGCGTGTGGCTGCTGGTGATGGCGCGCTCGCGGGCGCTCGATGCGTTGCGACGAAAGCGAGCCAGCATGCCGCTGGAAGACTTCGCGGAACCCTCGGCCTGGAGTCCGCCCGGCGGCGACATCGAGCAGCGGGAATCGAGCGAACGCATCCGCCGCGCGCTCGCGGAGCTCACCGACGATCAGCAACAAGCGATTCGCCTGTCATTTTTCGGCGGGCTCACCCATCCGGAAATCGCCGAAAAGCTCGCCACTCCCCTGGGCACGGTGAAGACGCGGATTCGGCTCGGGATGAAACGGCTGCGGACGGTGCTCGCTGACCAGACGCCGGGTGAAACTTCGGTCGCCAGGAGGGGAGCCCGATGAGCGGCAGCGGCAAAAATCCGGAGGAACGGGATAGGCCGCACAAGTCGTCGGCAAACCTGCCTTCCGACGAACGCCTTTCGCCGGAAGACCTGGCGGCGCTGTATGCGGCGGGAGCTATGGACAGCGAAGAACTCGCGGAATTCGAGCATCGCCTCACAGCAAGCGCCGAACATCGCGCGGCCTTGCGGTCATTCGACGCAGCTGCGGCGGCGCTGTTCGAATGCGTCGAGCCCGTGGCACCGAGCGCAAATCTGCGCGCGACGCTGCTTGAACGCATTGCACAGGACGAGGCGAACGTGAGGCAGTCTGCGGCAAGGACCAGCCGACCGCAGATTCGCCGCGCATCGGCCGACGCCTGGCAGCCGTCGCCTATACCTGGGATTTCAATGCGGATCCTGCACATCGATCGCGCCGCGCGCCGTTTTAGTGGTTTGTTCCGCATGGAAGCTGGCGCCGTGTATCCCAGCCACGTCCACGAGCAGCCGGAGGAAATCCTGGTGTTCGAAGGCGATCTCGATTTCGGCGACTACTCGCTCGCAGCCGGCGACTACCTGCGTCTCGAAGCCGGCACCACCCATACCGAAGCCCGCACCAGGCGCGGCTGCGTCTGCCTGATTACGGCCGAACTGCCGGAATCGCTGTTTGCCTGAGGTAGTTGGAAAATGATGGTGGCACTGGCTGCCAGCCGGTGAAGTGTGGTCCACAGGCCAGCGGCCTGTGCCACTCTAAGTCCGGCAGGCCGAAATCCGCCTCGACGCGAAATCCAACCCGCCTTCTCCCGCGGATTACTCTCCGCAGCGCCGCTCGATGCAAGATCGCTTCGCGTGATGCCGCACGTCAGTTGTCGCGACCAACCAGCAAGCTAACCCAAGCAAAATCCACCCACTCGAACCACAGGAACTCGAAGATGAAAATCACCACTTGGATCGCTGCGTTTGGACTCGCTGCCATTCTCGTCGGCACGCACGTCGTGAACTGCATGTCGGCCGAATCGTGCCGCAAAGTCGCCGGCGGCTCTCCGTGGCTGCACACCGTAGCCGAGCAGAAGACTGTAGCCGAACGGAAGATGACGGCCGAGCGGAAGATGCCCGCAAACAAAATGACGACCAAGGCCGCGCCGGCCATGATGATGAAAGCCCCCCAGCGGAACATCGTGCAGACCGCCGTCGGTCCCGGCATGCAGACCGTCACCACGCTCGTCAAAGCTGTGCAGGCCGCCGAGCTGGTCGACGCGCTGCAAGAGCCCGGCCCGTTCACCGTGTTCGCGCCCACGAACGACGCCTTCGCCAAGCTGCCGCCGGGCACGATCGAAGAGCTGCTTAAGCCGGAGAACAAGGACAAGCTGCAGGCGATCCTTTTGTACCACGTCCATGCGGGCGAAGCGCTCCGCTCGGCCGACCTCCAGCCGGGCAAGCTCTCGACCCTCAACGGCAAAGCAGTCGAGATCAAGATCGACGGCCCGACAATCATGGTGGGCGGCGCGACCGTGACCAAGAGCGACGTCATCGCCACCAACGGCGTGATTCACTGGCTCGACACGGTCATTCTCCCGTAGTCGAGGCAGCGTGAGGGCGCGCGGGGCGGCGGCCGTTCGGGCCGTCCGCCCCCGCCGCCATCGACACCAGTGCCGCCATCGAAACCAGTGCCGCCGGCACCCCTTCCGCGGCCCCTTGGCCGCCGTCGTATAATGTTCTCGATGGTGGGACCTTCACTCCAGGAGCAATCGCCATGACCAATCTTTTCGCCCGGTTGTTCACCGAATCGGGCCATCGCGTGTGTGCCGCCGGTTTCCCGCTCTCGCTCGTCGTGGGTATGACCCTGCTGGCCGCGGTGATGCTCTGCTGGCCGCCGGCTGCCACGGTGCAAGCGCAGAATCCACGCCGTTCGAAACCCATGAGCGAGCACGCTCCCGTCGCGTCGCCCAAACTCAAGATGTCGAACGGCGAGTGGGGCAAGCTGCTCACCAAGAACCAGTACGAAGTGCTCCGCCGCGCCGGCACCGAGCCCGCATTCGACAACCAGTATCACAACTTCAAAGGCCATGGCACGTTTGCCTGCGTCGCCTGCGGCCAGCGGCTTTTCTCGACCGAAGCCAAGTACGATTCCGGCACCGGCTGGCCGAGCTTCACTAAGCCGCTCGACAGCGAAGTCGTCACCGAGCGCCCCGACAACAGCGAGGGCATGCGGCGGACCGAAGTCATCTGCACCCGCTGCGGCGGGCACCTCGGGCACGTGTTCAATGACGGCCCGCCGCCGACCGGATTGCGCTACTGCATGAATTCCGCCGCGCTGACTTTCTTTGCGGATAAGCACGCAGATGCGGGCGACTATCAGTAGTCTTTGTATCGCAGCGCTCTCAGTTGGTGCTGCCAATCCGGCCGCCGCGACGTATGATTGACGCGAAACCGTCTCCTTGGGAGCAATCGCGTCATGGCCAAGTTTTACGACGAACTCAACGACATGCTGCGGGAATTCATCGCCGCACAGCAGATGTTCTTCCACGCCACGGCCGCCAAGGATGGCCGAATTAATCTCTCTCCGAAGGGGCTCGACACTTTCCGCGTGCTCGACAACCAGCGCGTCGGCTATCTCGACCTCACGGGGAGCGAGTGTGAAACCGCCGCCCACATCGCCGCCGACGGCAGGCTCACGATCATGTTCTGCAGCTTCGCTGAAAAGCCGCTGATCCTGCGACTCCACGGACGCGGCGCCGTGGTTCACGAGCGCGACGCCGCCTGGCGCGAACTGCGACCGCTGTTCCCGAACATCCCTGGCGAGCGGCAGATCATCCTGCTCCACATCGAGTCGATCATGACCACCTGCGGTTTCGCGGTGCCGATGTACGAATTCAAGGGTCAGCGCGACACGCTTCCCGAGTTTACCTGCAAGATGGGCGACGAGCGGATGGACGCCTATCGCCGCGAGAAGAACGTCACGAGCCTCGACGGCCTGCCGACGTATTTGTTCGAAGACGCGCCAAAGTAGTCGCGCAATCAAATCTCAGCGATCCAGCGATGCACTACCTGCTCTTCTACGAAAAGGCGCCGGATCACGCGGAACGCGAACCGCAACACCTGGCCGCCCATCGGGCCCACGTCTTCGCCGCCGTCGACCGCGGCGAACTGGTGCTCGGCGGCCCGCTCGGCGATCCTGTCGATGGGGCGAATGTGCTCCTCTTCCAGGCGGATTCGCCCGAGACAGCCAAGGCCTTTGCCGCCGCCGATCCCTACGTCCAGCACGGCATCGTCACCTCCTGGCGCGTGCGGACTTGGGAAACGGTCGTGGGCAAAGACGCGGCCCATCCGTTACAATGACGGCGTGCCTGTCGAAGGCCGCCGGTCCGCGGAAAGGGCAGAAGCCCATCGTCGCTCGATAATTTGCTGCGATCCTTCTTTCAGCCCGTCGTGCGGACACCGGGCAGCACTTGAAAGGAGGTCGCTATGTCGACTCATCCCGATTCCGCCTCGCATTCGCTTCCCGACCGGCCCAGCATCGAGCATCTCAAGAACCAGGCCAAAGACCTGCTGCGGGCTGGCGGCGCTACTTCTCTCACGGCCGCGCAGCGGGAGATCGCCCGGCAGTATGGCTTCGCCAGCTGGCCCAAGCTTAATGCCCACGTCGAATCGGTCACCGAAATCGGCCAGCTCAAGGACGCCATCGACGCGAACGATTTGGCGCGCGTCGTCGCGCTCATGACGCGCCGCCCCGCCCTGCACCAAGCGCCGCTCGGCTACGGGAAGAACGGCCCGCTCACCTGGGCCGCCGAATGCCGTGGCGTCGCTTGCAGTCCCGAGCGTTTGGCCATCGCCCGCTGGATGCTTGAAAACGGCTCGGACGTCCACCAGGGCGGCGACGGACCGTTGATGCGAGCTGCTTTGTCCGACGAACGGATTCCCATGCTGGAGCTGCTCGTCGAGCACGGTGCGGACGTCAACGCTCGCTGGGGCGGCGATTACCCGATCATCTGCGGCCCTTGCGAGTGCCTCGCGCCGGAATCGCTCCAATGGCTCATCTCCCACGGCGCCGACATGAACGTGGTTAGCGGCAGCTACGGGACTTGCGTCGAAATGCTGATCTCGACCTACTCGCGCGACCCGCAGGGGAAGCACGCCTGCCTGAAAGTTTTTGCCGAGGCGGGCTTCTCGTTGCCAAATACCGCGCCGCTGGCGATTCACCGCGGGCGGATCGATCTGCTCGAGGAGTGCCTCGCGCGCGACCCATCATTGTTAGCACGGCGATTCGCCGAAAGCGAAATCTATCCGGCCGAGCTTGGCATCCGACCCGGCCGCGGGCTGCATGGAACGCCGCTTGACGGCACGACGCTGCTTCACATGGCGGTCGAATTTCAAGAGGCAGAAATCGTCGAGTGGCTCCTCACTCGCGGCGCGGACGTAAACGCCCGCGCTGCGGTCGATTCCGACGGCTTCGGAGGCCACACACCCCTATTCCACACCACCGTCTCGCTGCCACCCCGCCGGGACACGCTCGCCCGCGTGCTCCTGGCCCACGGCGCGGACCCCCACCTGCGCACCACACTCCGCAAGCAGCTGGTCGACATGGGCGACCCGGAAAAGGAACGGATGTACGAGTTCCACAACGTGACGGCCGTCGAATATACGCGACAATTTCAGGAGCCTCGCATGATCAACGTAGCGGCGATTGCGGCGATCGAAGAATTCGTCCGACCTTAGGATATGCTTTACCAATCGCTACGGAAGCTCAAGCCACAAACAAAATGACTGCTCGATCTGTTTCGCGTCAGCTGTAGCCAGGTTGCCTAGCAACTTCAGAATCAGGCTGTCGTGGACAGTATAAACTCCGCGCTTCACGGCCGACGGCAAATTGAGACCAGCCGCCTTCCAATCGCCAAGCAGAAACTCGCCCACAGCGAGCGAACCGACTCGACTCGTCAATGGCACAATCAAATAGTCGGGCGAATGGGCAAATGCGCCCACGACTACCGCCGGGCGGACCTTTGCCGAAGTCAGGTCCGAGAATGGATACCGAACGAGGATGACCTCATTCTTTGAGCAGTTGGGCATATGCATCATCCTCCGCATTGCCCCAAACCGCATCCAACGACGGCTGGCTCGCCGCGGCCCAGAATTGGGCCGCGTCGTCAGCCAAGACTGTAACTAATAGCTTCGCCCCTTCCGGAAGATTAGCCTGCTCGGAAAGCTCGATCTTTCCGCCGTGAACCGTGGCCCACAATGTTTGCAACATGGCTGATGCTCCACATGGCGATACGCTTACGACGTCGCCGTTTCCGGCCCGCCGCCGCTGTCGCTGCTGCCGCTCGCGGCGCCGGCTCCGGCGCCCACCGGTTCTTCCATCGACACCGGCCTGCCTTCGGCTCTCCCGTTGAAGACCAGCTGCTTCTTGTCGCCCACCTTCTTGACCTCGATCTTGACGACGCTCTTGCCGGCGAACTCGCCCTTCAAGAGCTCTTCGGCCAGAGGGTCTTCGATGAACGACTCGATCGCCCGCCGCAGCGGACGCGCGCCGTAATCGGTGTTCGTGCCCTTCTTGACCAAGAACTCCTTGGCTTCGTCGGTCAGCTCGAGCGTCAGGCCCTTTTCCTGCAGCCGCACGCGGACCTTGCCCAGTTCCAGATCGATCACGTGCTTCATGTCGTCGTCCGTCAAGTGGCGGAACACGATGATGTCGTTCACGCGGTTGATGAACTCCGGCCGGAAGACCTTTTCGATCTCATCCTGGACACGGGTCTTCATGCTCTCGTACGACGCATCCTGATCCGGCTTCTGGAAGCCGAAAGCCGCTTCGTTCTTGATCGCTTCGGCACCGGCGTTGGTGGTCATGATCAAGATCGTATTGCGGAAGTCGATGTTCCGGCCGAAGCTGTCGGTCAGCCGGCCTTCTTCCATCACCTGGAGCAGCATGTTGAACACTTCCGGGTGGGCCTTCTCGATTTCGTCGAGCAGCACCACGGCGTACGGGCGACGGCGGATCTGCTCAGTGAGCTGACCGCCCTCTTCGTAGCCGACGTATCCCGGCGGAGCGCCGATCAGGCGGCTCACGTTGTGCTTCTCCATGTACTCGCTCATGTCGATCTGGATCAGCGCCTCCGCGTCGCCGAACATGAACTCGGCGAGCGCCTTGGCGAGCAAGGTCTTGCCGACACCCGTCGGGCCGGCGAATACGAACGTGCCCGTCGGACGCTTCGGGTCCTGCAGACCGCTGCGGCTGCGGCGGACCGCCCGGGCGATCGCCTTGATGGCCTCGTCCTGACTGATCACGCGCTTGTGCAGCTCTTCTTCCATGTGCATCAGGCGCAAGGAGTCTTCGGTGCTCATCCTCGTGAGCGGGATGCCGGTCATTTTCGAGACCACCTCGGCGATGACTTCCTCGTCGACCACGCCGCCGTTTTCACGCGACTTGTCGCGCCATTCCTTGGTGATCTGCTGCTTCTTCTTCTTGAGCTTGTCGGCCTGGTCTCTGAGAGCAGCCGCCTGCTCGAAATCCTGGTTCGCCACGGCCTCTTCTTTTTGGCGATTGAGCGCTTCGACTTCGTCGTCAATCTCTTTCAAATTGGGCGGCTTGCTCATCGCCTTGAGCCGCACGCGGGCACCCGCCTCGTCGATCACGTCGATCGCCTTGTCGGGGAGGCAGCGGCCGGTGATGTAACGATCCGAGAACTCCACGGCGGCCTGGATCGCATCGTCCGTGATCTGCACCCGGTGATGCTCTTCGTACCGGTCGCGGAGGCCCTTCAAAATCTGGACCGTGTCTTCCGGAGTCGTCGGGTCGATCAACACTTCCTGGAACCGGCGGGCTAGCGCTGAATCCTTCTCGATGTACTTGCGGTACTCATCGAGCGTGGTCGCTCCGATGCACTGGATTTCGCCGCGAGCCAAGGCCGGCTTGAGCACGTTCGAGGCGTCGATTGCCCCTTCCGCGCCGCCCGCGCCCACGAGCGTGTGCAACTCGTCGATGAACAGGATCGTGTTCTTCGCGCGGCGAACTTCGTTCATTACCGCCTTGATCCGCTCTTCGAACTGGCCGCGGTACTTGGTGCCAGCGACCATCATGGCGAGATCCAGCACCACGATCCGGCGATCCATCAGGAGCTCCGGCACGTTGCCTTCGACCACGCGCTGGGCAAAACCTTCGACGATGGCCGTCTTGCCGACGCCTGCCTCGCCCAACAGCACCGGGTTGTTCTTCGTCCGCCGGCTCAGGATCTGGATCGCCCGCTCGATTTCGTTCTCGCGGCCGATCACGGGGTCGAGCTTCTTCTGGCGGGCGAGCTCCGTGAGATCGCGGCCAAAGCTGTCGAGTGCCGGGGTCTTGCTGCGGCTCTTGCGGCCTTCGCCTTCGCCGCTCTCTTCGCCGCCACCGCCGTTGCCAGTGCCGCCCCGTCCGCCGCGGCCTTCCTCAGCCCCTTCGAGGCCGTGGCCTAACAGGTTGAGCACTTCCTCGCGGACTTCTTCCAGCTTGAGGCCGAGGTTCATCAGCACCTGGGCCGCCACGCCTTCCTGCTCGCGCAACAGGCCCAGCAGGATGTGCTCGGTGCCGACGTAGTTGTGATTCAGATTCCGCGCCTCTTCCATCGAATACTCGATGACCTTCTTGGCGCGCGGCGTCTGCGGCAGCTTGCCCATCGTGACCATGTCCGGGCCACTCTGGACGAGCTTCTCCACCTCGAGGCGAATCTTCCGCAGATCGACATCGAGGTTTTTGAGCACGTTGGCGGCAACGCCGCTGCCTTCCTTGATCAGGCCCAACAGCACGTGCTCCGTGCCGATGTATTCGTGGTTGAAACGTTGGGCCTCTTGGTTTGCCAGCTGCATCACCTTGCGGGCCCGATCGGTGAATCGTTCGTACATTTCGTTCTCCAGTTCCGCCGCCTCGCCGCCCTTCAGTCAGGAGCGAGGACTGCGTCCCATGCGTCCGTTAGTATTTGCTTCCGTGGTTCGTTGATGAGCGTCCGGATCAATCCGCCACTCAGGGAATCATTTCGTTCGCGTCAAGTTGGTCAATCCGCGAGGGTGTCCATCCGTCCGTCGCGCTCAGTTCCTCTGTCGCGCGACACATCAGCAAGACGTCCCCTGCACAGCGCCTGGTTCGCGCGGCGCTCCGCCCCTCGGCATCGGCCCAGCAATGCACGAGGCGTTCCAATTGCCCCGTGCGCTTAGCCGATTTTCTTCAAAAGTGTAGCCCCGGAACCGGTGCGCAGCAAGGCAACAGTCGGCGGGGCCTGGACTTAGAGCGACCAAGAACCGGTCGCCACCCCGCTGGGCGACCCGCACCCGTGCGGGATCGCGCGAAAGAGCATTAGGGCGGACACTTCCGCCGCCCCTCGGGTCCGGCCGTAACGATCGTAGTCAACACTCCAAAAGCCCGGCCGTCGCACCTATTTACGTGTGCTATCAGTCACTTGTTCGGACCGCTAGGATGGACCTGGGAACACCGTATTTTCTGCGGTGGACGCTGCGAACCGGATGACCATGAATCACGCGCACCTGCGGATCCTCGACGCCGCCTTGAACCGCGCAAGCGAGGGACTGCGCGTCGTCGAGGACTTCGCACGGTTCGTGCGCGACGATCCGTTTTTGACACGCCAAACGAAAGAGCTGCGGCACGCGTTGACCGAAGCAGCGGCCGCGATCTCAACCGCGGATCGCCACGCCGCCCGCGACACGGTGACCGATGTCGGGACAGGAATCTCGACCACTGCGGAAGGCCGCCGCGGCGATGCCTGGGATGTCTGCGCCGCCAGCCTCAAGCGGACCGAACAGGCGCTCCGCAGCCTCGAAGAGTACGGCAAACTCGTCGGCAGTGATACTGACGGCGAATTCGCCGCTCGCTGCGAGGCCGTCCGCTATCGGCTCTACACGCTGGAAAAGGCGCTCGACATCGGCCGTACGAGCTGCGAGCGGTTAGCCAAAGCAAATCTCTGCGTGCTCGTCGACGCTGGCGAATCCGCCGCCGGATTCGAAACGCTCGTCCATGCCCTCGTTGAAGCGGGCGTCGACATGATCCAGCTGCGCGAAAAGCGGTTCGACGACCGGGACCTGGTAGACCGCGCTCGGCTGCTCCGCAAACTGACGCGCGACACCACCTCACTCGCCATCATCAACGACCGGCCCGACATCGCCGCAATCGTCGACGCCGACGGCGTCCACCTCGGCCAGGAGGACATCTCCGTGAAAGACACCCGCGCCATCCTCGGTCCGCGGCCCCTCATCGGCGTCTCCACGCACAACATCGCGCAAGCCCGACAGGCCGTCCTCGACGGCGCGAACTACCTCGGCGCGGGGCCCACATTCGCTTCTCAAACCAAAGCGTTCGACCAGTTCGCCGGCCTCGACTATCTCCGCCAGGTCGCCACCGAAATCCGCCTCCCCACCTACGCAATCGGCGGCATTACGGCCGACAACTTGCCGGACGTCCTCGCTGCTGGCATCACCCGTATCGCCGTCAGCTCCGCCGTCACCGCTGCCGAGGGCCCCGCGCTAGCCGCCCGTAACCTATTAGTTATGCTGGAGAACACCGCCCCGGAAATCGCCCGACGTTAAGACTTCCGACCCAGAACTCTCAACCCTCAACTCTCTCTGCCATGCTCCACGCGATCATCATGGCCGGCGGCACGGGGACTCGCTTCTGGCCCGCCAGCCGCAACGACACCCCCAAGCAGATGCTCGAGCTCGTGGGCGGCGCGACGATGATCCGCCAGACCGTCGACCGCCTCGGCGAACTCGTGCCGCCCGATCGCCGCATGGTCGTGACCAATCGCCGGCTCGTCTCGGCGATCGGCGAGCAGCTGCCCGAGATGCCGGTCTCGGCGCTAGTCGGCGAACCCTGCAAGCGCGACACCGCACCGTGCATTGGCCTCGCCGCAATGCTCGTCGCCCGCGACGATCCGGATGCCACGCTGGTCGTGATGCCTGCCGACCACGTGATCCAGCCGGCCGAGAAATTCCAGGCCGCCATCCGCGAAGCCGCCGCGCTCGTCGCCGCTTCGCCAGGTCGCATCGTCACCTTCGGCATCAAGCCCACCTACCCGGCCGAAATCTTCGGCTACATCCACCGCGGCCGCCCGATCGCTGCCGCATCCGGCATCGCTCCCGCGTTCGAAGTCCAGGCGTTCAAAGAAAAGCCATACGCCGAAACCGCCCGCAAGTACGTCGACTCGGGCGAGTACTATTGGAACTCAGGCATCTTCGTCTGGCAGGCCGCGACCATCCTCGACGCGCTCCGCCGCCGCCAGGGAGAGATGTTCGCACACCTCGAAAAAATCACCGCCGCCTGGGACACCGCCGCCCGCGACGCGATCTTCGAGCGCGAGTTTGCCGCCATCAAGGGCATCTCGATCGACTACGCCGTGATGGAACACGCCACCAACGTCGCCGTGATCGAGGCCCCGTTCGAGTGGGACGACCTCGGCGGCTGGCAATCGCTGAGCCGCCTCCGCGGTAACGACGCCCACGGCAACACGATCATCGGCCGCCACCTCGGCTTCGAAACCAAGGGCACCATCGTCCGCACGGACGATGACCACCTCGTGGTCACGCTGGGCGTCGCCGACATGATCGTCGTCCACACCCCGAACGCCACGCTCGTGGCCAACAAGCACGACGAAGAAAAGATCCGCCAGGTGGTGAAGGACCTCGAATCCCGCGGCTGGACGGAATTTTTGTAGTGACTGGTGACTTGTGACTTGTGACTCCCTCCGCCTCGCCGGCATCGATTACGGCACCGTCCGCATCGGCATCGCGCTCGCCGACACCGAGGTCCGCATCGCCGGCCCGTTCGAGAACTACAACCGCCGCTCGCCCAAGCTCGATGCGGAGTACTTCCAACAACTTGCCCGCGAAGAACGCATCGACCGTTTCGTCGTCGGCCTCCCCGTCCACTTGAGCGGCGCGGAAAGCGAGAAGTCGCGCGAAGCCCGCGCGTTCGGCGAATGGCTCGCCGCCGCGACCGGCGTCGGAGTCGAGTATTTCGACGAGCGCTACACGACGAGCCAGGCCGACGAAATTCTCGGCGGCGCCAAGCTTACCAAAAAACAGCGCCAGGCCCGTCGCGATCAGCTCGCCGCCCAGATCATGCTCACCGCCTATCTCGAAGCCGGCGCCCGCGGCCAAGAAAATCCTGGCGGAATCGAATGACCAACCTCCTTTTCGGCTGCGGCTATCTCGGCGAGCGCGTCGCCAAACGCTGGCTCGACGCAGGCCACGCAGTCGTCGTCGTCACTCGCAGCCAAGAACGCGCCGCCGCCTTCACTCAAAGCGGCTTTCAGCCCATCGTCGCCGACATCACACAGCCTGTCGCGCTCCGCAACCTCCCTGCCGCCGACACCGTCCTCTTCTCCGTCGGCTTCGATCGCACCGCCGGCGGCTCCATTGAACAGGTCTATGCCGGCGGCCTCCAAAACGTCCTCGCCGCCCTCCCCTCCACCGTCCGCCGCGTCATCTACATCAGCACCACCGGCGTCTACGGCAGCGGCCACGATGGCGAGTGGGTCGATGAAGACACGCCGTCCGATCCGCAGCGCGATGGCGGCAAAGCCTCCCTGGCGGCCGAGCGCGTGCTCGCGGCCAGCCCGCTCGCCGACCGCGGCATCGCCCTGCGGCTCGCCGGCATTTACGGCCCCGGCCGCATCCCCTTCGTAGACACGCTTCGCGCCGGCGAACCGATCCCGGCCATCAGCGAAGGCTACCTCAATCTGATCCACGTCGACGATGCCGCGGCAATCGTCGTCGCGGCCGCCGAGCAACAGCGCCGCCGACCAATCTATTGCGTCAGCGACGGACATCCCGTCGAGCGCGGCGCTTATTACCGCGAAGTCGCCCGCCTCCTCGGCGCGGCGCCGCCGACGTTCATGAAACCCGATCTCAATTCTCCCCGCGCCGCTCGAGCCGAAGCCAATCGTCGTATTAACAATGCGCGAATGCTCTCCGACTTCGCTATCACGCTCGAATATCCCGATTACCGCGCCGGCCTCGCCGCCATTCTCGCCCATAGATAACTAGTGAGTGGCACAGGCCGCCGGCCTGTGAATGTCGTCGCACAGGCTAGCAACCTGTGATTGTCAGACTGTCAATTCACCGGCCAGCGGCCGATTCCACTTCAATCTGGCGGCAGCCTCAACAACCGTGCGCCGGTTGCTTCCCGCTCCCGTCGCCCGTATGATCGGTGCAGAGAAATTTGCCCGATTTTCGCCGTCGCGCCGCCATTTTCGCCCCATGCTCAAGCGCAACCCCATCTTCCCCCACGTCATCGAGCTGAACCATCAGGCCCGCCGCCGCATCAGCTGCGCGGTCTACCTGATCTACGATGACGACGGCAGTTGGGCGCTCATCGACATCGGCTACGAAGACGCCGTCGACGAGTGCCTCGAGATCATCCGGCAGCTCGACTTCCCGTTCTCCAAGTGCGTGACGCTGATCGCCTCGCACGCCGACGTCGACCACATCCAGGGTATGGCCAAGGCGAAGCAACTGCTCAAGACGCGGCTCACCTGTCACCCGCTCGCCGCCAAGCCGCTCGAAACCGGCGACAAGCTCTCGACCTACGCCGAGATCGCCGCCCAGAACCTGCACCTCGAAATGCCGCCAGTGAAAGTCGACAGCCTCGTCGAAGACGGCGACCGCATCCGCATCGGCAGCCTCGAACTCGAAGTCTGGCACACCCCCGGCCATACCGACGGCCAGCTCTCCTTCCGCATGGGCAACCTGCTCTTCTCAGGCGACAACCTGTTTCGCGACGGCTGCGTCGGCGCGATCGACGCCCACCACGGCAGCAGCATCCCCGACTTCATCAAATCGCTGCAGCGGATCAAAGCCAGCGACGTCCAGTGGCTGCTCCCCAGCCACGGCCCCGTCTTCCGCAAAGACAACCGCCAAATCGACCAGACCCTCTCGCGCCTGGAATCGTATCTCCACATGGCCGACTTCGGCACCTGCGCAATCGACTGGCCGCTGATGGACCAATGGGAACGCGAACTGGTGGACGGCAAAACGCCCGAGTAGCACGTTTAACCGCGACGCGCCGCCGAGTTTTACGAGGCGCAGCAGAGCGCGTTCTTCACGCCGCGCCGCCAAACCTCACCACCCCACCCAAGCCCCCAGCTCCGCCGGGCCCGCCCCGCCTCCAGTGACTCGAGCGCATCCATCCCGCCACAAACGGCCGGCTCGCCACAATAACGGCAGCGCGCAGTCATGCCCGCGAAATAGAGGTCACTTACATCCGCCTCAGCTGACGACGCGAAACACTCATCGCACAAAGACACGGAGACAGCGGCGCCGTCCACAACCGTCGTGCTATGACAAGTGGCCTCGCGCTCGTGGCATTGCTCACAGAGCTTAGTGGTCAAGAAATCCAATCGCCTACAACACGTGGACCCCAGGCGCACGCCACGCAACATATATCCGCGACCGCCAGCCGCGTATTCACATACAGCCAAACACTATGCAGCGAAACCGCGCCTTTTTCCGGAGGAGACCAACGACTGCATTTGATCAAGCGGGTGCCACCTCGACCAATTCGCTGAAGGAGTGTGGCTCCGGGACTGGCTCGCCACTTTCGCGCAGGCCCTCGACGTGGAAATCAATGGCCTCACGAATCAACTGCATGACTTCCTCGCGCGACTCCGCAGCAGCAACGCAACCGGGTAGATCGGGCACGTAGGCCCCCCAGCTTGTGTCCCCTTGTTCAACGATTACCGTGTACTGCATTGAAAACTCACTTCTTGAGGCCGGCTTGTTTCAAGATATTATTCAATGTACCGGGCGGAATATCAACATTCGCCTTGCCGGCAATCGTGACCGTGCCAGACTTCGAAGCATGCTTGAACTGGCGATGACTTCCCTTCACGCGGGCTTGATTCCACCCATCCTCTTCCAGCAACTTGATTACTTCTCGAACTTTCACGCCTGACACCCGGCCATCGCAACACACTTATACGCCAAGACTCAGTTGCCGCCATACTACCACAATTCCTCGCCGCGGCGGGCGATCATTTTAGTTGGACGTGCTCCTCGTGATCTTTACCCCATTGAAGGCAGAGTTCATAGGCCGTGCTGAGCCTCGGATCGCTCTTCCAAAAATCGAAGTACTTGCGCATGGATGGCAATTCCATCATATGTTCAACCGCTCCCGTTTCGATTCGATCGCGCGTGTTTTCGTCCGCCGCAACAAATGTTTCCGTAAGCCTCTGAACAATTTGAGAAACAAACGCTCCGTTCTCGCCGGCGCGCTCTAGGAGTCTTACCCACTCTGCCAGTTCCCAGGCAGCTTCGAAACCACTATGCAGATACTCGTCAGACTCGGAGTCACTCCGTATGCATTCAAACAAATAGTCGAGCATGAATGAGCATTGCTCGGCCGTTGACAATGGCGGGGTAATTCGATCTCGAGCCCGCTGTAGTAAATGGTAGGCGACACCCCGCCCTCGCAGATCACTGCTGCCCATCAAACGCCGCACCGTCTCCGCCGCGACGGGATCGCTCGAATGGAAAGCCGATAGTACCGATACCAATTCGTTGTTCATGCCGGCCGAGAAAAGGGAAATTGCGCCGACTAAGCACTCAGTCGCCATCGTCCTTGGGCACTAACTCAACAAGATCACTTTCGTCGAAGGGATAAACGTGTGGAAAACCAATCCCGTGACGCGAGAGAACCTCCTGGTAGTGGATCAGCCGGCCCACCAACGCATTGTTAAGTTCCTCAACGTTGCCAAGAAAGTCCTCATCGCGAATGCCCGCCTTCGCAGCAAACACTGCAATGGCTTTAGCCATGCGGCACAGGCTGGCGAGCGAATCGCCCTGGATCACACAGCCCGGATATTTGCGCCCCGGCGGTTTGACAATCGCATAATTGGAATCGCGGGCATAAACTTCCAACGATTCGATGTCCATCCGCTAACTCCAGCGTTGCAATTTGAAAAATCGATGAGCGGCTCAACCGCTCGTCAATCTTTGCGAGCTCTTCTTCAATCTACCGCCGCTTGTCGATACATCACCTATTACGGTTGCGAAGGTGAGACAATCTTCTTTGCTCCCCGGTTCGCCGGCCAGCGTTGATGAGCCTCTACGGAGCCTACCAATCCGCGTTCGCCACCTTTTCATTTTTCACGCAAGGTTAACAGGGCTTCTACCGCCAATAATAAAACAGGCTCCCGTTGAAATTCTTGTCCAGGTTCTGCTTGCTATCGAAAGTCATCCGAAATGAGGCATTGGTCAGGTAATCGAATTCGTCGTGTTGCTTGACCGCGTCAAAACATCGCTTCGTTATCGCAGCGCACGTGCCGTTCGTCTCATTAATTTGAATGTCGCGATCGGTTTTCAAGAACACCACGAGATGTCTGGAGAAGCCGTCGATCTTCCAGATCGGAACCGCCGAAAAATTTCTCACGATTTTGGCCGCATCTGTTCTTAAGAAGTTGCGGCAAGCAAACCCAAGGCATTCGTCGGAAAAGTTGTCAACGACTAAAAGGAAATCGTACGTGTAGTCGTTGTCGGGGTCTTGACTGGCAAGGCCCTTGAACTGAGCTTTCAGGCGCCGTTCGACATCGGGTCGAATCGTTACGGCATCGGTCATCCACAATTCGTAATCGGCATCTGTTTCGAGAATGACATTGAGGCGAGGCAGACCGGCCGCGGGGCCAATATCAACGTGGTCGAACTCAATGTAAACCACGTGGGTGCACAGCTCGTCGCGTATCCAATCTCGCAGTTGAGCCAGGACCGGTGGCAGCTCGACATGCCCTAGCTTCGCGGATCGTGCAAGCGAATACAGTCGTTCATTTCCAAACAGCATTGGAGCTTCACAGCATGATCTAAATCAACAATTGAATTAATGAACCGAGACGCAGTTCTGCCGCGTGGAGCGGCCGCTCACCCTCAACGACGCCATCATACATAATCATGCACAACAATCCGATCACGAACAACGCCACAAATCAGCGTCAAATGCAGGCCCAGCACGAAGCCGCCTGCCCGCCACCCTAATCCGCAATCCGCAATCCGCAATCCAAAACCCTCCCTTCCCTCCGTTCCCTCCTGTTCCAAACTTCTTTCCCGCCGTCTTGTGCCTTTTCCGCATTCGTCCGCTTGCTCCCAGCTCCGCCGCGCCTGGCCGAAAATACTTGTTGAAATCGCCTTTTCGATCGTATATATACATAAATACACTACACTCCAAGTGCTAGTGCAGTCGTTCTTTGAAAACCTAACCGACATCGGACGATCGCCGTCAGCCACCGACACGGGCAAAGCGGCCGCGCTAACGCTGCGCGCATCTCGAGCCCCCTGCGAGCGCGACTGTGCGGTGGATCATCTCAAATCCACTGCCTGGCCTCCCCACTCCCTGCTCCTTGCCCCCGTCGAAGACTCGCCGTGGCGAGCCCCCTGCTGCTTCCTGTCGCCTTCGTGCGAATCCCGACGATTTTGCAAGATGCCTGTCACCTTCGGAGAGAAAATCGCACGGCTGGGAGCACCGAACAGGAAGCACGGAGCACGGAGATGAAACGACGCCATCCAGCATCCAGCACCGAGATCCCCGCCCGGCGCACTAATTGGAACAAATTGAGGACCCAATTCGCGCGCCGCGCAAGGTGCGAAGCCCAAACGCCACACCGACTTGCAGCCAGCATCGACAAACCGCAGGAGAGCATTTTGTCGATCGCGATCGATTTCACGCGCGAACCGACAAAATGCAAACGCATGGCCATCAACGACTTGTGCCACGGCAACCCGCAGAGGCGAAAGACAAAATGGAAAATTCCCTGAGCGCCACGCAAATTGTCGCCCCCACCCGCAACGATCGACAGACAAAATCCCCACCCAGCCACCCAGCCACCCAGCCACCCAGCCACCAGCCACCAGCCACCAGCCACCAGCCACCAGCCACCAGCCACCAGCCACCAGTCACCAGTCACCCGACACCCGACACCCGGCTCCCTGCCCCTTGCTCCCTCCCTCCAACCCGCAAGCTTTAACACGCTAGCTCCCCGCCGCCGGTCCGGTCGTAGCGGTTCTACCGGATTTTCTCTCATTCCCGGTTGTAACGCGGGTCGATGCTACTACGGACGGCGACACACTCGGTCGTTCGCCGCCAAGCCCGTGTCGCTTCATCCCGAGGGGGGAGAGATTCGATGACCCGCCGGATTCGCCTCGCACTTTTCCTGGTCGCCGCGTTCGCGGCGCTGGCCTCGACCCAGAAGGCCCAGGCCCAACAAGCCTATGGTCGCTCCTGGGGCACGACCTACACGACCCAGGATTGGAATCGCTTTTACCACTACCCGTACGTCTACTACCCACAGAACTTCTGGGGCAACGAGTACTATCGCAGCGCCGACAGCTTGTACTACCGCTATCCGGCCGAAATGCGGATCCCGGTTTACAACCGCCACTGGCGCAACGAGTATCCGAGCCCGCGCAAGTTTTACAAAGGAGCTCACTTCGCTCTCGATGTGTTCTAGTGTGAGCCGCACGGGCAATGGCCAGGGCCGATTCGCGTTTTCCTAGGACGGGCGACGACTCGACCGGACGCTGCACGTCAGACTCGCATGAAGAGCCGGCGGATTCGCTGGTCGCAGGCCGCTTTGCACCGCAAGCCGCCTCTTTCAGAAGAGATCCGACCGCCTCGCCACCGGCCGGGTGGTATTTCGGGAAACCGAATTCGCGCGCGATCGTCTGGGGGGACACATATCGCGCGCGGCACTTCGAGACGAAGCCTCACGAACCGCGGCGCCCGCCGAGCCGGACGCCGCGGTTTCGTGTTTTTGTCCGGATACTGTAGGAGGCCTCTCTGAGGCCGATTCCGCTCAACAATCGAGTACGTCATCGGCCTCGGAGAGGCCTCCCACAGAATCAGCTGCCGCTGAGCCCGCCGCGGGCGATGCGCTCGAAGAGATCGGCGCCCAATTGCAGCTCAGCCACTTCGATGAACTCATCGGCCATGTGGGCATGCCGGATAGAACCCGGGCCGAACACCACGGTCGGCACACCGACCGCGCCGATCGCCGCGCCGTCGGTCCCATAGGGCGCGCCGCACGTTTTGCTCGGGCGGCCGTTGTTGGAGACCAGCTGCACGAGGCGCTCTGCCACGGCGCGGTTGTGAGCGTCCGAAAGGCCATGGCTCTTCATAAACGGCGGGTCGTGTTGCAACTGGGCATCACCTAATTCCGTGTGCTCCGCAACGTAAGTGACGAGCTGCGCATAGGCGTCGAGCGGACTCTCGCCGGGTCCGATGCGGCGGTCGATGGTGATCGTCGCCCGATCGGGCACGGTGTTGATTCCCACGCCGCCCGCGATTGTGGTCACGCATACCGCCGGCCGGCCGCACAGCGGATGTTCCGCGCCGGCGGCCAGCTGCCGCTGAAATTTCTCGATCGTCGCGGCAATGCGGCCCATCGCGTAGATCGCGTTGACGCCCTCGTCGGGACGCGAAGAATGGGCCGCCCGCCCCGTCACGTGACACCGCCAGCGGACCATGCCTTGGTGCGCGACGAGGACATTCAATTCGGTCGGTTCGGCGACAATCGCCAGGTCTGGCGCCCGCGGGAACAGCTCGGCCGCCGTGATGGTGCCCGTTGTTTCGTGTGTGCCGCGTCGTTCCGGATGCCACAGGTCGCAGAGCGCGGTCGCCCCCGTGAAGCCGCATTCCTCGTTGACGGGGAACGCGAGCACAATTGTCGGCCGATTCGACGAAAGATTTTCAACCCGCGACAGGGCCGCGATCATCGCCGCCATCGGGCCCTTATCGTCGCACGCCCCGCGGCCATAAACTCGCCCGTCGCGCAGCTCGCCCCCAAAGGGATCGACGGTCATGCCATGCACGGCCACGGTGTCCTGGTGCACGTCCCAGAGTTGCAGTTCGCCGCCGTCGCCTGCCGGCCGGCTGCCCGGCACAAGCGCGAACAAATTCTCGCGGCCGGGATGCACCCGCTGACGCAGCCACCGCCACCCGAGCCGCTCGCAGACGCCCTGCAAAAAATCCGTAAGCCGCGACTCGCCGCAAATTCCAGCGGCTTCATCCTGGCCGAGCGGATTGACGCTCGGAATCGCAATCAGCTGCTGCAGCAGTTCGACCGGATCGAGCGGCATAATGGGCGGGCCTGAGGGCGGGGCGATCGACGTGCGAGGATTGTAACACAAAGGGCCGATCGAGAGTTTATAATCGGTGATTGTGTCGCACTTCGCTGGCCGGCGGCCAGTGCCACCATTCAGCTTAAAGTCCTCTCGTGGAAAATTCGCACTTCGCGCCGCTGCCGCTCGCCGAAATGCTCGATGGCAGCACACGGCCGATTTACGCCATCGACGCGCGGCGGCAATTGATCTACTGCAACGCGGCGCTCGCCGCCTGGCTGGGACTCTCGCGGGAACAGATCGTCGGGCGATACGTCGAATATCACTCCGAGCCGGCAGAAGACATCGGCCCGCGGGCCGGGGCCCGGGCAGCGCTCACCGATCTCTGTCCGCCGCCACAGGCGATCGCCGGCACGCCGAGCAAAGGGACGATCGGCTGTGTGGGACGCGACGGGCGGCTGGTGCACCGGCGAGCGGAGTTTATCCCGCTGGGCGCGGCAGGGCAGACGGTGGACGGCGTATTGGTGCTGCTTTCGGCCGACGATTTGTCGCCGCAGGAGCTCACGTTCGGCGCGTCGGACGACCCGAGCGCCGACGAATTGCACCGGGCGATCCGCACCTTCCGCCGCCAGCAGGCGTCGCACTACGCGCTCGAATCGCTGCTGGGCGAGAGTGACGCGATTCGCAGGATTCGAGCCCAGGTCGCGGCCGCAGCCGCCAGCCAGGCCCACGTGCTGGTCCGCGGTCGTCGCGGCACCGGCCGCGAGCACATCGGCCGGGCGATTCATTACCACGCGAAGGATGCCGCAGGCAAGCTGGTTCCGATCGACTGCCCGGTCGCCACGGAGGAATCGCTGCGGCGGGCAGTGGAGTTGCTCCGCGGCCCGCGCGATCCCAAGCAGCGGCACACACTCTTGCTCTTGCATGTGGAGCAGCTGCCCGCGCCGCTGCAAAGCCAGCTGGTCGGCCTGGCCGCGAGTGGGGCGCTAGCCGCCCGACTGGTGGCCACCTTGGAAGACGTCGAATTCGATCCCCGCACGATGGACGAGGCGCCGCGGCCGGTGAATCCGCAGCTCTTGAGTCTGCTGTCGACGATCACGATCGACGTGCCGACGCTCGCCGAGCGGCTCGCCGACCTGCCGGTCCTGGCGCAGTTCTTTCTCGAGGCCGCCAATCGCGGCAGCACGAAGCAACTCGGCTCGCTGCGCGCGGAAGTGCTCGATCAACTGGCCCTCTACAGCTGGCCACGCGGATTGGACGAGCTGCGCCAGGTGATTGTCGCCGCACATGCCGCCGCGACCACGCACGAAATCACCGTGGCGGATTTGCCGGCGCTGGTCCACCATGCCGCCCAGGCGGCGGCGCTACCGCGAAAGACGCCCAAAAAAATCGACCTGGTGGAATTCCTGGAGTCGATCGAACGGGAACTGATCACACGAGCGCTCCAACAGGCCGGCGGCAACAAGTCGGCCGCGGCCGAGCTCTTGGGGATGCCGCGGCCGCGGTTGTATCGGCGGCTGGTGCAGCTCGGCCTGATCGCGGAACCGGCCCAGGCCGTCGAGGAGCTGCCATCGTGAGCCGTGTCGAATGGATCGTCTGCGAACGGACCACGCGGTGGGCGTCGGCACTGCGCCGGGCATTGGCGGCGGCAGCGGGTGATGAGCCCGTCCGGCTCCGCGAGCTGCGTTCGATGACGGAATTGGACGCCGAACTAGTTGCCCGGCCGCACGCCTTCGCGGCGATCGAAATCCACCGCGGCAATTTTGGCGCGCTAGTCGCCTGGCTGAGCGAGGCACGCGAACGCCATGCCGGCGCGACGCGTGCGGTGCTGGTGGATCGGTCGATGGCGCGGGACATCGATCCCATCGTCGCCGTCCTCCTGGAGGCCAGTGCCCAAGCGGTTGCCACCTCGCCACGGAAACTCGAGTCGCTGGTCGCCATGAGCCAGCGCGGCAGCAAAATCTCGGCAAATATGCCCACAGGCGACTCGTTCGTCGACGAGGTGTGGACTTCGCTGCCTTGGCAAGCAGTTTGATCGCCGTTAGGTTGGGAGGTCTCGTTCCCACGCTCCGCGTGGGAACGCAATTCCGCGACGCTCTGCGTCGAATCGGTGCTGCCAATCCAATTATTACGCCACATCATTGCCGCGGAGCGGCAGGATCTGGCGTTCCCACGCAGAGCGTGGGATCGAGAGCTATGAACCGCCAAGCCGTCGAAGCCGCTTTGTCGTCTCTCTTGGACCCCGAGACCGGGCGAACCGTCGTGCAAATGGACCAGTTGCACGATGTCGACGTCAACGGTAACAAAGCCACGGTGACTCTGGGTCTCACGACCTGGGCGGCGCCGCTGTGGGAAGAAACGCGCGCCGAGGCGCTGCGACTGCTGAGCGACAAGTTGCCGGTGGGCACGGAGCTCGCAGTCCGCGTCGTCGAGCATCATCGGCCGCCGGAGCGGATCGGGCAGATCGGTCTGTCGGCCAAGAGCGTGATCGCGGTCGGTTCCGGCAAGGGCGGCGTCGGCAAGAGCACGATTGCGGCCTCGATCGCGTACGGTCTCAAGAATGCCGGCGCGGCAGTCGGGTTGATGGATGCCGACGTGTATGGCCCGAGCGTGCCGCATCTGTTGGGCGTGAACGAACGGCCGACGCTCGTTGAAGGACGCTTGCAACCGGTGACGAAAGACGGTTTGCGGGTGATGAGCATGGGCTTTCTGGTGCCGCCGGGCGAAGCGGTCGTGTGGCGCGGGCCAATGTTGCATGGAGCGATTACGCAATTTCTGCGCGATACGGAATGGGGTGATCTCGACTACCTGGTGATCGATATGCCACCGGGGACCGGCGACATCGCGCTCACTCTGTCGCAGCTGTTGCCACTTTCGGGCGCGGTGGTGGTCTGCACGCCGCAAGACGTGGCGCTTTTAGACGCCGTGAAGGCGATCGCCATGTTCCGCAAGGTGAGCATTCCGCTCTTGGGCATGGTCGAGAACATGAGCTACTTTCTGTGTCCGGACAACGGGAAGCGGTACGACATCTTCGGCTCGGGCGGTGCGAAACGGAAAGCGGCCGAGCTCGCTGTGCCGTTCCTCGGCGAGGTGCCAATCAACATCGGCATCCGCGAAAGGGGCGACGCCGGCGAGACACGAGGGAATTTCGACGATGCGTCAACGGCGAGCTACTTTCAGGAGATTTGCTTGAATCTCGTGCGACAGTTGGCGTCGGGCCACAAGGCGAGTCCGCCGATGCCGAGCTTGTCGGTGCTGTAGGGGCAGCGTAGTTGCGACTGAGATGCAGGACCGACGAGGCGTAGCTCGCCGGCTATTTTGCGAGAGAAGTGCGGCTGCGGGTTGGCCAGCACACCGCGAGCGCAAAAAAACAGAGCCGCGCGAGCTGTGCTCTGCGGCTCTTTCTCGTTATTTCGCTGATCGGCCGGGCGACGCGAGGCAAAGCTCACTCCACCGGCGGCTCGATCGAAGCTGCAAAAGAGAACGACTTCAAGGACTAAGTCCTCGAGAAAGCCTAGGCCTTCTTGGTCGTCTTCTTTTTGCGCTTGGCCTTCTTCTTGGCGCCCTTCTTCTTGGTGCCTTTCTTCGCAGCCTTCTTCTTGGCAGCTTTACGTTTCTTGGCCACAGTCGACTCCTCCATAAAGGGGTTTTGGAAAGCATCCGTCGCCGATACACATCATCGAGCGACTCTCGCCTTCCGACTTCTGAAAGCTACCGATCCACGGCAGCCTTCCGGTACATCCGTGTTCAACTCGCAAGCGAATCAAACACTCCTTAAGGATGTGTTACCGAGTGGAACACGAAAATTTTTGAGTTCCACTTGACCGTAGTTGTACAGAATTGCTTGGTTTGTGCAACACGTTTTCCCCAAAAAAATGCCTTGTGTGAAAAATTTTTCGCACTGCGCGCGTGCGCGCGACCACGAATGTTGTTTGTAGAAAGCTCTCGCTGTTACTCGCGACATCTTGCAGCGCGTTTCAATAGAGTGAGATCGTGGTTCCGTCGCGCAGCATGCCGCTCGGTTGCGCGGTGCGCTCAGCGCGACCAAAGACAACGCGCTCGGCCGGCTTGAGCGAGCGCAGATAGGCCCATCGCGCGAACGACGCCCGCGGACGAATCGAGAGCGGCTCGCGCTCGTGCCAGGCGGAGAGAATCGTGGGCCATGCTTCGCGCCACACGGCGCGGCGCAAGTGAATCGGGTCGCGGCCATACCACGCGCCGGACGCTGGAATTACCGAGATTTTCCGCCGTTCGCCGAGTTCCTGCAGCCGGGCGTTGAGCGCATAAGCATCCGCGCGAAGCTCGTCGAACGTGATCCGCGCTTTGGGAAAGAACAGCGTACGGAAGAACAAGAACTCGCGCTCACTGAGCCGCTCCATGCGCGCGAGCGGCAACTCCGTGATGACGGTCGTCGCTCGCGCGCGTTCGAGATGCGCGAGACACCCATCCACCCAGGAAGCGATTTCGTCGACGCGCACCTGGTAACCTAAATCGTTGCCGACGTCGGTCACGAGCGCAACAGTTTCAAGCGGCGCGCGTGTTTGTAAATCTTTCCAAAGTGGTGAGGGAAAAATTCCCGAAATTTTTCGCCCCAACACGCGCGAATCGCGCCCATAAGAGCGGCCATGACCAATCGCCGCCATGATTTCCACCGGCTCGCGCCAGATCTCGCGCGCAGTTTCGACGACCGTCGAGATCGAGCGCACGAGATTGCTCGCGCCCAAAAGAATCACCCGCCGAGTCGGCTTTCGCGCCATCGCTCGCGCCTGTGGATCAGCCCCATTGGCGATCATACGCCTGAATATTTTGATAATTTGCGTAAGCCAGGTAACCAAACATGATCGCCGTGAAGATTGAGCCGCGAGCCAGTCCGAAAACCGCAAATGCCGCCGCCACGACCGCCGAGAGCCAAAGCGACTGAATGATGCCCTGACGAGGTTGATTGAGCGTGAACAACTCGCGCGAGACGCGTCCGCCGTCGAGTGGATAGATCGGCAGCAGATTCACGAGGCCCCACCAGATGTTCACGTACAGTAAATCTCGCATTGCCAAATTCGCCCAGAACGACTCGAACCCTTCGAACCCAAATGTGAATCCCGGCACATCGAAGAACCAAACGCCATTTTGAAACTCCGCTAACCATCGCTCGATTGAAGTCTTGTTCATATCGTGAACTGGAAAGACTGAATGTCCGGCTAAGTAACAGCCGGCTAGAACAATCGCGGCGAAGAGAAAACCTGCTGTCGGCCCGGCGAGCGAAATGAGAATCTGGCTCTGCGGCGAGCGATCGCGATCGTCGGAGATCGCCAGCCCGCCAAAACCGTAGAGCACGATACGGGGCCGGCCGCCAAAACGCCGCTGCAGCACCGCGTGCCCCAGTTCATGCACCAGGATCGAAACAAAGACCACGCCGACCCACACGAGCACGTCCTTGGGATCGACCTTTTCGCCACCATTCAACGCCATGAACACGGTGACGCCCCAAAACCAGGGACTCACGCGGACCGGAAAGCCGAGTACGCGAAAATGGAGGTCGGCTTGAGATGGCGGCGGTTCGACGGCGAACATGGGAAAGTCGAGAGCGGAGGGTCAAGAGTCGAGAGCCAGAATACGCTTGGGATCGGCCGGTGGCAATTAGCGGCAGGGCTTGGCTCGCGCGGAAGTGATCGCGCGGAGCAAGCTCCGCCGCTAAATCGAAACAATCGTTACGCGGCGCCGCGGGCGGCTTCTTCCAGGCGCGTGGCGAAGGGGAAGTGGGTGCGGGGTGCCGGGCGGATCGCCAGGCGATCGAGTTCGGCGAGCAGGTAGTCGGCCGCGCGCTTTGAGGCGCCGCCGTGGCCGACGACTTCTTTGAGGGCCGCGAGCTGGGCGATCCGCTCGCTGCGCTTGGCCGGCTCGGTGAGCCATTCGACGATGTGAGATGCCACTTGCTGCGACTTGTCTCCGCAAGTGAGGTATTCTGGCAGCAACACCTTGGCGTCGACCGGGTCGTTCGGGTCGTAAACGGCAACTTTCTTCGGGAACAGGTCGTCCGTCACGAGCAGGTTCACCAGCGTGATGTAACGGACCTTGCGGAAGAACTTTTGCGCCTGGAATGCCAGCGGCGAGATGTAGTAGAGGATCACCGATGGCTTGGTGTGGTAGAGCAGCTCGAGCGACACCGAGCCGGAGACGGCCATCGTACACTCGCTCGCGGCGATCAGCTCTGCGGTGCGGCCGACATGAACTTCAATCGGCAGGTCGATGCCCTGGAGTTGCTGGCGGACCATCTCGGCCTGGCTGGCTTTGTACGAGGCGACCGCGAAGCGAGCGTTGGGCACCTGCTGGCGGACGAGTTTGGCGGCCTTCAAGAAGTAATGGAAGTTGCTCTTCACCTCTTGCGTCCGCGACCCGGGAAGGATCGCCACCAGCGGCCCAGCGCCGGCACGCTGTTGCGTCATAAACTCTGCATCGAGCGTTTCGCCGCGAAGTTGATCAAAATAGGGATGGCCCACATACGTCGCGTGGCAGCCGCGCTCGCGATACCACGGTTCTTCAAACGGCAGTTTGCAGAGCACATGGTCGACAAACCGCCGCATCTTCTTGATTCGCCAACCGGCCCAGGCCCAGATTTGCGGTGTGCCGTAGTAGAACACCGGAATGCCGTGCGCCTTGGCGCGGCGGGCGATCCACCAGTTGAAGCCCGGATAGTCTATCATCACGACGGCATCGGGACGCGAGTGGGCGAAGTAACGGTCGGCCCGGCTGACTAAGTTCCAGAAGCGGTGGATGTTGAGCAGCACTCGAAGGAACCACATCACGGCGAGCGCCGTCAGGTCTTCATGCAATTCGCAGCCGGCGGCCGCCATCCGCGGACCGCCGTAGCCGACGAACTCGAAATCGTCGCGCCGCCGCCGGAGCTCGCGGATCAGGTTGGCGCCGTGCAAATCGCCGCTCGGCTCGCCCACTGAAAAGAAGATCTTCATCGCGGTGCATCCTGCGCAATCTTGTTCGTTAGCAGTCTTGGCAATGCTGCTGGACTGTGGGTGGCATGCTCTTGCGAAGCGCCAATCATGCCCAAGCTCGCCCGTAGCCGCTCTCGCTTCGCATGAGCATGTGGGCGGCGAGCGAGGGCATGCCACCCCGGTTCAGCTTTGCCACCCAAACCGGGGCGAGAGTATGGCAAAATGCGTAGTCTGGTGAAAGAGCGGTTTGCCGATGCGCGGCAGCGAAAATCACAGGCAAAAAAAATGACGGGCGACGCGCCCCCTGCGCGTCACCCGTCGAGTTGGGACAGCTATTTGAAAACCGGAGCCGGAACTTGCGGCTCACCCCCTGCGGTTCATGCTTTATTCGGCATCGTCTTCGTCGTGACACTCGAGCACGGCGGCGCCGTCGTCGCCTTCTTCATCTTCGCAGTCGATGACGCGGCCCGAGTCATCGCCTTCCTCCTCTTCGTCTTCGCAATCGCACTTGGCGATCGAGAGGTCGGTGCCGCCATGGGCCCAGGCCTGCGAGGTTGTGACGAAAGTCCAATTGCTCAGGGCCAACAGCGCGGCAAAGAACGTGCAGTATTTCATCTTCTCTGAACTCCTTGCGAATAGACAAAGGAAACTAGCTGCGAGCAGCACGCCGGCGGCGACCGAGGCCGGCGACGTAGCCGACGAGTCGTGAATTGGATTCTTGACTTCCGCCGTGGGAAATCAAGGCACTCTGGTCAAGTTTTAACGGCGGCGAGAGCCGTGACATCCTGGTCGAGGCTCCGGGCATCACCGGACTCTCACTGCTGGAACCCCGCGAGTCTGCCAGGGTTTCGCAAGTTCCCGCAACGACCGAGATGAATGCGGTTTGGATCAGCCAGCCAACGAGTGTGGAGCTGAATCGATCGCTGGGACGAAGTGCCGGGTGCGACGAGCTGGCGGCACGGCGAGGCGCGAGTGCGCGAGAGTCGATCATCCTAACCCCTTTGCAACGCGTCCATTGCGTTGGACCTGTGCCTTGGTGCGGCGGGGCCATCGTAGCCCTGCAACCTTCGCTTCAAGGTGGGTTGTAAATCATTCGCGGCGAATTGAATTTCCTGCACGTGCGGCCGCAAAAACTCCGCACTTTCGCAGGCCTCAATTCTCCGCAGAAATAAAGAGCAAACGGAGTGCCGCTGACGAAATCGTGGAAAGATTCAAGTTGCGCGCGTTTCAAGCGCGAGCTAGCAGCAGCTCCAGGTAGCTGCGTCGTTCGGTCGGGCCGAGGCCCAGCTGGGCGGCAAGTGACGCGATGCACTGCTTCGCGGCGGCGAGCGTGGCGTCATGGGCCGCCAGCTCCAGCTCGACAAAAGTGCCGAGTCCATCGATTTCATCCCACGCGCCGTGGACAGTTTGCCCCGCGTGCGTGAGCTCGAAGGGATGGCGCGTCTTGTGAACAGTCATCACCGGGCGAAAGCCGAGGGCGGCGAGCAGCTCGGCGAACTCGGCGTGCGACGCCGCCAGCGGCAGCTCCAGCTCGCGGCGCGTCTTGGTCGTGGCGTCGAGCTTCGGGCCCTTGTACGTGACAAAGCTGCGGTCACCGACGGTGCGGATTCGCAGCGCTTCGTCGGTCGCGGCGAAGTCACGGGCCGGGTGTGCGAAGTATTCGTCGGCCTGCTGGAGCGGCTCGCCCCAAGTTGCGCCAAGTTCGGCCAGACGGACTTCGAGTGTCGCGGCGTCCTCGACTCGGTGCTTTTGCTCGACTTCGAACTGCATGATGCGAAGACTGAATCTTGTGGGAGGCGTCTCCGACGCCGATTCCCTTTCCAATTTGAATTCGGCATCGGCCTCGGAGAGGCCTCCTACAAATCGCGCTCCTATAGGTCGCGCAAATAGGACGGCCGGTCGATGAACTTGGGCAGATCGTTCCGGTTGTGGACACCCGCAGCGTCGAGGGCCCACAGCGGGCTGATTTCCACCTTCACGCCGTCGGCGATTGCCACGCCGGCCCCTTCGAGCCAGTCGCGGTGCTGATCACACATCAGCCGTTTCACGTACTCGGGCGTATCGCGCTCGGCGCCGGGCGCATTCTTGAGCGGCGCGAAGACGTCCTTCTCGGCATACTCAACGACGATCGCGTTCTCGGCGTGGGGCAAGAGATCGAAAATGAACCGTTCGAACTTGAGCGCGTTGGGCTGCGACGGCTCGACGAGCCGGCCGCTGGCGTCGACGTGGGGCACCTTCTTGTGGGCCACGTGGAACGGCAGCGCGTCGCGGAGCTTCAAAGCCCGCTCGAGGAAGTCGACGGCGAACACGTGGACAGCGATGCTGCCGGCCCAGAACTTGAGGCCGCCCGCGGCGTCGCGCTGTTCCGCGACGTCGTCCGGGAAGTCGCTGTACTCGATCACCTGGACGCGGCCGTCGACCGATACAAAGTTGCCGAGCTTGTCGCGCGGCGACTGCTTGGTGACGGCCATCGACGTGAGCTCCGAGTCGGTCAGCAGGTGATAGCCGATAAACTCGGGGTCGGCGATCGGCGTGAGGGGGTTGTCGACCTGCAGGTAGAACAGGTGCTTCACGCCGCGGCGGCGCATGTGCTCAATGGCGCCGCTATCGGCAAGCGCAGCGACCGTGCCGCCGTGGCCGTTGGGGCTGAGGAACAGTTCGCCCTTGCCCGCCAAGAGCAACTTGCCGGTCTTCGCGTCGACCGCCGGCATCGTTCCCTGGCAGAAGACGACGAGATCATCCTCCGGCAGGCCGAAGCGGTGGTGCTCTGAGAGAAAAGCGACCTGCTCGTCGTGCGTGACGGGGCTGGTCATCATGTAGACCGGCACCGCCGCGCCGTAACGCCGCTCGGCCGCGAGGGCCTTCTCCAGATGGACCTGCAGCAGCGAAACGTTCGACACCGGGCCGATGGGGAACATTCCCTTGGGCTGATCGAAGCCGAGGCGGCTCCCCTGCCCGCCGGCGGTGAGCAAGACGCCAATCTCGCCGGCCTCGAGTGCTCGGACGCCGCGATCGCGGGCTTCCTGGCTGGTAAATCTGCCGCGCGCCCGATCGGCGAGCCGAATGGCCGGCGGCGGCTCCGCGCGACGCGCGAGCGCAGCCCAATCCTGGGCAGCCGCCGTCTCGCGGAACAGTTCGGCCATCAGCGCGAGGTCGACCGCTCCGATCTGCCGGGCGAGCTGCTGGCGGTCCGCGTCGACGAGCTCGTCCCAAAACTGCAGCAGATGATGCTGGCCATGCGGTTTGAGCCGGGCCTGCAGCTCGGCGTGACTCGGCGGCGAAGAAGGCGTCCCAGACATCAGAAAATCCAACCTCTTACCCACCCGTAAGCCAACAAACACAACAGCGGAAACAGCACGAATACCGTGCCATAGGTGAAGATCGATGTCCAGACGTGCCGCGGCCAGCGTGCCATATAGCCTAGTGTAGCAAGATGGCCGCGCGCCGCATCCGGCGTATTTGCTGGGCCGAAACTGCCAGTCCTGCGGGCTGTGCGCAGGACGATTCAAAGTTTCATGATGCCCAGTTTAGCGAGTAGTCGGTCGACTCGGTAAGCATTTTCTCGGACGGCGGCGGTAAGGTTGGCAGAGTTGGCGAGGCGGAGAAGATTGATGGCCGCGT